>JBJELB010000114.1:0-4737 GCA_051878935.1 Lachnospiraceae bacterium | reverse complement strand
AACAATTGAAAGAAAATGGTATGTAGTTGATGCTACAGGATATACATTAGGTCGTCTTGCTTCAGAAGTAGCTAAGGTTTTAAGAGGAAAGAACAAACCTACCTACACTCCAAGCATGGACACAGGTGATTATGTAATCGTAATCAATGCAGAGAAAATCAGCGTAACAGGTAAGAAGCTTGACCAGAAGGTTTATTACAATCATTCAGGCTGGGTAGGCGGTCTGAAAGAGACTACCTTAAGAGAAATGTTAAACAAGCATCCTGAAAGAGTTATCGAACATGCAGTTAAGGGAATGCTTCCAAAGGGACCTTTAGGAAGAGAGATGTATACAAAGCTTCATGTATATGTTGGACCTGATCACAAGCATGCAGCTCAGAAGCCTGAAGTTTTAACATTTTAATTAGAAGGAGGAAATAACAATGGCAGCAAAGAAAGCAGTTAGCGCAAAGTTCTACGGAACAGGAAGAAGAAAAAGCAGTATTGCAAGAGTATATCTTATGCCTGGTAAAGGTAATATTACAATAAATAAAAGAGACATCGACAGCTATTTCGGTCTTGAGACTTTAAAAGTTATCGTTCGTCAGCCACTTGTAGCAACTGAGACAGTTGATAAGTTTGATGTTATGGTAAATGTTCACGGTGGTGGAACAACAGGTCAGGCCGGAGCTATCAGACACGGTATCTCAAGAGCTCTCCTTAAAGCAGATGCTGATTACAGACCTACTCTTAAGGCAGCAGGTTTCCTTACAAGAGATCCAAGAATGAAAGAGCGTAAGAAATACGGTCTCAAAGCAGCCCGTAGAGCACCACAGTTCTCAAAGAGATAATCTTTCGAAAACGAAGATATCAAGAAAAGCCCATTTTACAAGGGTTACAGAAGTTGTGGAAAGTTGTCAGATGTGCTGGATTTCAAATGGTATGCAACACATATGCAACAAGTATGCAACAAAGATTATGATATGTATAGGACATTTTTCAGTAGAAATACTGAGGAATGTCCTTTTTATTTTGCGCGTTTCTACAAGCGGTGCATTTGCTGTTGAATATTGGATGGGAGTGCTTGCACTCACAGACATATATTCGGCGGCAAATATAGCGCGCCAGCGCGACATGAGCAAAATCACGGAGTGATTTGCGAATTGCACCGATTGCTTCTTAAATTCTATTAATCGCATCTACAAGCTCCTTTATATCAAAGTGTGTGTATACTTTTTCGGTCAAAGTCATAGCACCGGAGTGTCCCACAATCTTCTTAATAATTGTCTGATTCACACCTGCTTCTGCTAACATGGAAATACATGTGTGTCTGCAGCAATGTGGTGTGCGGTCAATCTTAAGTTGTTCCATCAGTGGATGGAAGTAGCTGTCATAATAATTTCGGTATTGGAAGTGTTTGCCATCCGGTGTATGGATAAGATACTCACATTCTGGATTATCTTCAAACCAAGCCTTGTAGAACTGTAGGACCTTATCTGCGATAGGAACCTTTCGGATTCCATTCTCGGTTTTACTGCTAATCACATTGAAGTATTGCTCGTCCAGATGGACATTCTCCTTTTTCAAATCCAAGAACTCTGAGATTCTTACTCCGTTATACAGTAGCATCAATATGATTTGATAATACTTATCGTCTTTCTGCTCCCATATCCGTTCAATTTCTTCCTTCTCAAATTTGTTTCGGTCATACTTATTCGGATTGCGGTCCTTATACTGAACAACATCTACAAAGGTGGAATAATCCTTATTGCAAATATCATTCTTGATAGCAAAATCATAAAGCTGATTGAACAGTACCTTGATTTTTCTTAAGGTAGGATAATTCTTACCGCAGGTATCAATGACAGTCTGTAAGTCCACAAGCTTTAAATCCTTGAACACCTTATGATATAGACTGCTACATGTCTTATAAGCGGCTGTGTAGCCTTTTACATTAGATTCTGACACGGTAGGGTATTTGCGCTTTGACCATTCTTCATATACATCATCAAATGTCATCTTGGCAGCCTTCGTATCAAATGGATTCTTATTATAGTCGGCTAACATCTGTAAGCCTTCTGCTCTGGTAGGAGCATAACCTATAATAATAAAATCCTGAACCTGTTTGTCCTTTTCTTTATCGAAATGCCAACCGTTGGTCTTTCGTACAAGATAAGGATTTCTTCTTTTACCGGAAAGTTTTACAACGCTTCCGTATCCGTTGGGTAACTTCATTTGCACCATTCCTTTCGCTTAAATTCAGCAAGCTGATAAGCGATTCCTGTGCCAATCTTACTCCTCGTGGGTTACCTTTGTAACACTTGGACGGATGGTTTTCCATATTTCATAATTGTCCTGTGTCTGACTGCCTGATTGTAATAATTCTTTCATAGCCTGCCAATCCTTCAGAAACTGTACCAGACTTTTGTTCTCGAAGAAGATTCCCGGTACGCCATCTACATCTTTAATAGTGGCAGGAAATGCTTCGTCGATAGCAAACAGGAGAGGTAGTATATCTCCGTCTGTCTGAATATTAAATTCTGCAAGTGTGTTGACATTTACATTCAATGCGTCTGCAATCTTTCGTAACTGTTCCGGTTTCGGAAGATTCTTTCCTAACTCATATTTACGAATTGCGACTTCATGAATGCCGGCTAAGTCACCAAGCTCTTTTTGCGTTAATCCACGAAATGTACGGATTAGCTTAATCTTTTTACCAGTATTCATCTTATCAACCTCCTGTACAATACAATCTAACATACAAATATAGAAATGTCAACATAACCATTAGTGCTCTTGACAGAGCAACAAACACTCTGTATAATGCAAAACAGACACAGAGCAAATAATGCTCTGGAAGAATCGAGGAGGTGCATAGAATGCCGGAAATTCAATATAAGGTTGAGTTACCGGCTTTTACAGGAAGGAATGTTCCAATTAAGGAGATAGCGAAGGCTATGGGAAAGGATGCTCAGTATGTAAGAGTTGGTATTCAGCAAGGGATTCTCAAATTCGGTGTAGCAATAAAGATGGAAGATTCGAATGAATACAACTATTATTGCCCCGATAAAAAAGTTTGGGAAGAGACAGGTTACTTCAGAAGTGTTCCTGAAGCAATATAGAAAGATTAGAGAAAGGATGTGATTAAGATGGATTACTTAAATAAGGGTAGCGGTTAATATACACCGACCGGAGCTTGGCTCCCTGTCGGTGTAACCCTCGGAGAGCCCCCGCATTTTCGGCTTGACGAAAGTGCTAGGGGGTTATCATCTGTGGCAAAGCAAAGATGATAAGCATCACTTCGTAGGGAAAGACAGATAAGGAGGAAGTGGATGGAAGGAATATCATTTACAGCTCATGTGAGCAATAGGAAAAGTGCAATAACTTCTAAGTCGAAGTTAGCTGGAGTTGCAAAGCACAATTTAAGAAAATACAAATCAGAAGAATATAGTGCAGAAAATATTTTTCTATTATACGGAACCGACAATCTTGTTCAGGATGTAAAAACTGTTTATCATCAGGAATTTGATGAAACTTTAAAGGTCTATAATGAAAATCAGAGTAGAGCAGATCGAAAGATTGAAAACTATTTTGAACATGTAGCCAATAAGGAACAGGATATGGCGGTGGAGATTATTATCCAGATAGGGGATAGAGCATATTGGCATGAACATTGCGAGAATAAAGTTTTTATGAGGCGAATCTATAGGATGTTGTTAGAGGAGCTGCAATATCAACTTCCACAGTTTGTGGTAGCTAATGCAGTAGTCCATATGGATGAGGACAGTCCTCATATGCATGTGGTAGGAGTTCCGGTAGGTACAGGTTACAAGAAGGGAATGTCTAAGCAGGTATCCAAACGAAAGGTATTTACCAAGGAAGTGCTTTCGATAGTTCTTCAGGATAAATTAAGAGCGTTTGCTAATCAGAAAGCGGAAATTGTTCTTGGGGAACAGATAAGAGAAAAGTCCAAAGGTCGCAATCATGATTTATCGGTTATGGAATATAAAGTGTTAAAAGAGGAAATCCGTTACGATGAATTGAAGGAGCAGGCTGATGAAAAACAGCAGGAGAATGAACAGTTGGAGCATGAAAAAAAGCAACTTGTTAAGGAGTATGATACCTTGTCCATGCGGGTAGCGGTTAAGCAAATGGATTATGAGGAGGCTGATGAACGGTTAAAAGAGGCTAATGAACGAGCTGACAGAATCGAGGCTTATATCAAAACTCAAAGCGATACTCTGGTGGATTTAGAGGAGAAGACAACGAAGCTGGAGAGAAAAGCAGAGATTGCGGAGATGGTTTATGAAATGGCTAGAGGTTCCGGTGGTAATGAAGACTTGAGAGATAAACTTATAGATGTTATGTATGAGAATGAGCAACTGAAAGCTGAGAATTCTAAACTTCGGGAAACACTGAATAAAGCATATGATTTTATGAAACGGTTTGTGGTGGATGGAAGGAATCTGCTGGAAAGGTTTCTGGAGAGTATTGGGCAGGTGGTTGAGAAGGTTAGGGATAGTTTTAGAAGGTAATGGATGTGGGGCAATTTTTGAATTGTCCCACGTTTCTCAAAACATGTGAAATATAGCTGACTTGAAATTTTAAATTCCAGTGCAGCGGTAAATTCCACCACACCATAAAAATTCTTGATTTTGTTAAATTATATAAAGCATAATCAGCTGAAAACTGGTATAATTAGCTCAACTTCCCATAAAATATCTGAATTCAAGGCATGGCAAACAAGCCTCTGGAAAT
>JBJELB010000113.1:0-4766 GCA_051878935.1 Lachnospiraceae bacterium | reverse complement strand
TTATGCCGGCGTGGCGGAACTGGCAGACGCACAGGACTTAAAATCCTGCGGGACTTATACTCCCGTACCGGTTCGATTCCGGTCGCCGGCATTAAAAATCTCAATTAGGTGTTGACAAATGACAGATGATTTAGTAGAATACTGATTGTTGAGTGGTTGACACAATATGACATATGCGCGAGTGGCTCAGTTGGTGGAGCACAACCTTGCCAAGGTTGGGGTCGCGGGTTCGAGTCCCGTCTCGCGCTTTATACGTTTCAAAGAGAAAAGTGGTTCTTATGATTGGCATAAGGGTCGCTTTTTTTGCTATATAGGAGCGCAGACATATGCGATATTCGAACTGCGTTTGTGACCAATTATTAGAAAAGAGGAATGAGTATGAAGAAACGATGGATAGGTATGGCACTGGCAGTATCCCTTGTATGGGGAATGACCGGGATGCCACCAGTGGATAGAACAGATAGAGCAGTAACGGACAGAAATTCGTCAGTAATCAGTGTCCGGGCGGCAACAAAGAATAGGAAAAAGGTGACAGTATATCATGCCGGTACGTACGAGGTAGGAGAAACGATGAAACCGGGAACCTATGCGGTATTTGCTACCGGTCATCAGGGGAGTATTTCGGTATGGGAAAAACCTCCGTATTCACTGGATCATATTGTAGCACTGGATCGTTTTACGTATAATACAATTATCAAGGTCAGTAAGGGCGAGCACGTGAGGATTCAGCACGGACGTGCAATTGCATTTGAGGACAGTAAGGTGAAGACAGATGGCAGTGGTATGTTTGAGGTGGGCAAAAACTTAAAGCCCGGAACATACAAGATTGAACCATTGGAGCATGGCGAGGTATCGATTGCAACGGTCTACCGGGATGCAAAGCATAGGGCGAAGTCAACCATTTCGATTATGCGTTTCCGTTCGAAGAAAGAAATAGTATTAGAAAAGGGACAGTATCTGCGCCTTCAGAATGCAAAAATAACAGATTTTGTATAATTTAATGAAAATGCGGGAGGATAAATAGTATGAAATCAGTATTGATTATTGGTATGGGACGGTTTGGTCATCATTTGTGTCATAAGATGCTGGAGCTGGGACATGAAGTGATGGTTGTGGATGAACGGGAAGAGGTGTTGGAGGATCTGACACAGGATGTTACCAATATGAAAATTGGGGATTGTACGAATGTAAGTGTATTAGAGAGTTTGGGAATCCGAAATTTTGATTTGATCTTTGTCTGCATTGGAACGAACTTTCAGAGCAGCCTGGAAGTAACCAGCCTGGTAAAGGAATTAGGCGGTAAATATGTGGTTAGTAAAGCAACGCGTGACATTCAGGCCAAATTCCTGCTTCGAAACGGAGCGGATGAGGTGGTTTATCCGGACAGGGATATCGCTGAAAGGATAGCACAGAGACATAGTGCCAATCATATTTTTGATTACATTGAGTTAATGGACGGATACTCAATTTGCGAGATTCCGACCAAGGCGGAATGGATAGGAAAAACGATACGCGATGTTGATATCCGTGCAAAATATCATGTGAGTGTACTCGGAACGAAGGATGGAGACAGAGTGCAGATGTTGCCGATGGCGGAGCATGTTCTGGAAAGCGCAGAGCATCTGATTGTAATGGGAGAAAAGGCTGCATTGGCAAAATTATTAAAGAAGCTGTAGACATAGGAGGAGATTCTATGGGAGATGGGAGAAATACAGAACAGTATCAGCGTATGACACAGAAAAAAATCCCGATATTGATTGTATCACAAGCGATCCCTACGATTGTGAGTATGTTAGTATCATCGATGTATAACATGGTGGATACGTATTTTATTGCAAAGCTTGGTACGACTGCATCAGGCGCAGTAGGTGTTGTATTCTCTCTGATGGCGTTGATTCAATCCGTTGGTTTTATGATTGGTATGGGATCAGGAAGTCTTATTTCCCGGTTGCTGGGAGAACGTAATTCGGAGGAAGCAGACACCACTGCATCCTCCGGTTTTTTTAGTGCATTGTTTTTGGGCATTCTGTTTGCGGTGCTTGGCCTTTGTTTTATAGAGAAAATCGTTTATTTGTTGGGTGCGACCCGGACGATTGCACCGTTGGCAATCATCTACATGCGCTATATTCTCTTAGGAGCACCGGTGATGATGGCGGCCTTTGTGCTGAATAATCTGCTGCGTGCGGAAGGAAAGGCAAAGCTTTCTATGTTTGGTATGGCGGCCGGTGCCCTTCTTAATGTCGTGTTGGACCCGGTGTTTATCTTTGTATTCGACTGGGGAATGGCAGGAGCGGCGATTGCAACGGTTCTGAGCCAATGTGTCGGTATGTTGCTGTTGTTATCATTTTTCCTACGGAAGAAAAGTGTATTGAAAGTATCCTTTCGCAACATCTCCAGACAGGTAAAGGTTTATGGAAGAATTGTGAAAACGGGGCTCCCTTCGTTATTTCGTCAGGGGCTGGCAAGCATCGCTACGATTTTATTAAATCATAATGCTGCGGTGTTTGGAGATGAAGCGGTTGCAGCAATGAGCATTGTAGCCAAGGTATTTATGGTGATTTTCTCAATCCTGATTGGCTTTGGGCAGGGATATCAGCCGGTACTGGGATATAATTATGGTGCCGGGAATGTAGACCGTGTGAAAAAAGCATTTGTTTTTACGACGTTGGTCGGAACGGTGGGAATGACGATTTCAGCACTTCTGGGTTTTGCACTTGCTCCGACGATTATGAAATGGTTTATCGAGGATAGCGTAGTGATTGCAATTGGCATTACTACATTTCGGGCGCAATGTATATCGATGCCGTTTATTGCAACCGGAGTGGTTGCCAATATGACATTTCAGGTCATTGGAAAGTCAGGAATCGGAACCTTTTTGTCATCCTTGCGTCAGGGCATCTTTTTTATACCGCTGATATGGATTCTGCCGAGACTCTTCGGATTGACAGGTGTTCAGATATCACAGGCACTGGCAGATATCGCTACGTTTTTTGTAACGTTACCGTTTCTGTTTTACTTTTATAAGAGTTTGTCAAAGTAACGCTAATGTGTTATAATCACAATAGAAATGTGATGGGAGGATAGAACAATGTCAAAGTATATTATAACCACTGATAACACATCAGATTTACCGAAGGGCTACATCGATGAGAAAACGATTCCGGTGATGTCCCTACAATATATGTTGGATGGAAATACTTATGATAAGGATAATTCACTGCCTTATCCGGAGTTTTATCAGATGATGCGTGATGGAAAGATGCCTACGACTTCACAGGCGAATCCGAGTGTTGCGCGTGAATTGTTCGAGCCATTATTGGAGGAAGGTTATGATATTATCCATTTGGCTTTTTCTTCCGGATTGAGTGGTACCTACAACAGTGTCCGTATTGCAGCGGAAGAGTTAAAAGAAGAAATGCCGGAGCGTCGTATCACAGTGATTGATACACTGGCTGCTTCGCTTGGTGAGGGCTTATTGGTGCATAAAGCTCTAGAGCTTCAGGCACAGGGAAAATCTTATGATGAAGTTGTGGACTGGGTGGAGACGAATAAATTACATCTGTGTCATATATTTACTGTGGATGATTTGAATCATCTGCATCGCGGTGGCAGAATCTCAGCGGCAACGGCTGTCCTTGGCACGATAGTAAACATTAAACCGATATTGCATGTTGATAATGAGGGGCATCTGGTTAGCCTTGGTAAAGCACGTGGACGGAAGAAATCCATTCAGGATCTTGTGAAGCGTATGGGTGAGCAGATGGGCAGCTATCGTGATCAGAATGATGTCGTATTTATCAGTCATGGTGATTGCGAAGAGGATGCCAACTATTTGGCAGAGCAGGTTAAGAAAGAATATGGGATTGAGTCTTTCCTGATTGATTATGTTGGTCCAACAATTGGAGCACATTCCGGTCCGGGAACACTTGCATTGTTTTTCTTAGGGGAAGCGAGATAAGATAAAATAAAAGGTACTGTGGTCTCTTTGAATGAAACCGGCAGTACCTTTTTGTATATCATGAATGTTTACAGCACATAGAGATAGATAGCGAAGAAATGCAGGATACTCCCTCCAATGACAAAGAAATGCCAGATAGAGTGAATATATCGTTTTTTACTTCCTATGCCGTATAGGATTGCTCCTATTGAATACACGACACCACCTGCGATAAGAAGAATAACCGCATTCCATGCGAGATTCTGATAAAGCACTTTAAAAGCGATAATGATTAGCCAGCCCATCAGCAGGTAACAGGTCATGGAGAATCTGGCATAACGCTGTACATCAATCGCATTGAATACGATGCCAACGATGGCAGCTGCCCAGATGATGCCGAAAATGGTCCATCCCCACGCTGGTGGTAAGACAAGCAGTGCGAATGGCGTATAGGTTCCGGCAATGAGGAGAAAGATGCTGCAATGATCCAGAATACGAAATACACGCTTTCCATTATTGACACGAAGTGCATGATATATAGTGGACACCAGATACAATACCAGAAGTGATGCTCCGTAGATGCAGGAGCTGACGACGCCTTTCGCACTATGGTGTAGAGCGGCGCGCACGATACAAAGTACAGTGGCAGCAATACTGAGACCGGCACCGATACCATGCGTGATGGCATTCATTAATTCCTCGCCAAGAGTATATCGCGGAATGGAGATTTTCTCTGACAGTTTTGTCTTTTTTTTCGGTTGATTCGTCATAAGTGTTCCTCCTTTTACATGAAGTAGTATTTGAAACTACATTAACACACTATAGAAAC
>JBJELB010000112.1:0-4928 GCA_051878935.1 Lachnospiraceae bacterium | reverse complement strand
TCAAGGGCTTCCAGGCGGACTTCACCCCGGATTCCACGATAGATCAAAACCGTCTCTGACTGCTGGAATTCCTCAGATGCAAGAATCTGATCTGCAATTTTTTTAGATAATTGCCCCCGTGCTTCTGTAGAGAAACTATCACGGGCTTGGATTTTGGATTTTCTTAATTTTTTTCTTTCTTCTTTGTCCATTATTACCTTTTGTAATACGCTTTTATGAATTTTTTATATAATGCGTATTGTTTTTATGTTACAATTATTATGTTTAAACTGGTTCAAAAGTCAAGGACTTTTTTTAGACAGATTTTAATGTTTCGAGGAATCCTGATTGACAGCGGTGGAACTGAATCGGACATTGGTGGACTTTCCCTAGGCAGTCCCGAATCTCTGTAGACATCTAATGGACTTTGAGTAGACAGTTTGAACTTTGATATGACAGCCACACTGCTTTTCCCACCACAAATAGACCGGTACGACTACCGGTTTCAACAAAAATGACTGCATTATCAGGTGGTGTGGAATACCCGCAATAGCGGAATTCCAAGGCCATACCTGCCCCTAATGCAGTCAGCCTCATTATACTATTGTATGTTTCTTTTGGAAAATATATTTTAAAGTGTTTTAGAACAGCTCATTCATTGCAAACACATACCTTAGTTCCTCGTAGTTTCTCCACGCAAGCGGCTCTTTCAGTTCTTCCAGTTTTTCCTCTGCTAGTGTCTTTATAAACTCAAAAGCCTTATCTATCAGTTCCAGTAGCTGCTCCATTTTTGCTATCTGACCTGCAGCCACAGCTTTTTTATCATTCCATACCGATATGACACTTTTTATCAGGCTCTTATCACGCTGCACAATCTTTAGCGGATCCACAAGGCGTTTTTCTTCCCGCTTCTTCTTACCGGCTTCACGTCTTTTAGCTGACTCCTCATCCGCATACCTTCTGCGTACCCTCTTAAGCTCCCCACCGGTCATCATAGCGGAGGCCGGAACTCCAAAGTAGCTGTCAAGCGGATAAATGCCTGTCGTAGCATACTGATAGAATTCTTCCGGAGTAAGACCGGCAAGATCATACTGATAATGCTCCCTGTTATAGGCTTTCAGATATCCATCCGCCAGCCTGCTGGCAGAATCATAGTCCTTACAAAGAGCTACCATGTCCATGATTGCTGTCTTAAGTCTTCCAAAGAAGCTCTCCATCGGCGCATTATCCTGTGAGTTTCCTCTTGCTGACACAGACTGGACAAAGCCATCATCCTTTAAAAGCTGCGTAAATGTTGTTGACAGGTACTGGCTGCCCTGATCATGATGCACATACACTTCATCTGCTTTAAGAACGCCTGAGAGTTCTTCACCATGATATTTCTTCATGGCTTCATATGCCTTTTTCACAAGATCAACCGACATATATCTGCCAATGCTCCAGCCAAGATTTTCTCTCGTATAGGCATCCCTGAATACACACAGGTAGAACGGATTGCGGTATTCTCCGTAGTATAGGTATGTGATATCAGACAGTATTACCCGTCTTGGTCCTATAAAGAAATCCTGATTTACTGCATTAGGAGGAGCAGCACACACATGATTATGACTGGCCTGATGCTTGTAGGCATCCTTATGAGGCATCTGTGCCACCAGATTCATTTCTTTCATGGCAGAAGCGATACGCTTGGTATTAACGGTAAGACCGAACCGCCTAAAAAGCTCCACTCTGAAGGTTCTCTTACCAGGCACAACACCATTTCTTGCAACAATAATCCGGCGCATTTTTTCTTTGATGTTATCCCGCTCAGCCTTTTTCTGTGCACGTTTTCCAGAGATATCATCACGTCTGCCTCTCCATGCATAGTATCCCGAGTCAGAAACACCAAACATGCGAAGGCACTGGGTTGTATTATAACCGTCTGCTTTTGATTTTTGTTTATTTATAAACGCATCGACCATCTCAAATCTGTCGGCACATATTTCCTGTTCTTCTATCAGGTAAAGAACTCCTCCAATTCGGATCGGATTTTTTTTTGAGCCAAAAGCATTTCTTCAAGATAATGATTACGGGCTTTCAGGTATGCTCTTTCTTCTTCCGGCGTGAGATTTCCCATCTGTTCCATCGGAACGGAACCATCATAATTAGCTGCATCTATGGTAAAGAGTTTATTATCTTTGGCCTTCTGCATCACGCGCTTTCCGGCAGCATTTGCCCTGTCAGTTCCCAGTATGTTTGTATCAAAGCCCAATGCATTGTATGCTTCCACATAGGTCATTCCTTCATCATGTATCTTCTTATACATGGCTATATCAAAATCCCTGGAATAAAAGAGCCTGTCCTCCTTGAATCCTGTAACAAACTCATTATCCAGAAATGGGATTATCTTATCATCCGGTCTGTCCGAACCATCTGAATACTTATACTTTTTCGAATTATCTGCCAACTTCATTTACTGTAATTCCTCCATCGCTTCTTCTATAAATGCCTTATAATCCTTAGCATCCTGCACAGCCTTCTGTGCAGCTTTTTCCTTCATTTCAATGTATTTCTTTTCTTCTTCTGCAAGATACTTATCGAATGTCTCATCATCCATATCCGTAAGATACTTCTCATACTCTGCGGGAGTCATTCTACCCTTATCCCACATGCCTCTTTCATTATTATAGTAATCACTGTATTCATCAATACTTTTCTGCAATTCTTCAAAGGTTTTACACCTGCTGTAGTGGCATTCATCCTTAAAGTGACCAAAGAAGGATTCCTGTACTGCATTATCCCAGCAGTTACCACGCCTTGACATGGATTGTGTCAGCTCCCTTTCCACAACAGCCGCCTGGAAATCATCTGCCATATATAAGATTCCCTGATCTGAATGGAGTATTGCACCACTCTTTGCCGGATAGGAATCCATAGCTTTAAGAGTATCAAGTGCCAGCTGAAGATCATTATTCTCACTGATGACAAAACAGATAAGTCTGCCTGTAACAGGGTCAACAGATGCAGAACCATAAGCCCTTAATCCATCTCCATAATCAAGATATGTGACATCCGTAAGACGCACCTCGTTGGGTCTGTGAAGCTTATACTTCCGCATCAGAAGGTTCGCCTTCTTATTTCTTGCAATCAGCTCCTTCATGGCCTTTCTGTTTTTGCTTGGACGCCGGATGGTGGTCCGAATGCCATACTTATTCATAAGACGGCGTATACGATAGATACTGAACCGCTCACCTGTAAGCTTTGGCATAAGCATATATACCTGCCGGATTCCTTTTTCAAAACCTTTATAAGCTATCACCTTTCGAATCATTTCTATGTCTGTTTCATCCTGATTCGCTTTCTTTATGGCACTGGTTCCATAGTTCTCATCACCCAGCAGCGCGTAATACTGGCTTTTTGAGATTCCTGCCCATTCCAGAATCCTTTTTTTTACAAAAAATTTCATTGGGTCTTTTGGAATACTGTCAATCCATTTGCATAGCCGTCTCCTTGCTTCTATGGGCATATCTGCATATCTTTCTCCAATACGCCGGAAATTAGATACTGCCGTATCATACATTCTCTTTAATCGGGCCCGCTGAATTCTTAATACCATTTCGTCTGATGAAAAACTTGTTACATTTATTGCAGTCCAATGCGTCATCGTTGTATGAATCCGAATCTTGCTGTTTTCACTCACCTGACTTCCATCTATTTCGTAGAGATTAAATACTTCATGTATGGGAAGCTCCAGAAGGTATGTCTCATTGAAGAATGCTTCCGTCATAAGCAGCTCTCCCCGTTCAATCCCCTTAACATACGGATGCCGGCACAAACCATGTGAAGTGACGGCTGGCTCAGTTGCTTCCAAAACATTTTCAGGTTGTTTTTCGGACTTGCGAAAACTATGTCTGGCTTCTTCTTCGAATTCTGTTTTAAGGCGGTTAATTCTGTTATAGCCTACATCCAACGGGTTCAGACCAAGAAAAGTCATTTTTTCTTCAATTGAAATATCAGGATAGGTTCTCTTTAATTCCATTCTGAATTCCGGATCTATTTCCAATCCCCAGTGTCTTTGGAGACGATGATATTTTCCAGATAGAATTAATGGATTGGATTCCTTATATCCAGTATCCTCAAGGTACTCACGCTTCCCCTGATGAAGCGGGTATCCCCCCATTAAGAACTTACTATGTAACTCACGGCATAAATGGTTTGTTGCATCTTCACAAGCTATGCCAACCTCTTTCAGTCCTTCCTCTATTGTTCGTTCTACAGGTGATGCCTTCCATTTTTCAAACAACTGAATTCTAAAATCAAGAGTAAACTCTATTAGTTTTTTATCAACATACTTAACCCCTGTAACATTCTTTAGTTTCTCAACATTGTTTTCCCTGTACTGATACATGATGACCTCCTGACAACAAAAAATACCCAGACGATGGGTATTTCAACTGTCATGTTGAAGTCCATCATCTGGGTACCAGTTTAGTTGTCGCACCAAATCCTGGCAACAGGAGGGAGGTGACACCATTGACCTTAATAGTATCCTTTATACTCTCCGTTTTGGCAGGTATAGCCGCCAACTATGCATGCAAGTGGTTAGATGGAGAGTCAGACGACAACTAGCCCAAACGTTCTAGTGCCTCATTTACAGACCTTGCCCCTGGCATTTTCTCCGATGTATGGCATCAGAACACAAAAACCCAGAGACCGCCATCTCTGGGTTTTTATTTGTCTTTCGACATAAATACCATTGAACATATAATAGCATCCTTTGCCTGGACACAGTATATCATATGCTTATTTTTATTTCAATATACTTTTTAGTTTCATCTTTCGAAGAAAAATGTCTTATCTCTCCATTCTGAGAGCCGCTTCTATAACATGGGACACAAGCACACTTGTGGTTACAGTTCCTACTCCGCCCGGAACAGGTGTGATGGCGCTGACGATTGGTTCTGCCTCAT
>JBJELB010000111.1:0-25475 GCA_051878935.1 Lachnospiraceae bacterium | reverse complement strand
AGGCCGTTTGAAAACGCCGGTACTTAGCTCCCGTTCTCTGGGAGCTTACGTACCGTTGCGTTGGAGACCGAACGGAAGTGTGCCTAAAAAAGATATTGAAATCACTAGCGGTTGACTCAAACAACTCAATGGCGCGTTTCGTGATGTCCATTGGAGTGCCTGTCTTTCTACAAACCGGGGTGTCAGCGAAAAAACAGATACGCACTGCAGCCAGCGGCAGCCCACCGGGGCAAACGACTCCTATGCAGACCATAGAGATACAGTTTATATTGCAAATTATTTTTTGCCCTATTGATTATTGCAAATGAAAGTGATATACTCTTACTCAAAATATACAAACAAAGGGGAGATTTTATGATACTCGTTGAAAATCAGTTAAAAGGACTCGCTTATCGCCGCATCTGTATGCAGAGTGATAAATTAAATGAAGAAAATCATACACTGAAAACACATACCAACTACGAAATACTGTATCTGGAAAAAGGAAATGCTGTCTTTATTATGAACCAGCTGTCTTTCCCTATGCCGGAGGACAGCATTATTCTGATTCCGCCAAACATCCCGCATACCCTGCTGGCTAAACCGGAAACAGAAATTACCTTTAGCAGTATCATGTTCACACCGGAAATTATACCGGCCGAGCACCGTTTCATACTGCTTCGTCTCTATCAGGAAAATATTCTGGGCAAATATTCTTTTTATACAGAGATATCCGAATCCAGACTGCCGGTTTATATCGAAAATCTGATGGATACCGTTTCTCTGGCAGAAGAGATTCAGCCATTATTCTCTGCTGCATTGATTGAAACCATCCTTGCTTACCTTCTATCTATGGAAGATATCGATACTTTCCTTCCTTCCGTCAATAGAGCCGAAACAGAACGTTTAACAAAATTTGTGGAAGACCACATAGCTGAACCTTTAACGTTAAAACGAATCACTGCTGATCTGGATATATCCAAAGATAAAATCAACCGGATCTGTAAAGAGACACTTGGCATGTCCATCACAGAGTACATCCAGAGCAAACGTATTATGATGGCACAGGAAAAAATTCGCCGTTCTCAGACAACAACGTCTGACAATATCACACAGATTGCGAAAGAAGTAGGCTACACCACATATTCTACTTTCTATCGCGCTTACCAGCGTGTGCTGGGCTATTCTCCTGCTGAAGAAAAATATAAAAAAAGAATTTCGGAATCCGAAGAATAATTTCTCATAAGTCGTGACCGCTTCATCGGTCACGACTTATTCTTTTGTTTTGTTAAAGGCAATGCAAATCGATAGCCTGCCCCTTCCAGATAAGTCAATACCTCATCCAAAGCTTCGGCGTTTGATGAAGATACATTATGAATCAATGCAATCGCCCGGTTATGATGATACTCTTTAAAATGATTGATAACATATTCCTTTCCCGGTTGTTTATTTACGTCATAATCCAGATATGCTATGCTCCAGAATATGGTCCGGTATCCCAGGGATTTTACCAGTTGTAAGGTTCTTTCACTATATTCTCCTTTCGGTGGACGAAACAGTTTATCCATAGAATATCCTGTCTCTTCTTTCATAATCTCAGCACATTCTTTTATCTCCTGTTCCTGCTTCTCAAGAGAAATTTCCGGCATACTTGGATGGGAACAGGTATGGTTTCCGACCAGATGTCCCTCTTCTTTCATTCTTTTCACTATTGGTGCACTGGAGGTAATATAATGCTTCGTAACGAAGAAGACCGCCTTTGCCTTATGCTCTTTCAAAATATCCAGCATTGTTTCTGTATACCCATTTTCATATCCACAATCGAACGTCAGGTACATCACCTTTTTCTGTCCTTTTTTATTCGATTCCGGTCCCAAATAACAGGCATCATACTTTTCCAGATTAATTTCATTTTGCGCCTCCGAAGGTTCATGATTATCTCTACGTTTCATCCACCACGCTTTTTTATCATTGGAAAAGGTCATCAAATCATTCTGTTGGTCGCTCGTTTCCTTGGAAAACTGTGATACTGCAACATCTGTCAGGGAAACTGACTTTCTGATTGCAACACAGGCAATTCCGGCAATCACCAGAATTCCTATCACTCGTTTTAATTGCAATTTCTATTCCCGCTTTCCCTATCCATTGCTATAGATTATGCAAAAAACTCATTTAATATGTCTTCCACAATCTTCGCTTCCTTGGGAGACAAACCGCTGCTCCCATCTTCCCGTGTACTGGCAATCTCACCAATACAGGATTTCAGATAATCCATATCCTGCTCAATGGTGCGATCTGTTCCTTCTGTCTGTTGTTCCAGCTTATTCTGATAAAAATTAGCAATATAGTTTTCAAGGTTATCCATGACTTCCGAAAAACGATTCCGGTTTCCCATAATCTCTTCTATCAGCGTCAAGACCAGACCCAGAGCCACAGTCGCCAAAAGAGTCTGCCCCGCTGCCCGATTCTGTGTTGCAGGGAGAATCAAGAGTTGTGCTGTTTCTAATAATCCCAGCAACAGAAGTGTCTGCACATGCAATTGATTCCATCTTGTATATGTAATACCCAGATATTTCTTGTCCTGAAAATATTTACGTACAAAAGAAGAAACATCATGAATCTTCAGATTCATTTCATAATTGTTTTCCACCTTGCTCTTCAGGGAACGAATCAGTTTTTGTCTGGAAATACCTATATTACCGGATGCAAATACCAGTTTTCGGTAATGAGTGGCAAGAATCAGCTTCTGAAGCACCGAAAAGATTCCAATACCAGCTATCACATATCCTATCCATGTTTGTGTCCATACATTATTCCACATAAAAAGTCCCTCTTTCTTTCTATTCATTGCTATGATTATAGCATGCTTCCAGATAAGAGGGACGACCCTTCGTACGCAAGTTTCGACCAAAACTTCGCTCTTCTTTATTTTTGTATCTCTCTGATTAATCCCATAATCGTTTCTACCGGATTTAACTTCTGGGCATTCTCCATTGCTTCAATATAGGTATTGCGATTATGATACACCTCCCGAACTGCTGCGAGCAATCCCTCTGATGTCAGGTTTTCTTCTAAAATCAGCTTGCTGAATCCCTGTCTTTCGAACGAATTCGCATTGAGAATCTGATCACCACGGCTGGCTGACTGGGATAACGGAATCAGAATGTTTGGAATCTTTAATGTCAAAATCTCATTGATTGCATTTGCTCCTGCACGTGATATCACCACATCGGCTGCAGCAAACAAATTACAAAGTTCTGATTTGACGTATTCAAATTGGCAATACCCCTGTTTATCCTGCAAAGAGGAATCCAATTTTCCTTTTCCACATAAATGGATAATCTGAAAATCTTCCAGCATATCATCCAATTGTTCCCTGACCGCTTGGTTGATCACGGCAGACCCTAAACTGCCTCCTATAATCATAACAACCGGCTTCTCATCCGTAAAGTGACAAATCTGTCTTCCTTTTTCGTTATCACCCATGAATAATTCCTTGCGAACCGGAGATCCTGTCAGCACGGCTTTTTCCTGGGGAAGATACTGTTTTGTTTCCGGGAAATTATAACACACCTTGCTGGCTGCCGGAATACATATTTTGTTTGCCAATCCCGGAGTCATGTCAGATTCATGAATAATCACCGGTACATGACATTGTTTTGCTGCCAGTACAACCGGAACAGAAACAAAGCCCCCCTTAGAAAAGAGCACATCCGGTTTTAATTTCTTCATCAGACGAAGAGCCTGACCAAATCCTTTCAGTACACGAAACGGATCAGAGATATTCTTCCAGTCAAAATACCGTCTCAGTTTACCACTTGCAATCGCATAATATGGAACTTCCGTGTCTGCAATCAGTTGTTTTTCAATTCCTTCATAAGAACCGATGTAATGAATATCATAATCTTCTTTTTTCAGTTCTTCAATCAACGCCATATTTGGTGTCACATGTCCTGCTGTTCCACCACCTGTTAATACGATTCGTTTCATTTCTGTGTCGCCTCCTGCAATGCCTTTGCAAGTTGGTCCGGACAGGATGTATTTTTAAAACCACATCGGATCCCGCTCAGTCTCTCAACAGCATCAGCAACATCCATGCCCTCTACCAAAGCAGCTACTCCCTGGGAATTACCATGGCATCCACCTACAAATGCTACATCATGAACCTTTCCATCTCTGATATCAAAATGAATTTCCTGCGAACATACTCCCTGTGTCTTATATTTCATCTTTCTCCTCCTGCTTATACATGAATTATTGCTTCATCCAATGCCTGCATTACTGCTTTGGGATGGTCAAATGCCAATCCATGATTTTCTAATATAGTATATGTTTTTATCTGTATGATCTTATAATCTTCTACATGAACCTTTACCGAAAACTGTATCTCTTCTGCAGCATCTTCTTCTGCAGACAGAGTAATACGAAAAACCCGTTCCATCCCGGTCGGAGAGTCAATCATTGCTCTGATTTCCTCTACCTGTACCTGAAACCACTGTGCATCTGCCGCATCATCACCCGCTTTCACACGGACTTTCGAACGCTCCACAAACGCCATATAGGTTGTTGTTACAATGCGTGTACGCGGATCCCGATCCGCATTGCCCCACGTATGCATCTGCTTTAATGGAATCTCATTCAGTCCGGTTTCTTCATAAAGCTCACGGGCCGCGGCATGATTCATGTCTTCATCATACTCAACAAACCCACCGGGCAGTGCCCAATGGCCGATGCATGGATGGTTCTTTCTCCGAATCAATAACAGTTTCAGATTATCCAGTCCCTTATACTCCTTTTCATATGCAAAGATCAGAACATCCGTTGTCACACTCGGATTATCATAATCACCCGGGTTATACTGTTCAATAAATTCATCCAATGTTTCTCCGAGTTCATTCACGGCTCCGTTGCCCCGGAACCTCTCTAAATCCACCTTTGGTTTCCTCATATGCGTTTCCTCCCGATACGACAGATTTTATGTTTTTTCCCTCCCGGTGCCGCCCGGCAGCTGCGTATATTATTTTTCTTGCGCGTATTCAGTTTTAAGAAAGACATCGCATTCCGTTTCTATCACGTTTGATTACGCGCCTTATGACCCAACTCATCAACCGAAGTGTTTCAAATATCTTTTTTAGGCCGTTTGGAAACGCCGGTACTTAGCTCCCGTCCTTGGGGAGCTTACGTACCGTTGCGTTGGAAACCGAGCAAAAGCGTGCCTAAAAAAGATATTGAAACCACTAACGGTTGATTCAAACAACTCAACGGCGCGTTTCGTGATATACACCGGAATGCGTGTCTTTCTAAAAAACTGTGCGTCTGCGAAAAATAATATACGCAGCTGCCGGGCGGCACAAAGGTGCAAAATCCATAAAATCAGTTATATTAAAAAACGCCCAAAGAGTACGTAGTAGCCTCTTTGAGCATCCATGCGCTCTTTTATCATTTATTATTTAAAATCCGTGCGGTTATCTTCGAATAAAATCCCACAAGCGTTACCCAGACAGCCTGCTCGATTCAGGCACCCTTGCGGCACATGAGAGGTTTCACTTAGTGCTGCTTCGTTCCCGACCTGACACGGTTCATGAATTCTCATTGCGCAAGACCCAAACGTCAACGCCACTTATCTGGGGCAGCCTCATAAAATTAAACCCTCAGTATAACCATCACCCCTGCTGTAGCGGATTGCAGGTACAAGGCACCGCTGGTTCCCCGGCTGCACGGAAACTTTTTGACTATGTTGTTTCGGTTGCGTTAACTAGTATATGAAAATATTCGCAAAATGTCAATCACTTTCCTTTTTCCTTCTCAGCTCTTTAAAAAAGCTCTGAAGCAACTCGGAACACTCCTCTTCCAGCACATGCTTTGTGACATCCACCTGATGATTAAATTCTTTTTGGTCCAACAGATTCAGAATGGAACCGGCACATCCGGCCTTCGGATTCATGGCTCCTATTACAACCCGTGGAATTCTGGCTTGTACGATAGCACCTGCGCACATCTGGCAGGGTTCTAAGGTCACATACATCGTACAGTCTTCCAGTCTCCAGTCACCTAATACTTTACCGGCTTTCCTGATTGCTAACAGCTCGGCATGTGCCAGAGTTGTTTTTTCTTTATTTCTTTTATTATATCCCCTGGCAATAATTTTATCCTGATATACAATCACACACCCAATTGGTACATCCGCGATTGCATATGCTTTTCTCGCCTGTTTCAAGGCTTCCTTCATATACTTTTCATCCTGCGTCATGTAGTTATCCTTTCTCTTTTTCAGAGAGTACGGATATAATATCCATATTTCTCTGACTGCTCCTGTTTTTCCATCATCCGCTGTGTTGTCAGACTTTCCGAAGGTATAAATTCACAAAAGCCCAGCAAGGACGCCAGATACTCGTTCTGTCTGGAATAGACACCGGGCACTCCCAAAATCAACCCACTGTTTTGTAATGTTCTCATCGGATTGGGTTCCGGCTGTTTTTCTTCCACAGTTTCTACGCTGGCTGCCTGTAATGTGACGCATGGCTCCTGTTCGGAATCGATATAATATTTCCCCGGCTCAAATGGAAACGAATCCCATTGGGTCGCATAAAGCAGGCCACGGTCAACATAAATCAGCATTCCACTCATTTCCTCCAGTGTTTTACCGGATGCAAACAGATTCTCACTTCCGGTGCTCACACGCCACTGTGCCTCACCATTCATAATTGCGGTAATTCCGGCGGTAATAAAATACGGCGTTGTTTCACCTTTCACGCGATAATATAGCATCACTTTACAATCGCTCCGTTTTATCACATGAACATCCCGTAACCGAATTGCAAGTTTTACTTCTTCCTGATTCTGCTCAATACGAACATAACCGACATTTTCACTCCGCACACCGGAATCATAGCGATACAGGTAAGAAATCATTCTTTTATACTCAGACATACACATATCCCCCTTTCTATGTTATATATTCAGAAAGGGGGATAAATATTCAATCTTCCATTAATAAATCTGCTAACCGGGCGAACTGCTCCAAAGACAGTGTCTCTCCGCGAATCGTCTCCGACAATCCCATCTCGTTTAAAGCCTGTACCACCTGTTCCTTACTGACCTGTAATTCCGGAGAATTCTTCAACCCGTTTTGAAGTGTTTTTCTCCGTTGATTGAAGGAGGCACGGATAATTCGGAACATAAAGCCGACATCCTTTACCTTAACCGGAGGAGCCTCATACCGTTCCAGACGAATCACGGCAGAACCGACCTTCGGACGGGGTATGAAACAATTGGGCGGTACATTTGCCACAATATACGGCTTTGCATAATACTGCACAGCCAATGACAAAGCGCCATAGTCTTTCGAGCCCGGACCTTCCTGCATACGGTCTGCTACTTCTTTCTGTACCATAACCGTAATATTATCAATAGGAACCTGCTGCTCGAACAAGCCCATAATAATCGGCGTCGTAATATAATACGGCAGATTAGCAACCACTTTGATCGGTCTTCCCTGATTATATTCCTGAACCAGTTTTTGAATATCCACTTTCAGGATGTCTTCATTTAATATTGTAATATTCGAATATGCTTCAAGCGTTTCCTGCAAAATAGGAATCAGTTTCTTATCAATCTCTACCGCAATGACCTGCCCGGCAGTTTCAGCCAGATACTGCGTCATCGTACCAATTCCCGGTCCTATCTCTAAAACGCAATCATCCTTCGTAATCCCTGCGGCATCAATAATTTTTTCTAACACATGTGCATCAATTAAAAAATTCTGTCCAAACTTCTTTTGAAATTCAAATTGATGTTTCTGGATGACCGCAATCGTATGCTGTGGATTACTTAATCTTTCCATATATACCTCTCATCATTCTACTAAGATATCCGATATAAATCCTTCGCATTCTGCTCCGTAATCGCAATGACATCATCGTATTCCATCTGTTTGATCTGTGCAATTTTCTTTGCTATATGAGGAATATTCAAGGACGAATTGCGCTGGCCACGGTTTGGTTCCGGAGCCAGATACGGACTGTCTGTTTCTAATACAATCCGCTCAATCGGAAGCATTTCTACAACCTCCTGCAGTCGTTTCGCATTCTGAAACGTGAGTACGCCACCGATTCCGATATAGAATCCCATATCCAGAATCTCCTTTGCAATCTCTTTAGAATAGGAATAGCAATGCACCACTCCGCCGATTTCTTCGGCATACATCTCATGCATAATATCAACCGTATCTTTTGCTGCTTCACGACTATGGATAACAACTGGCATCTTCAACTCTCTCGCCAGCTCTAGCTGTTTTACAAACCATGCTTTTTGAATCTCATGAGCCGGTTCCGGATAATAATAATCCAGACCTATTTCTCCGATTGCTACTATTTTGGGATCCATTGCCATCTGACGCAAAAGCACCATATCCGCAGAAGTCATATCCCCAACATCATTTGGATGAACGCCCACTGCACCATAAAAGAATGGATACTTCCGGCATAACTCCAGTGTTGCCTGAGAAGACGCAACGTTGGCTCCGATATTCACAACATATCCGATATCGTTCCATTGAAAACTCTCAATCAACTCTTCCCGGTCTTCTGTAAATGCTTCATCATCATAATGTGCATGTGTCTCAAAAATCATGTAAAGTCTCCTTTCCTAGCAGATCTCTGCTCCTGCAGGCATGTTCTTTTCCGGAGTCATCAACGCAAGATTGCCTTCGGCATCCTCTGCACAAAGCAACATACCTTCTGATAGTACACCTGCCAGTTTGGCCGGTTTTAAGTTCACCAGCACCATAACCTTCTTGCCCACCATTTCCTCTGCTGTATAATGTGCCTTAATACCGGACACAATCTGTTTCACCTGACTGCCTACCCGAACCTGCGAGCAAAGCAGTTTCTTTGATTTTGCTACTTCCTCACAGGCAATAATCTCACCTACCTGGAACTGCATTTTCATAAAATCATCAAAGGAAATCTCTTCTTTTGCATCAATATCAATAACATCTTCCGGTGCTTCTTCCATAGCCGGTTTGGCATCTGCTGCCTTTTTCTCTTCCAACTTCTTCAAGACCTCTTCCACATCCAGTCTGGCAAATAAAATCTCCGGTTTTTCTGTCACCTTATTGCCCGATGGATATCCACCGAAGGTATCGATTTCCTCTAATGAACGCAACGTTGTCTGAAGCTGACCGGCAATCTTTTCTGCTGTTTCCGGCATAAACGGAGCCAACAGGCTGCTGCCAATCATAATGCCTTCTACCAGATTATATAAAACTGTTGCCAGACGATCTTTGGTCGTTTCATCTTTTGCAAGAACCCAAGGCATTGTCTCATCAATATATTTGTTACAGCGTTTGAAGAGATTGAAGATTTCTGTCATGGCATCTGCAACACGTAAATCAGCCATTTTTGCAATAACCTTTTCTTTCGTTGACAAAATCGTCGCTTTGAACTCTTCATCCGGTTCTGCGATAACATTCGTATTGTTAACGATACCGCCAAAATATTTATTGCTCATGGAAATCGTACGGTTTACCAGATTACCAAGCGTATTTGCCAGGTCAGAATTCATACGTTCTACCAAAAGTTCATAGGTAATAACACCATCATTTTCAAACGGCATTTCATGAAGCAGGAAATAACGCACTGCATCTACACCAAACTCTTCTACCAATTCATCTGCGTAAATAACATTACCTTTCGATTTGCTCATCTTGCCATCACCCTGCAACAGCCATGGATGTCCAAAAATCTGTTTTGGTAAAGGCAAATCTAATGCCATCAGCATGATAGGCCAATAAATCGTATGGAAACGCAGAATATCCTTTCCAATCAGATGCAGATCTGCCGGCCAGTATTGATGGAATTTCTCATCATGATTGCCATCCACATCATATCCCAAACCGGTAATATAGTTGGAAAGAGCATCAATCCATACATAAATAACATGTTTGTCATCAAAATCAACCGGAATTCCCCATTTAAAAGAAGTTCTGGATACACACAAATCCTGTAGTCCGGCCATAATGAAGTTATTCATCATCTCATTCTTGCGTGACTCAGGCTGAATAAAATCCGGATGCTCCTGAATATGCTGAATCAGTCTGTCTGTATATTTGCTTAATTTTAAGAAATAAGCTTCTTCCTTTGCAGGTTCACATGGTCTTCCACAATCCGGACACTTTCCATCCACTAACTGCGAAGATGTAAAGAAAGATTCACAAGGAGTACAGTACATTCCCTCGTAATGACCTTTGTAAATATCACCCTGCTCATATAATTTTTTAAAGATCTTCTGGACCTGTTTCTCATGGTACTCATCCGTCGTACGGATAAACTTATCATAGGAAGCGTTCATCATATCCCAGATTTCTTTGATACCGGTTGCCGTTCTGTCAACAAATTCCTTTGGAGTAATCCCTTCTTCCATGGCCTTCATTTCAATCTTCTGACCATGCTCGTCGGTTCCCGTCTGAAAATATACGTCATATCCTTCCAATCGTTTGAATCTCGCAATACTGTCTGCTAATACGATTTCATACGTATTGCCAATATGCGGTTTTCCAGATGTATATGCAATTGCTGTTGAAATATAATACGGTTTCTTTGCCATACTTTTTACCAACCTTTCCATAATTCTTATATCCGAACTTACATTATATCCTTTTTATTACTATTTTGCAAATGAATAATAGGGTGTACCGGATTTAAGCGATTTCTTACGGTATCTTGCCAGTTCACTGACCGTAACAAACTGGTATCCTCTGCGATGAAGCTTCGGAATCAGACGTTCCACTGCCTCCGCCGTCGTTTCATGAATGTCATGCATAAGCACAATCGAGCCATCTCTTACCTGCGACATCACGATACTCACTGTCTTTTGCGGGTTATGATGTTTCCAGTCCAATGTATCGATGGACCACATAATCATTGGTTTCCCAACAGAGCGTGCCACCTTCTTATTCCAAGCGCCATATGGTGGTCTCATAAGAACAGTTTTTTGCCCTGTAATTTTTTTAATCGTCCAATCGGTATTACGTATCTGGTTCTTTACCTGCACGGAACTCAATTTTGTCAGCTGCGGATGGGACCATGTGTGATTTCCCACCTCGCATCCAATCTCATATTCTTTACGCAAAACATTCTCATAATTGACCACCCTTGAACCCAGAACAAAAAATGTACATCTTCCATCCACCTTTTTCAGTGCCCGTAAAATACGTTTTGTATAGATTCCGGGGCCATCATCAAACGTGAGTGCCACCATTTTTTTCTTTCGGTTCACCTTATGTACCGGAGGCTCCAGTTGAAAACGGATCGATTTCGTTATCACATTGGCCTGTTGATCCAGAACACGTGCATAGATTCGCACATGTCTGCCTATCCCTGCGTTTTTCACCCGTATCCTGCCGCCTTGGGAAACGGTTGCATATGCGGTGTTTCCGGAATAATACACAATCAGGCAGCTGTTCGCATACTTTTCATCCACAACTGCACGTATGTTTTTTGGTTTTCCTTTATGTATGATGTTCTTTTTCGCATTCGTCCTCAGGCGGACATCCCGCTTCTTCAGACGTTCTGCCGGTTTCTCTGTTTCTTCCATTCTATGAGTAGCCATGCTTGATGCCTGTATCTGTTTCTCAGGTCTTTCCTGATGTAATTGTGCCACAATCCAAATCAAAGTAATGGTAACAGCAATCACCCACACTTCTACTATCTTTTGTTTCATCCGATTGTAATTCCTTTTCATCCTGTTTCTTCTTGTATCATCTATTATTACAGTATTCCCGATTAAAATCAACAAAAAAAGATTTTGCACTTTGTATCTGTCACAGAAAATAGTATAATGACAAGGAATATAGAACCGAGGTATCTTATGAAGAAAAAAATACTACTGCCAATTTTATTTCTTGTTTTGCTCACAGTGTGTCTCAGTTTTCTTTTTCCAGCCGGCATGCGGCACTACGAGCAGAACAGATTTGATCAATTTACAACACAACAATATGAAGACCTGACTGCTAACGAAACATTGTCACCTTCTTATTTCGATACAAGCAACCCGAAGACCGAACAACTGCTGGTGCAGGCACGGGATAATCTGTTATCGTTCCGTCGCAACAGATTAACTTCTGTGCAACAGCAAACCTATGATATTTATCTTGATTATCTGAATACAGAAATTGAAGACTGTAACTATATCCTGTATCAGAATTATTTTACTCCAAATTCCGGTATCCATATTACACTACCCACTACATTGAGTGAGTATTCCTTTTCCACGGAAACAGAGATTCGAAATTATCTCCGTCTGATTCAGCAGACAGACAGCTATTTCGAGCAGTTACTCTCCATCGAAAAGAAAAAGGCTGAAAATGGGCTTTTTATGAAAAAAAGAACCGCCAACTTTGTAATCATACAATGCAGGACATTTACCCAACCGGAGCAGAATTATTGGATCACACACTTCAATAAAAAAATCAACAGTTGCAGTTTTCTGTCTGAAGAAAAAAAGCAGTCTTATATAGAAGAAAACAAGAGTCAGGTCCTCTCTCATGTTATCCCTGCATATGAGAATATCATTGCCACCCTGTCAAAATGTAAAAGAATTTCCAAGCACTGCCCCCTGTCCACGAAACCGCTGGGCAGACAGTATTATGAACATCTCGCTCGCAAATATACCGGTTCTTCTATGCCAGTCAAAGAAATGATGACAAAGATAGACAACCGTATCTCACGTCTCTTCATTGCTATCAGTGATACAGAAACCGAAGATCCGCAGGCAGGAACCCTCTTTCTGACGGAGGAACTTCATATCGGCAATCCAAAAGAAACCCTGGCGCATCTCAAAAAGGCAAGCGAAAAGGACTTTCCTCCTATAGCACAAACAGATGTGCAGATTTTTCCCGTTCCAAAGCAGTTACGAGACAGTAATACCCTTGCCTATTATCCTGTTTTACAAAACAGAGACAAGGTACCAACCATCTATATCAACCCTGACTGTGCCGGTGAATCCCTGTATTCAACTCTCGCACACGAAGGTTATCCGGGACATCTGTATCAGGAGCAATACTTCCAGTCACAGAATCCGGTTCCTCTTCTGACTCTGTTAGACTATGAAGGCTATACGGAAGGATGGGCGACTTATGCAGAACTGACCGCTTATGATTATTACCCTTTTTCCGGTCATTCCAAATCACTCACAAAACTGAACCGACTTCAGGCAGACTTACAGCTCGCTATCATCGCCAGAGCTGATATCGGTATCAATTATCAGGGGTGGTCACAGAAACGAGCCCGCAGATTTTTCTCCCAGGTAGGCATCACCGATGAACCTACGATTCGAACCTTGTATCAGTTTTTAGAAGAGGAGCCCGCTTCTTATCTAAAATATTGTGTAGGTTATCTGGAAGTCTTACGACTGAGAAAAAAAGTAAAGAGAGCATTAGGTGATACCTATCAGCCTATTCTTTTCCATCAGGCATTCCTCGCTTCCGGCCCGGCTCCGTTTGCCATTGTGGAAAAAGGTGTTGACTTTTTGATTTCTGGTAGATATACTTACATTGGCTAACTTTTGAAAAGTTAACGAAAACTTAAGGAGGAATCATTATGTCAACAAAAGCGTATTACAAACATGACGAGATTGGCGCTGGCAAAGTCGGATTTGCTAAAACGCGTTCTATCATCGAAGCTGCATTTTATGGTAACAACGTTATCAAAGTAAACACATTAAAAGAAGCTTATGAGCTTGCAAAAAACTCTCCAGGTACTGTCGTAACTGATATGCCGGTATACCGTGGTGAAGAATTCGGTCTTGAAAAAGATGCAAAAGTATTATTATTCAATGACGGTGCTATCACAGGTCGTTATGCAACCGCTCGCCGTATCGCCGGTGAACCGGGAGTAGACTGCGATGCTCTGGATAAGGTTACTATGGATGCTATCTATGAAACTCGTTGGAAAACAATGTACCACGCAGAAGTATTCGTAGGTCTTGATCCTGAATTCATGGTAAAAGCTCATCTTCTTATTCCTGAAGGTGAAGAAAATATTATGTACAACTGGATGTTAAACTTCCAGTACATGTCTGATGAGTATGTGAAGATGTATAAAGAATCTCAACCGGTTGGTAATGGCAACGAGCCTGACATCTACATTTTCTCCGACCCACAGTGGTGTGGTTCTAATGCTCCTACCGTAAACTTAGATTGCTTAAGTGATCCGGAAAAGAAAACATTATGCTATTTCAATACAAATACAAACTGTGCAGCAATCTTAGGTATGAGATACTTCGGAGAGCACAAAAAAGGTACATTAACAATGGCTTGGGCTATTGCAAACCGTAACGGTTATGCTTCTTGCCACGGTGGCCAGAAAGAATATACATTAGCAGACGGTAGCAAATATGTTGCTTCTGTATTTGGTTTATCCGGTTCCGGTAAATCTACATTGACTCACGCAAAGCATGGTGGAAAATATGGTGTTACTGTTCTTCATGATGACGCTTTCATCATCAATACAGACACATGTGCTTCTATCGCTTTAGAGCCAACTTACTTCGATAAGACTGCAGATTATCCTACAGGCTGCCCTGATAACAAATACTTGTTAACAGCTCAGAACTGTTCTGCAACTTTAGATGAGGAAGGTAAAGTTCAGTTAGTAACTGAAGATATCCGTAACGGTAACGGTCGTGCTATCAAATCTAAATTATGGTCTCCAAACCGTGTAGATAAGATTGACTCCCCAGTTAATTCTATCTTCTGGATTATGAAAGATCCTACCATTCCACCGGTAGTAAAATTAAAAGGTGCTTCTTTAGCTTCTGTTATGGGTGCTACATTAGCTACAAAACGTTCATCTGCAGAAAGACTTGCACCTGGCGTTGATCCTAACAAATTAGTAGTAGTACCTTATGCTAACCCATTCAGAACTTATCCATTAGCACATGACTACGATAAATTCAAAAAGTTAGTAGAAGAAAAGAACGTAGACTGCTACATCATCAATACCGGTGATTTCATGGGCAAAAAAGTTCAGCCAAAAGATACATTAGGAATCTTAGAAGCTATCGTTGAAGGAAAAGCTGACTTCAAACAATGGGGTCCTTTCTCAGATATCGAGATCATGGATTGGGAAGGTTTTGTTCCTGATATGAACGACGCTGACTATATTGAGCAGTTAAAAGCACGTATGAGTGATCGTGTTAACGAAATCGAGAACTTCAATACAGCAAAAGGCGGATATGATGCACTTCCTGCTGATGCTTTAGAAGCTCTTAAAAAATTAGTTGCTGAATTAAACTAATTCTTATTCAAACCTATGAAAGAGATGACACCTTGTGTGCCATCTCTTTTTTGATAATAAAAATATGTCGTTCCCCGGTGGGCTGCCACTGAGCGCGGTGCGTATCTGGTTTTTCTTGCGCCTTTTCCGTTTCAAGAAAGACATAGCTCTCCATGGCCATCACGCCTTATGACGCGCCTTATGAGCCAACTTGTCAACCAGCAGTGTTTCATGTATCTTTTTCAGGCCGTTTGAAACAGTCGGTACTTAGGTCCTGTTTTTCAGGACCTTATGTACCGCTACGGCTTTCAACCGGAGCGGGAGCGTCCTAAAAAAGATACTGAAATCACTAGCGGTTGACGAAAAACTTCGCAACGGCGCGTTGCGTGACGTCCATTGGAGTGCTTGTCTTTCTAAGAACCGGGGGCGTCAGCGAAAAACCAGATACGCACCGCGCTCAGTGGCAGCCCACCGGGGAACGACATATTTTTTAACTCAAGGCACTTCAAAATAAGAACATCATGTGATTGGTAATGATAATACTTGCAACGACCCCTGTTAGTGCACTAACGACAGCTCCCAGCATACTCCAACGCACCTTCTTTACTCCCACACTGGAAAAATAGATACTCATGGTATAAAACACTGCTTCCGTACTGCTAAGCATAATGGAAGCCATGACTCCCGGCCGTGAATCTGCCCCATACCGTTTTAAAATATCTGTAAGCAAACCATTTGCCGCAGAAGAAGAAAAAAGGCGAATGATGCTGATAGGAACCATTTCTGCCGGTAAATTCAGATAACGGACGACAGGCTGCAACACACTTTGAATCCATTCAAAAAAACCCGATGCACGCAGCACCCCAACAGCAACCATCAGACCAATAATGGTTGGTATCATCTTAACAACTGTTTGCAACCCCTGTCTCGCTCCATCCATAAATGTATCGTATAGTGGGATTTTAGCCATCATCCCCTTTAATAATACAATAAAGAGAAATAACGGAATCATTGCATTTGTGAAATACATAATTATTTTCAACTTCTTTTCCCCCTATTTTGCATATAGAATTACACAATTAGTCTAATTATCTACCACAATTTGTGATAATTTGAAAGTTTTTATCTCTCATTTCATCAAATTCTCTAACTACTCTTCCATATCTCAACCATTTTTCTAATTTTATCCAAATCCTTGACTAAATTTGTCATATATGCTATCTTGATAACATAATGATAATGATAGGAGGGTATACTGATGAAGAGTACAGGTATTGTACGCAAACTAGATGAATTGGGCCGTATTACATTGCCTATTGAATTACGCCGTAATCTTAACGTCGCAGAGAGAGATCCATTGGAGATTTTTGTTGATGATGATAAAATCATTCTTACCAAATATACACCATGTGATATATTCACTGGTGAGATGGACGATTTAATTGAGTATCGTGGCAAAAAAGTATCAAAAGCGACCATTCGCGAGCTTGCTCGTATCGCAGGTCTCGATTGTAAATAATACAAAAGGCAGATGTTGATTGACCTCACATCTGCCTTGATTTTTGAGACAACAGGAGGACATCATGAACAATCAGAAAAAAGCAATTTTATGTATTATGCTCTCGGCATTGTGTTTTGCATTTATGAACACTTTTGTTCGTTTAGCAGGGGACTTACCTTCTATACAAAAATGTGTGTTTCGAAATCTCGTTGCAATGATTTTTGCATTTATTATTATAAAAAAAGACCATATATCCATTCGCTATTCAAAGAACGAATTATTCTGGTTATTCCTTCGCTCTTTCTTTGGAACGATAGGAATTATCGCCAATTTCTATGCCATTGACCATATGAACCTGGCTGATGCATCGATGCTCAATAAACTGTCTCCATTCTTTGTTATCATTTTTTCTTTCTTTATCCTGAAAGAAAAAATCACTCCGTTCCAGGCAGTCATTGTATTGATCGCTTTTATCGGCAGTCTATTTATCATCAAGCCTGGTGTTATTGGTATGCCTCTATTTCCGGCTGTTACCGGTTTTATCGGTGGCATGTGTGCCGGCTTTGCATACGCATGTGTAAGACGTTTAGGCAAGCAGGGAGTGAAAAGCTCATTGATTGTTTTCTTTTTCTCAGCCTTTTCCTGTCTAAGTGTATTACCATTTTGTATCGCAAATTATCAGCCTATGACAATTTGGCAATTATTGTGTCTGATTGGTGCAGGCTGTGCTGCTGCAGGCGGGCAGTTTTCCATCACTGCTGCCTATTCTATGGCTCCCGGACGTGATATTTCTATTTACGATTATACACAAATTATTTTTGTCACAATACTTGGTTATCTCTTCTTTGACCAGGTTCCGGACCGGTATAGCTTTATTGGATATGTGATTATCATTGCTGCTTCTCTTACCATGTATCTCTATAACAGTTCCCGTAATAAACAATCCGCCTAACTCCGATGCTTTCTCATCTGTACCAGTTTACAAAACAGGATTCCTGCAAGCGTACTGATCATCGTAGTAAGAATTGCAGGTCCTACGATTGCTGTCGGGTTCACGCTTCCATACAGAGAACGATATGCAATAATGTTGACCGGCACTAATTGCAAAGAAGACACATTCACAACTAAAAAAGTACACATCTCATCACTCGCTGCCTTCACTTCTGATGGCTGACCGTGCTGTATGTGTACTTTTTCATTTGCATATAGATCTAATTCCCGCATGGCATCCAATCCGGCCGGTGTTGCCGCCCATCCAAGTCCCAGTATATTGGCGGCCATATTCGTTGCAATGTACTCACATGCTTTGTGCTCCTTGGGCAGTTCAGGAAAAAGAAAACGAATCAATGGAGATAATACTGTTCTAAGGGAACGCATCACTCCGCCCTGCTCAGCAATCCGCATCATTCCCATCCACATTCCTATCACACCAAACATCATCACACACAATTCAATGGCTTCCTTTGCCGATGATACAAATGCTTCCGAAACCGCTCCCAGATTTCCCGTTAAACATCCGGTCACAATCCCGATTAACAACATGGCACACCACAAATAGTTTAACATCGATTCTTCCTGTTTTCATTTTCTTCTTACTATTCTATGATGCACCTGCTCTATTTACCACATCCGATTATCATTTCACGTGGATTTCCTGATAAATATCACGTTTCGAAACTCCACGGTCCGTTGCTACCAGCTTCATGGCTTCTTTTTCTGTCTTTCCCTGATTCGTGTAAATCTGCAGATGTTCCTGAACGGACATATTTTTCCAGTTCTCCTGCTGTTCCTTCTCCAACTCGTCCCTATCCGCTCCTTCCAACACCAGAACATATTCTCCTCTCGGCTCCTGCTCTTCATAATACTCTACTGCCTTTTGCAGCGTCATAGGAATTGCCTTTTCATAGCGTTTCGTCAGTTCTTTACATACGGTAATGCGACGATCACCCAATGTTTCATATAACTGCTGCAACGTCTTTAAAAGGCGATGTGGAGCTTCATACAGAATCACTGTCCTTGTTTCTTCTTTCAGCTGATCCAGAATTCTCTTTCGTTCCTTCTTGTCATGTGGAAGAAATGCCTCGAATGCAAAACGGCGTGTAGATAACCCGGATAAGGTCAGTGCAGTGATACAGGCTGCTGCTCCCGGCAGGGAAGTAACCATAATTCCTTCCTGGTATGCCTGCTTCACTAATTCCTCACCCGGATCGGAAATACCCGGTGTCCCTGCATCGGTAATCAATGCTACATTTTCTCCCTGCAGCATTTTCTCAACCAGATAAGCTGCCTTATCATATTTATTATATTCATGATAGCTTGTCATGGGCGTATGGATATCAAAATGATTGAGAAGCTTCTGACTGTTTCTGGTATCTTCGGCTGCAATCAAATCCACTTCTTTCAGAGTCCGTACAACCCGGAATGTGATATCTTCCAAATTTCCGATTGGTGTCGCACACAAAAATAATTGTCCCTGCATTTTATCTTCCCTTCACTACTTCTTCCCAGTTTGTACCGTAGATGCGATATATCTCATCCGTGTATTGTTGTTGTTTATCATATACAATCAATGGCGGATGTACCGTAATTCTTGATTTTGCACCTTTCACACCCTCCACCAAAACCATCGTTGGTTCTTTCTCCACATAAGGATGTACCAGCCGCATGGATTTCGGTTCCAACCGGTATTTCGTCATCACCTGAAAAATCTCAGCAAGCCGGAAAGGCTTATGTATCATATAAAATCTTCCTTTTTCTCTTAACAAAAAGGCAGCCTGTTTCACAACATCTTCCAGTGTACAGCATACTTCCTGTCGGGCAATCGCTTTTGCATCATTTTGACACAACTCACCGTGTGTCGCAATCATATAGGGAGGATTAGATGTTACAACATCAAAAGAAGCCGGCGCAAACAGCCCCGGTATCTCTTTTATATCCCCTGTCACAATCTCAACCTTTTCTTGTAATTGATTCAAAGCAACACTTCTACGAGCCATGTCAGCACAAGGCTTTTGTATCTCTAATCCGGTAAAGTGCCGTCCTTGCGTCTTCGCCTCCAACAAAATAGGTATAACACCAGTACCGGTACCCAGGTCAATCGCAGTTTCGCCTTTTTTTACTTTTGCATAATCAGATAACAATACCGCATCAATACCAAAACAAAACCACTGTTTGTTCTGAATGATGCGATATCCGTTTCTGTATAAATCATCTAACCGTTCATCTTCCAACAGTAAGCATTCCGGATGCTCCGACATTATAAAACAGAACCTCCCTCTTTCGCCTCCTGTTTCTCCAGGCTTTCCATCTTCTTCTTTTCTTTTTCTGAGATTTTAATCTTTTTCTTTCTCGGTTTGAATTTCAATTCATCCGCACGATATTCTACTACTTCTTTTTCGCCCTTTTCATCTTCAAACACCACTTTGACCAGTTGTCTTAAAACATTCACACTGAAGACTTTTCCTTTCATTCCATCCAAAGTCTCAACGTCGTCCCCTACATATGGCATGGAACTGTTCAAATATTCATAGCTCTCCTGTTCATTCTTCAGGCAGCACATCAATCGTCCGCAGGTACCGGAAATCTTCGTAGGATTTAAAGATAGATTTTGTTCCTTTGCCATCTTAATGGAAACAGGTGCAAAGTCTGCTAAAAATGTGTGGCAGCATAGTTCCCTTCCACAAACACCCAGACCGCCGCACAGTTTCGTCTCATCTCGTACTCCGATTTGACGCAATTCAATCCTGGTACGGAATACGGCAGCCAGATCTTTTACCAGATCGCGAAAATCAACACGCCCATCCGCAGTAAAATAGAACAATACTTTATTATTATCAAAGGTATATTCCGCATCAACCAGCTTCATATCCAACTGATGCTCTTTTACCTTCTCAGAACAAACACGAAGCGCCTCTTTGGATTTCTCACGATTCTTTCTATGCTTCTCATCATCTTCCGGTGTTGCAATGCGGATAACAGGTTTGAGTGTATCCACAATGTTTTCTTCTTCCACCATCTTATCAGCAATCATAACGGTTCCGTATTCTACTCCACGAACCGTTTCAACAATCACATGATCTCCCACCGAAATTTCAAATTTCAATGGATCAAAATAATATATCTTTCCTGTCTGTCGGAAACGAACTCCAATAACTTTTACCATTTTATTGTTTCTCCTTTATTGTAAACAACAACAACTGCAACGTTAACTCCAGATTGACATTCGCACTGATTCGTTCTCTCGCATTCTCCACTGCCATGATGTTTTTATTCATTTTCTGATAGGATATCTCAGAGTTTTCACCCTGTTCCTTTGCAACCAGTGCATCACGGAACCAGCATAGCATACAATCCAGGTATTCCATGATTCTGGGTTTATATTCAGCAATCTCTTTCACCGCTGCCATAATATCCTCAACACTCATATCCGGAATGCGATCCAGAGTGCTATAACAATGTTGCCGTAAATCACGATATCCTTCATCTGTCTCTATTTTCCGCTGCTCATCTACGAAATCAAAGTTAAGTATAACACATCTTGAACGTATTGTGGGAAGTAAAATCTTAGCATTATTCGTCAACAATATAATAACTCCATATGACGGTGGCTCCTCCAGCGTTTTCAGCAGCGCATTCTGTGCCTGTGCCGTCATCTTATGAGCATTTTCCACAACATAAACCTTATACCGGCTCTGATACGGTTTGGTAATCATGCTATCGTTAATCTGTGAACGAATGTCATCTACACCAATGCTCGTCTCCTTTTCCGGATGTAAATACAAAATATCCGGATGATTTCCTGTTGTCACCTGCAGGCAGGACTGACACATATCGCACGGTTCCTGATTATAAGCAGTACATTGCAGACACTTCGCAAAATACTCTGCCATATCACGCAATTCACTTGCCAGATCACCCACAAAGATATAGGCATGATTGATTTTATTTAATTGTATCGCACGGGACAAATGTTCTTTGACTTGCATACCTGAGCTACCTCTTGTCTTATATAGTCCTGAATCTCTTCAACCGGCAACATTCCATCAATTGACTTAATGCGTTCCGGATACTGTCTCGCCAGACTGCGGTATCCCTCTACTACCTTTTCGTGAAACGATATGGTTTCCAACTCCATACGATCAAGCTCCGCCTGATTTTTTTTACGGCGTATTCCCTCCTGGGCACTGATATCAATAAAAAATGTCACATCCGGCATAATATTTCGTATCGCATGTTTATTAACTTCATATACGAGTTCAACGCCTAATCCGCGTCCCATCCCCTGATATACTGCAGAAGAATCAACAAAGCGGTCACAAATCACTGCTTTTCCGCACTCCAACGCCGGCTGAATTACTTCCTCTACTAACTGTGCACGTGCAGACGCATATAACATCAGCTCTGTCATATGTCCCATCTCACGATTTTCCTTATCCAGAATTACCTGACGGATTTTCTCACCAATCGCTGTAGCGCCCGGTTCTCTGGATAACACTACTTCAAATCCCTGCTGTTTTAAATACTCCTGAAGCAATGTAATTTGTGTTGATTTCCCGGAGCCGTCAGCTCCTTCCAATGTAATAAAAATACCTCTCATACTGTTCTCTCCGTCTATTTATTCTTCTCTACACAACACCGCAATTTGTTTGTCTTCCAGTCCACGCACAGTAAATCCATTTTCAACATATTGTGTGATAAAAGCAATCAACTCATCATCTATCTTTTCTCCCGGACACAAAATCGGAATTCCGGGTGGATAGATATAAATATAGTCCGCACAAATTCGTCCTGATGCCTGCTGATATAACAAATACTCTCTTCTATGTTGAATGACATCACCCGGCAGCATTACCTGTTCTGCTTTTGGATAGCTTCCTATCTGTATCTGTTCCGGAACCTGTCCCTCTTCCATTTCAGCTTCGAACATAGCGTCAATTTCCAGTAATGCCCGATATAATCTCTCAAAGCCTTCCCGTGTATCAAAAACAGTTGATATCAATACTACATAATCCCGTTCTGACATCTCTGTTTCTATTTGATATTGATGTCGTAAAATCTCTGCTAATTGCAAGCCGGTCACAATACTCCGGTCTGTCTTCTTCCGATACGGTAAAACCTGTAAAACCAACCTCGAAATATCGGATTCCTTACCGTGCCACTCTGCCAGTCGAATCCTGTGACATTGTTTCAATTTTTCCCGGTATTCCTTTAAAAGCTCCACATAAGCCTCAAACATCTCCGGATGTTCTGCACAATACACAATACAATACTCTATCGATGCCATCAATAGATAAGACGGACTGCTACTCTGATATACCGACAAATAATATTGCAAACGTTCCAATGAAACACCGTCGGTACATACATGCAGGACCGCTGTCTGTGTCAGGGATGGCAACGTCTTGTGAACACTTTGTACCACAATATCTGCTCCACGCTCAATCGCACTATCCGGAAATGCCTTACTAAACGGAAAATGTGCACCATGTGCCTCATCTACAATCAGACAGGCTGAATGTGTCTGTTTCCATTCAACAATTGATGTTAAATCTGTCAAAACACCTTCATAATTAGGAGAAGTAATTACAATCGCTGTTATATCCTCTTCCGGCAAATCCTCTCCTTCCTGCCAATAAACCGGTCTCAGGTGCAGTAACGCAATCGCATTATGCACAGACTTATGACAGTTGCGGGAAACAAGTATGCTATCACCAGGATGGCAACTACATGAGATCGCAGCTAACAAACCACAACTACTGCCATTCACCAGATAATATGTCTCTTTTGTTCCATAGATTGTTTTCGCAATATCCATGGATTCACGGATAACCCCTTCCGGCATATGCAAATCATCCATACCATCCACTTCTGTTATATCAAATGCATAAGCATCCGAAAAAGCATGCCCTGCCATATTGCGTTTATGTCCCGGCATATGAAAAGGATATCGATTTTCATCCCGGTATGCCAGTAGGGCATCATAGATCGGTTTCTTCATATTCGCTCTCCGATTCTTGCGTGTAATAACATTTCCTTCTATTATATAGTCTTCTCGCTACGCCTTTTCAAAATCATAGCCGCTACTATCATCATGATAGGGAAAATCATACCAATTGTCAATCCTGACCGAATCTCACCATTCGACATCCCGGAAAAAACAGTAACAAGCATAGGTCCCGCTGCACAACCAATATCTCCGCCTAATGCAAGATATGCAAACATCCCTGTCCCTGTCTTTGGAAACGTTGCCGTAGCCAGGCTAAAACATCCCGGCCACATAATGCCGACGGAAAATCCGCAAAGCGCACAGCCAATCAAAGCCAACAAGGGCCATGGCGAAAATGACGCAATCATATAACTAGCGATGCATAGAATACTATTTCCAATGAGGTTTTTCGTAATCATGCGTTTTGTAGCTTCATCATCATGCAAACGTTCTGTTTTGGCACTGATAACCGCAAACCAGCTTCGCGCTATTCCCATCAAAAAAGCAAAACCGCACATGCCCAGCAAATCACCCATTGTCTTGCTAACTTTTAAGCCCATTTCGGCAAAATACGATGACCATTGTGACATCGCTAATTCGGATGCACCTGCACATACCATCATAATCATAAGAAGCCAAAACAACTCCGTCTTGCACACTTCCCGTAACGGAATCCTCTCTTCCTCAGGAACCATCTCTGCCATAGGAACATTGATAAAGGCAAGTAGATTGACAAAAGGAACAATTGCCCACAACATTGGTAAATAACGAAAGTTTGCCGTGCCTATCGTCACAAAATATAATGTCGACCCAATCACCACGAGCATCTGTCCCCAGCAATAAAACGAATGTAAAATACTCATCGCTGATGCTTTTTCATCTCCCGGCAATGAATGAATGATCGGACTCACAATCACCTCTAACAAGCCTCCACCCATAGCTGAAAACAACATAGCCAGAATCACACCAACTTTAGGCGATGCCAATGCATACGGAAAGATTCCTAATCCAAGAAAACCTATGGTTGACGCAATATGTGCTATTGTAACACATTTACGGAAGCCTAACCGATCCACATATTTCGTCGATGCAAAATCAATCAGCATCTGTGCCGCAAAGTTGATCACAATCAACGAACCGATAAATTCTAAAGAAAAACCAAATTGTCTACGAAACGCCACGAACAATAATGGCGCCAGATTATTCCCTATCGCCTGTACAATGTATGCAATGTAGCAGGCGTATTTTGTATGTCGAAATGTTAACTGCATTATAATAACCTCTTATCAAGAAATATTTCCAACTTGTGTGATATCGCTGCATTTTGAATCTATTATACAGAATAAACCTTAAAATGTATAGGTTTGATGCTAATTCTGACGACATTATGACGACATAAATTGCTTTTGACTGCATAGATTTATCAACTCAGCTGGCACGAAGTAAACATAACTAAATACACTACAAGCGATGACGCCGGAAACAAAGTTCCCGGCGTTTCGTGCTGTCGCACAATAGAAGCAAGGCAAATCACAGGTTCTTGCGCAAGCGCAAACCGTTGATTTACCTTGCTTCTGTCCCGCTTGTAGTGTCGTAGGTTCGAACCCCGAACGGGGTTCTCACTTTACTTCGTAACGCCATGAAAAAATAGTACCACTCAAACGAGTGGTACTATTTTTTCATGAGCGTGCGGGGATTCGAACCCCGGACAACTTGATTAAAAGTCGACTATTCA
>JBJELB010000110.1:0-25754 GCA_051878935.1 Lachnospiraceae bacterium | reverse complement strand
AAATATATGAACTTTTCAAGGTGCTATAGAGGGGCTTTTGACCCCAACATCATATTATAATGATATTATCAATGTAAAGGAGGAAGTAATATGAGAAAAACTTTCAAAAAAGTTAGCGCATTTGCCCTGGCGGTAGCGATGGTGATTCCTATGATGGGAATTACAGCAAAGGCAGAGTTGCCTAGAGGGGGATGGGTTGAGGTGTATGATACGAATGAACAGGCATCAACACCTTGGACAAAGGGAAAGAACGACCAAGAAACAGGAGCAGGAACTGATAATGGCAATTATCGGGTTGCTTCTACAGAAGCACCATGGACAGCAACCATGACAGCAGCTAGTGAATTCACTGAGAATGGTGTACCTTGTTTGGGTATGGTATTAACTGCACCAATTCAAATAGAACAAAATGTGAAGTATAAAGTTGTGTATACGGTGGATGGTAACGTTCAAAATAATAGTGAAGATAAGCCTAGAGGTGTTTATGTTAATGTAGCAACATATTCAGGAACCTCACGTAAAGACAACTGGACCAATAATAATCAGACAGAAGTAACAGAAGCAAAAGAAATGACATATGAATTCACATCATCTTATGATGATCTGGATAGCGTTGCATTTACTTTTATCTTAAGAAGGGTTGCACCATCTAATTATGTTACAATTAGTGATGTTAAAGTTTATAAATATGTTACAGATTTGACAGGTCATTATGAATTAACATTGGAAGATGAAACATATAGTGATGTTGCTTATAATTCTTTAGTTGCTTTAGAGGCATCCAAGATAAATGAAGAAGGTGAAGTGTTTAGTCACTGGACAAAGAATGGTTATACTGTAAGCTATTCAAGAGCATATAGCTTCTATGTATGTGAAGATGCGACTGTAAAAGCGGTATATGCGGATGAGGCTCCTGAAGTAAAAGGCTGCTATTATGTAATGTATGGTCTGAATACTGATAATGAATTAGAATACTATATTGAAACAACTTCACCGGATGACTCAGAAACGAACCTTTGCTGGGTTGGTTCACGTGTAGATATACTGAATGGTGATGAAGATATAACCAAGGGCAAGTATGCAATCAAAGAGAGTACATTATCAAAAGGAACGCATCAGTATTATCTAAATCTAGGTGATGTAACCAATTTTGATCCTGGAAAATATGCGCAGATCCGTAATAAATTTGAATTCGGAAAGTATTATGATGAAGAAAGCAAAGAATTTGGTACATGGATAAACTTTATTCATTGGTATGCAAAAAATGGTTCTTCAACACAAGAAGGAACAGATACTGTATGGATTGGAAATCCGAAAGAGTTAGTTGGTATAAATTATCAATGCGGTACATACTAAAATAACGGAAAGGTAATAGGTGATAATATGAAAAAAATATATATACAGCCTGATGTAACGGTTGAAGAATTTATTCTTGAAGATATTATTTCAAAAAGTTTGGATCCTGGTCAAGTAGACATAAGTGTAAATGCACCAGGTGCTGTAGGAATTACTATTGCAAGTTCTAATGAAGATGTATACCGTTCTTTCTTTACCCAAGGTTAGTATAAGAATTCTATAACGGATAAATCGCCCCACTACATTTTGTAGTGGGGCGATTCAGACTGTAGACAAAGTGGCTCCGGGATGTAGATCCCAGAGCCCTAATTCATCAATAATGAATGAGAGGGTTGTTGATTCTATTCAATATACAACAAATTATTTAGTTCCAAAGATGCGGTCGCCTGCATCTCCCAGTCCCGGAACGATATAACAATTTTCGTTTAATCGTTCATCTAATTGACCGACATATAATTCTACGTCAGGATGAGCTTCAGTAAAATATTTTACACCTTCCGGTGCGGCGATGATGCATAAGAATTTAATCTTTTTACCACCACGCGCCTTAATGAAATCAACAGCCTCTTTGGCGGAACCGCCGGTAGCCAGCATCGGATCCACTACAACGATGGTACGCTCATCAATGTTTTCCGGAAGCTTACAGTAATATTCGTGAGGTTCATGTGTTACTTCGTCACGATACAAACCGATATGTCCCACTTTTGCAGAGGGAACCAATGCAAGAATGCCGCTGACCATGCCGAGCCCGGCTCTTAGAATCGGAACGACGGCTAATTTCTTGCCACTTAATATCGGTGTCTGTGTCTCGCAAATCGGAGTTTTCATTGTAACATCTTTAAGAGGCAAATCGTTAAGAGCTTCATAACCAATTAACATGGCGATTTCTTCCACCAGCTTGCGAAACTCATTCGTGCCGGTGCTTTCGTTGCGTAACATTGATATTTTATGTTTCAACAATGGATGATGAATATATGTTGTATTTCCCATACGTATCCTTCTTTCTTTATTCCATATCTTCAGGAAGTAATGCATTGGCAATAACACCAACGACAACGGCAATAAACAAACCGGACAGGTTTAATGCCTGTTCACCAAAATGAATGGTGATACCGCCCAGCGTACTGAAACCGAGTCCGAATACCAAAATTAAGCCAGGTATCATCAGGTTACGGCTTTTTGTGAAATCAAGCTGTGCTTCTGACAGAGAACGGACACCGACTGCGGCGATCATACCAAAGAGCATAATCTCCACACCGCCTTTTACAGGACCCGGTATTGACTGAAGAACAGCACCGAATTTTCCGAACAATCCCAGAATGATGGCAAATACTGCAGTAACACGAAGCAGAAGTGGGTTGTAGTTTTTGGTAGTTGCTAAAACACCGGTATTTTCCGAATATGTGGTATTTGGTGGACCACCAACTAAGCCTGCGAACATCGTGGCAATACCGTCTCCTAATAATGTACGGTGCAATCCCGGTTCGGATAAGAAGTCCTGACCTACAACCGCTCCGTTTGTGGTAATATCTCCGATATGCTCCATGAAAGTTACGATTGCAATTGGAGCAATGGATAGGATAATACCTAAATTAAATTGAGGCAATGACATAAATGGTACGCCATTGGCATCCTTGGTTACAAAAGGAATGTTAAACCATGCAGCTTCTGCGATGGAAGAAAAGTCCAGGGAATAGACTCCGAAAAAATTCAAGAGACAGCACAGTAGGTATCCTGAGATGATTCCGATTAAGATTGGAACCAGTTTAAAGAAGCCTTTTGCAAAGATAGAACAGATGATAACAACAAAGAGAGTAAACAGTCCGATTCCTACGTTGATCAGTGCTTCTTTGGAAAGTCCTTCTGCAAGGTTATAGCCGCCTGTCATGTCATTAATTGCCGTGGAGGCGAGATTAATACCAATAATGATAATAACCGGACCTGTTACAATCGGCGGGAAGAAATTCTTGATTCTTTGTGGACCTACCCAATAAGCAATTAAAGCGAATACCAGATATAACAGACCGGCAAAAAGGATACCGCCCTGTGCTAATGGGATACGCTCAGGAACCAGGATTCCATCCACATGAGTAACTGCTGATATAGCAGCTAAAAAAGCGAAAGAGGAACCGAGAAATACCGGCACTTTTCCTTTTGTGCATAAGTGGAATAACAGCGTTCCGACACCGGCAGACAGTAAGGCCAGAGATGGATTCAAACCGGTAATTAACGGTACCAGAACAGTTGCGCCAAACATGGCAAACAGGTGTTGAATACTCAACAGATAATCTTTCGTAGTTAAATTTTTCATAACCTTCTCCTTTTTTATTTATTTTCGCTCTCATTTTAACAAAATATATAGAAATTAACAAGCGGTTCTTTACTCAATATTATGAAAATGTTATAATGTGCCAAACAATATTTTGTGTCAATCTACAGTCACATGAATACTATAGACTATATATAGTATGGGTGATGGTATGAGATTTTATGACTTGAAACAAAAAGAGGTTATTAATATCTGTAATTGTAAGCGGTTAGGTTATATCTCAGATTTATGCTTTGATGAATGTACAGGAATGATATGTGAGATTATAATACCCGGACGGGCTAAGTTTTGTGGTTGCTTTGGTCGCGAAACGGAATTTGTGATACCGTTTTGCAAAATAGTGCAGATTGGTCCGGATATTGTCCTGGTAAATGTCCGGGAAGAAGATGTCGATAAAAAATGTAACATGGAAAAGGAGTAACAGGAGTATGAAATGTCCATATTGTAATGAAGAAAACACAAGAGTTATTGATTCCCGGCCTGCCGATGACTTTACTTCCATTCGTAGAAGACGGGCTTGTGATGCTTGTGGGAAACGTTTTACCACGTTTGAGAAAGTAGAAACAATACCATTGATCGTAATCAAACGCGATGGAAACAGGGAAGCCTATGATCGGGCAAAGATTGAATCCGGAATTTTACGTTCCTGTCATAAGCGTCCGGTTTCTGTGGAGCAAATGGATACAGCGGTCAATGAGATTGAAAATGAGATATACAATCTGGAGAAAAGAGAGATTGAAAGTACAACCATCGGTGAAATCGTGATGGACAAGCTGCGGACGATGGATGAAGTTGCCTACGTTCGTTTTGCTTCTGTATATCGGGAATTCAAAGATGTGAATACTTTTATGAAGGAACTGCAAAAATTATTACAAAAGTAAAATGTAAATAAGTGGTAAATATGTTGCAAACTTACATGCGCTGTGCTATCATATATCTACTGGAGAGAGATGGAGGTAGTAGTGTATTGTAAAGTTTCAAGTGGTTGTTTGTATGGTGTGGAGGGCAAGATGATTGCGGTAGAGGCCAATGTGACAGATGGGCTGCCCATTTTCACGATGGTCGGATACTTGTCATCAGAGGTAAAAGAGGCGAAGGAACGTGTTCAGAATGCGATTAAAAATGCCGATTGCCGTTATCCGCCAAAGCATATTACAGTCAATTTATCTCCCGCTGATCTTCATAAGGCGGGTTGTGCCTTTGATTTAGCTATTGCACTATCTGTGTTAGGTGCATTGGGGTTTTATCCTTTAGAGAGGATAGAGGACACGATTGTGCTGGGGGAATTGAATCTGGCAGGTAATATCCATGCGGTCAAAGGAATACTCCCTATTCTGTTGGCAGCGAAGGAGCAAAAGATTCAACGTGCGATACTTCCTGTTGATAACGCAAGTGAGGCTATCTTAGTGTCCGGGTTAGAATGCATTTTTGTACATAATCTGGAAGAAACGTTACGGTATCTGTACGATTTACAAATAGAAAGTCCTAATCTTACGGGCGATTCCGAAATGTGGCCGATAAGTGATTATTGTGATTATTCTGAAGTATATGGACAGCAGTTGGCAAAACGTGCGATCACGGTCGCAGTTGCAGGTATGCATAATATACTTATGACAGGGCCACCGGGCTCCGGTAAAACCATGCTGGCAAAGCGGATTACATCGATTATGCCACCTTTGTCAGAACAAGAATCGATTGAGATTGCGAAGATATTAAGTGCCAGCGGACAATGGAAGAAATCATTATCCTATCCTTTCATCCGTCCTTTTAGAGCACCACATCATTCGATTACGTCTGTCGGCATGGTGGGAGGTGGACGCAATCCAAAACCGGGTGAAATCAGTCTGGCACATCACGGTGTTTTATTTTTGGATGAGTTAACAGAGTATCCAAGGTCAATTTTAGAGTTGTTAAGACAACCTTTGGAAGATGGAGAGGTAATGATAGTACGACAGGAGGGAGCATACCGGTTCCCCTGTCGTTTTCTTTTGGTTGCTGCGATGAATGAATGTCCCTGTGGTTATTATCCGGATCAAAACCGTTGCAGCTGCAGACCGGAACAAATCATCCGCTATCAGAATAAAATTAGTGAGCCTTTTCTGGATCGGATAGATATTCGTTTTGCGGTCCAGCCGGTTGGTTTGGAACATTTTCATCAGCAGGATATCACAGCCGAATCTTCGAAACAGATACGCGAACGGATAGAAGAGGTTGTTGAGATTCAACAGCATCGCTTTCGGGAAAGCAACACCTGTTATAATGCAAGAATGGATATTAATGAGATAAAGAAATACTGTAATTTGGATTCGGAGGCAGAAGAATGTCTCAAAGATATTTATAAGCAGTATGGATTAAGTGCAAGAGGATATCATAAAACATTGAAAGTAGCCAGAACGATTGCAGATATGGATGGACGTCAAAAGATAGAAAAACGTGATGTTGTGGAAGCGGCCGGCTATCGGGTGAATCATTCCTTTTATCCGAATCGTATGGACAGGAGGTGCTGATTATGCAGGAGCAGGACTACTGGATCTGGCTCTCCCTTCTAAAGGGAGTGGGCTTGACCTCCATTCACCGCGCGTTGACTCATTTTTGTGATGCAAAAGCAATTTATATGGCTACCGAAAAAGAATTGCAGCCTTTTTTTCGGACGAAGCAGATCCGGACCATTCTGGACAAAGAGAATCAAATATCTGTTGACATTTTAAAAAAGCAAATGTATAAAGAACATATAAATATAATTCCATATGACTCTCCTGATTATCCTGACAGATTGAAGTATATATGGGAATTCCCATTGTGCTTATATCACATTGGGTGTCCGATTCCAATGGATAAGCCGGCGATTGCAATTGTTGGAGCCCGTGGTGCCACTCCTTACGGGCTGGAGCTGGCATACCAGTTTTCTTACGTATTGGCAAAGGCAGGGTTTTGCATCATCAGCGGATTGGCGAGCGGTATTGATGCACAAGCCCACAGAGGGGCACTGGATGCAGGAGGGGCTACAATAGGAGTACTTGGCTGTGGTATTGATGTGTGTTATCCCGCTGAGAATTACTATTTATATGAAGAAATGAAACAAAAAGCAGCTGTCGTTTCGGAATACGGGAAGGGGATTTCTCCGAAGCCGGGACTGTTTCCGATGCGGAACAGGATTATCAGTGGCATATCAATGGCTGTTCTGGTCGTGGAAGCCAGACAAAAAAGCGGTTCACTGATTACAGCGGAACATGGTTTGAATCAGGGAAAGGATATCTTTGCCGTTCCGGGACGTCCTGGTGATATCTGTAGTGCGGGGTGTAACCGGTTAATTCAAATGGGAGCACAGTTGGTGACGAAACCGGAAGAGATTTTGGAAACCTATCGGGATTTCTATTATGAAGAGAAAATGATTCATGAAGAAAAAATAATTCATTTTCCACTTGAAAGAGGAGAAGATTTAGTGTATAGTTGTCTCTGTTTTGAACCAAAACATATAAACATTATTATAGAAGAAACACAATTATCCATGGCAGATGTTATGGTGTTTCTATATCATTTGGTTGAACGTAAACTGGCAGAGGAAGTTTCACAGAATTATTATAGAAGGAAAATGTAAAAAACAGGAGTTAGGTATGGCATCTAATTTAGTGATTGTTGAGTCGCCTGCAAAGGCAAAAACGATTAAGAAGTTTTTGGGAAAAAACTATGAAGTGATTGCATCCAATGGTCATGTTCGGGATTTACCGAAAAGTCAGATGGGTGTTGATATTGAAAATGATTTTGAGCCTCGGTATATAACGATAAGAGGAAAAGGTGAGATATTGGCAGCCTTGCGTAAAGCTGTGAAAAAGGCTGACAAAATATATCTTGCGACTGACCCTGACCGGGAAGGAGAAGCAATCTCATGGCATTTGCTGTATGCATTGAAGCTGGAAGATAAGAAAGTAAGCAGAATTACCTTTAATGAGATTACCAAAAATGCAGTAAAAAATTCTATTAAACAAGCCAGAGAAATTGATATGGACCTGGTGGATGCCCAGCAGGCACGAAGGGTGCTTGACCGAATCGTTGGCTATCAGATTAGTCCTCTTTTGTGGAAAAAAATCAAGAGAGGATTAAGCGCAGGACGTGTACAATCCGTTGCATTACGTTTGATTTGTGACAGGGAAGAAGAGATTAATCAATTCATACCGACCGAATATTGGAATTTTGATGTCATCCTGTCTGCAGAGGGGATGAAACAGAAGGTTCAGGCATCACTTGCTAAAATAGATGGAGAAAGAGTAGATATCCTTACGAAGGATGATGTAACCGCGATTCAGGCTGAGTTGCATAACCAGCCATATAAGGTTTCGGGGATTAAGATGTCGGAACGTGTCAAAAAGGCGCCATTGCCTTTTACAACCAGTACTCTTCAGCAGGATGCATCCCGAAAACTGAACTTTTCAACACAGAAAACGATGCGATTAGCACAGCAGCTTTATGAAGGTGTGGATATTAAGGGGCGTGGAACAGTCGGTTTAATCTCCTATCTGCGTACCGATTCTGTTCGTATTTCAGAAGAAATCGTAGATGCTGCAAAAGGCTACATCATAGAACATTATGGTGAAGATTATTTGTCAAAAGCTGTGAAAGAGCAGGAAAAAGGGAAAAAGATACAGGATGCTCACGAAGCAATCCGTCCTACTGATATGACATTGCCACCGGTTGTGCTAAAGGAACAGCTTCCGAGAGATTTGTGGAGACTCTACCAGTTAATCTGGAACCGTTTCTTTGCCAGTCAGATGGACAGCGCGGTGTATGAAACAAGAACGATTCGGATAGAAGCCGGAAAATATTTGTTTACTACCTCATCTTCGAGTTTGAAATTCGACGGATTTATGTCGGTATATCAGTTAGAGAATGAGAAGAAGGATACCAATGCTTTTTACCAGAAGATTACGGAAGAAACGGAGCTGACTTTTGAAGAATATAGTTGTAATCAGCACTTTACACAGCCTCCGGCACATTATTCCGAGGCGCTCCTGGTAAAGACTTTGGAAGAACTGGGAATCGGACGTCCAAGTACGTATGCACCGACTATTACAACCATTATTTCCAGACATTATGTTGCAAAAGAGAATAAAAATCTCTATGTAACAGAACTTGGAGAAGCCGTAAACAGTATGATGAAGCAGGCTTTCCCTCAAATTGTGGATGTGACGTTCACGGCAAATATGGAAGCTCTTCTTGATATGGTGGAAGACGGCCTCGTGAATTGGAAAGATGTGATACGCAATTTCTATCCGGATTTCGATATCGCTTTGAAGGCTGCGGAGAAAGAACTGGAAAATGTCACTATTGAAGATGAAGTAACCGATGTGATTTGTGATGAATGCGGCCGTAACATGGTTATTAAATATGGTCCTCACGGAAAATTCCTTGCCTGCCCAGGCTTTCCGGAATGCCGTAATACGAAACCGTATTATGAAAAAACCGGTGTTCCGTGTCCGCTTTGTGGAAAAGAAGTCGTTGTGAAAAAGACGAAGAAAGGCCGGAAATATTTTGGCTGTGAAAATAATCCGGAATGTGAGTTCATGTCATGGCAAAAGCCGACCACGACCAAGTGTGAAAAATGTGGCTCTTATATGGTGGAAAAGGGAAATAAGCTGTTCTGTTCCAACGAAAGCTGTGGTCACACAATGAAAAATGAACAGAGGAAATAAGAAACAGTGTCAGATGAAATATTCTGACACTTGTTTTAATTTTGTGTAAATTCAATACGTTAATTTTGTGTAAATTCAATACGTTTTCTTGTAATTGTAAGAAAAAAGTGATATGATTAACAGATGAATGAGAAAAGAGAGGAAGAAAAAATGAGTATTCAATTACTTGACAGAACAAGAAAAATCAATCGTTTCCTGCATAACAATCACTCTGACAAGGTCGTGTTTAATGATGTCTGCGAGGTGTTATCGGATACGTTAGCTTCCAATATTCTTGTTATTAGCAAGAAGGGAAAGGTGCTTGGTGTGAAGTACCGGGATGGCATTGAAGAGATCAGGGAGTGTCTGGTTGGTGAAGTGGGCCAGTTTGTAGATAGTATGCTGAATGAAAGATTGCTTGGAATCTTGTCTACCATGGAAAATGTCACCTTACAGACGCTAGGTTTTGAGAAGGTAAGTAACATGGATTATCGTGTAATCATATCCCCTATTGTGATTGCAGGAGAACGACTGGGAACCTTATTTTTATACCGCAACCAAAAAACATATGGAATTGATGATATCATATTGAGTGAATACGGAACGACGGTAGTCGGGCTTGAGATTATGCGATCGGAGATTGAAGAAAGCCAGAATATTGTTCGTATGAAATGTGCTCTCCAGTTCGCTCTGCGTGCCTTGTCTTATTCAGAGAAAGAGGCTGTTTATCACATATTTGAAGAATTGAAGGCTTCTCCGGAAGGGCTTCTGGTAACGAGTAAGATTGCTGACCGGGCAGGGATTACTCGTTCTGTAATCGTAAATGCACTTCGTAAACTGGAAAGTGCAGGTATCGTCGAAGCGAAATCTTCAGGAATGAAAGGAACACATATTAAGGTACTGAATGAGTATATTTTTGATGAGTTGGATTCTTTAAGAAGAGTATAAGAATGAACAGAAATATAGTATCATTCGGAAATTTAAAATAGAACTTGAAATTGCATAAAATATGTGGTATATTTTTGTAGTTGCAAAATAAACACGCACACGAATGCCCGACCGTGGTGCTCAAAATGAGTGGAGTGGGTTGACGAAATGTGCGGACGAATAACCAAATGGAGGAAAAACAATGAGTGTTATTTCAATGAAACAATTACTGGAAGCAGGTGTTCATTTCGGACATCAGACAAGAAGATGGAACCCTAAAATGGCTGAGTACATCTACACAGAGAGAAATGGTATTTATATCATTGACTTACAGAAATCTGTAGGTAAAGTAGATGAGGCTTATGCAGCAGTAAAAGATTGTGTTGCAAACGGTGGTAAGATTCTTTTTGTTGGTACTAAGAAACAGGCTCAGGATTCTATCAAATCAGAAGCAGAGCGTTGTGGTATGTTCTACATTAACCAGAGATGGTTAGGTGGTATGCTTACAAACTTCAAAACAATCCAGACACGCATCGAAACATTGAAGAAAATCGAGGCAATGGAAGAGGATGGTACTTTTGATGTGCTTCCTAAGAAAGAAGTTATTAAATTAAAGAAAATGCAGGAAAAATTAGAAAAGAACCTTGGCGGTATCAAAGAGATGAAAGAAATCCCTGAGATGATTTTCGTAGTTGATCCTAAAAAAGAAAGAATTTGTGTACAGGAAGCTCACAGCTTAGGTATTGAGCTTGTAGGTATTGCAGATACAAACTGTGATCCTGAAGAATTAGATTATGTAATTCCAGGTAATGATGATGCAATCCGTGCTGTCAAATTAATCGTATCCGCTATGGCAGATGCTGTTATCGAGGCTAATCAGGGTGTAGATGCTGTAGCTGATGATGCAGAAGAAGTTGAAGCAGAGGATGCAGAATAATCATTATTTCAGATAATACAGGAGGGAATGAAATGGCTATTTCAGCAAGTCAAGTAAAGGAATTAAGAGAAATGACAGGTGCAGGTATGATGGACTGTAAGAAAGCCCTTACTGCAACTGATGGTGATATGGATAAGGCAGTTGACTTTTTAAGAGAAAATGGTCTTGCAAAGGCTGTTAAAAAAGCCGGTAGAATTGCAGCAGAGGGTATTGTTGCAACAGTATTAAAGAATGACGATAAAGTTGCTGCAATCGTTGAAGTAAACTCTGAGACAGATTTCGTTGCCAAGAATGAAAAATTCCAGGCATACGTTGCTGATGTTGCTGCTCAGGCAGCTGATACAACCGCGGCAGATATCGATGCATTCCTTGCAGAGCCTTGGGCATTAGATACTACCAAGACAGTAAATGAAGAATTAGCAAGTCAGATTGCTGTTATCGGTGAAAACATGAAAATCAGACGTTTTGCTCAGGTAAAAGAAGAAAACGGTTTTGTTGCTTCTTATATCCATGCAGGCGGTAAGATTGGTGTATTAGTAGACGTTGTAACAGATGTAGTAAATGACGATATCAAAGAAGCTGCTAAGAATGTAGCAATGCAGGTTGCAGCTATCAAACCTCAGTATACGAGCAGAGATGAAGTTGATCAGGATTACATCGAAAAAGAAAAAGAGATTCTTGCAGCAGAAGCAAGAAATGAAAAACCGGATGCAAACGACAAGATTATCAATGGTATGGTAATGGGTCGTATCAACAAAGAGTTAAAAGAAATCTGCTTATTAGATCAGGTATATGTAAAGGCAGAAGACGGAAAACAGACAGTTGATGCATACGTTAAAGAAGTTGCAAAAGCAAACGGCGCAAACATTACTATCAAATCCTTCCTTCGCTTTGAAACAGGAGAAGGTTTGGAGAAGAAGAATGAGGATTTTGCAGCTGAGGTTGCAGCTCAGATGGCAGGAAACTAAGATTTAAATGAAATGATAAGGCATCATTGCTTATAGAAATATAGGTGATGGTGCCTTTTAGTATGTATAGTTCATGTGAATCCTGCAAAACGTGACGACATGATTTTATAAAATCTGTCGCGATTCATAATGGTATCTTTCTATCTCTCTTGTTACAATATATCCAGATAATAAGGCGAGGGGGATATTATGAGAAAAATAATTAGTTTTATTCTGGCAGGAGTATTAATCCTTACAGGATGTCCTGCTATGGGAGTAATGGATATGAAGGTACAGGCTGAAACTGCAGCTACGCTTGTGACACTGGATCCATCTAATCATTCAGAGGTGAATAACGGAATTTTTGAAGGATGGGGTACGAGTTTATGCTGGTGGGCAAACCGTATTGGTTATGATGAAACGTTAACAGAACAGGCAGCAGAGTTGTTCTATTCGGAAGATGGACTGGGACTGGATATTGCCCGGTATAATATTGGTGGTGGTGATGATCCGACACATGATCATATTATCCGTTCGGATTCCAAGCTGCCGGGATTTGCTGTTCCGGAAAAGGATGAAAATGGAGACTATATTCTTGATGAAAACGGGATTCGTACTTATACGTTAGACTGGGATAGAGACCCGAACCAAATGAATGTCCTCATGAAATCTCTTGAGAAGAATCAGGATATCGTGGTAGAGGGATTTTCTAATTCTCCGCCATACTTCATGACTGAAAGTGGCTGCTCGAGCGGTGGTATCAATGGTGCTGACAATATCAGTGAAAAGTACTTTGAACCGTTTGCTGATTTTTTGTGCCAGGTGGCAGTACATTTCAGAGATGATTTAGGTATTACCTTTGACAGCCTGGAGCCGCTAAATGAGCCTGGTAACGGTGGAGGTAAACTGGGAACCAGTTCGACATGGAATGCATACAACCAAAAACAGGAGGGCTGTAATCTGTATGATTTGGAGATGCAGTCCAAATTACTGGTTACGATGAAGAATTCCATGAAGAAATATGGCTTGGATGATATGCTCTTGGCTGCTGCGGATGAAGGCTCCTTTGGTTTATGTGAACGTCAATTGACGGGCTGGTCAGAGGAAGCAAAGGCAGCAGTTGACCGTATGGATTATCATACCTATAAATCATTCGAAGGTTATGAGAGACAGTATCTGGATCTTTTGAAAGAAGCGGGTATTTCGGGAACCAGAATGAGTGAGGTGGATAACGGTGGAAAGGCAGGTAGCGGTGCAGGAAATATGGCTGCCGGATTAAATCTTGCCAATTATATTATCCGTGATGTCAATGGCGTAAAGCCATCTGCATGGATCATGTGGAACATTCTGGATTACCACAAAGATGCTAATTTTTATTATACAGACTCCGATGGAGAAAAAGTATATTCTGAAACAGATAAGACTCTGGATCAGAATGCAGGTATCTGGGGTATCGGTATGGCGGATCATGATGATAAGGAAATTGATTTGACACAGAAGTATTACGTATTCGGACAGTTTACAAAATACATTAATCCGGGCGACCGGATCATAGGCTCTTCGAATCGTACTTTGGCTGCCTATAATAAAGAATCCGGAGATATTAAAATTGTTGCGGTCAATACAGCCGGTACTGACCAAGCATATGAGTTCGATTTATCTGCATTTCAGACAGTGGGAAACACTGTCACAGAAACACGTACAAGCGGTGCTTTTGAAGGCGGAGAACATTGGGCAGCTATTAACGGTGAAGCATCATTGGAAGGAAAAGTACTAAGCACTACCTTGAAGGCAAATTCGGTTACGACCTATGTAATTTCCGGAAATGAAGAGCCAATCAGTTATTTTGTCCTAAATGGTGAGAAAACGGTGGTCAATGGAACGGAAACTCAGTATCTGATAGCAAGTGACATCGATAATTTGCCGGCTGCATCATGGGAGGTCAGTAATTCGGATGTTGCTGACATTTCTCAAGATGGTGTGTTAACAGCGAAGAAAGACGGAAAAGTTACCGTAACGGTAACCTGTGGAAGTTATAGTGACAGTATGGAAGTGCGTGTTGTCACGCCAATTGAATTAAATGAAGCTATGATTACCGGATCTGATCCATGGAGCGGAGCTTCCGACCTGGATGCGGTTTCGGCGAAAAAGACAGTAGATGGAGATGTCAGTACTTATTTTGACGGCGTTCAAAACGGCTATGTTATCATTGATTTAGGTTATCTGTATGACTTAAGTGCTCTGGCTTATTGTCCGAGAAAGGGTAATGCATCCAGAATGCTGAACGGTGTTTTCTATGGTTCAACGGATGGTGTAACCTGGGATGAACTGTATAAAGTTACAGAAACACCTGCAGATGGAATGATGACAACCGCTGATGCAACGGGCAGATACCGTTATGTAAAATACAGTCAGACGACAACCTCAGCGAATATTGCGGAGATAGCTTTGTATGGAACGTTTGTAGAAGGACAGATTCAGCCGGTACAGACATCTGTAGACGAATTTACGGATGACTTTGAAGGCGAGTCCAATATCTTTGGCGTAACAGAGAAAACGACTTGGAGTGGAAGTACAACCGTTGGTGAATCGGGTGTTGTTGATGGAAATCAGCTCTTTGCATGTGGCTTAGAGACTTATAACAATGTATTAGTACCGGCAAATGCCACTGCAACTGCGACACTGGAACAACCAATTGTATTGGGAGAAGATGCAGACAGCTTTTCCTTGAGTTTTACCCTGTTTTCCGGATGGGAGAGAAATGGTAAGGAGAATACGTTTGCCCTATTAAATTCAGATGGAACAGAATTGGTAAAAATCCGCACTTCCACCGGAGGATATCGCTTAGAGGAAGTGTCGATTGATGGAACTAATACGTTAGAAGAGTCGATTGCCGGAGGGGTACAGGCTCTTCAATCGGGAACAACCGGTGCAAATAACTGGTCTGATTCACGCTATACAGATATTGTTGAAAATAACAAAACGGTTATCATCAAGGTTGAGAAGGATGGTAATATCACAGTCAGCTTTACCGGGGGCTTGAAAGGTTCCCTTACAAAATCAGCAGAGGTATCCTCTGCGAAATTAGATGTTCAAAGCATCCGGATTGTTGGAGCATATGCTTCCGATGCTGCGTGCGTGGCATCCTATGATAATTTCACTGCTTGGACAGAGGTTGTGCCTGATGCAAATTATGCGGTGAAATCGGAAGAAGATACTTACAAGGTCAACGTACCGGTTCATGAATTGACTCTGAAATCAGATACAGGATATAAAGCAACCGTGTCAAGTGATGCGTCTCTCTCTGGAAAAGAAGTTCAATATACCGGTGGAGAGAATTCCGTTTATTTTTACGTCCCTGATGTAAACACTGCAAATCTTCAGTCAATCGGATTGCGGTTTGGCTTCCATAGCGCTACGGCAGATCCGGAAGAACAGACAGTAACTGTAAATTATTATTCAATGGACTCGGTTCCGGCTTCTGTAAATGAGAGTACAGTCAGTGGTTTAAAATCATTTGCATCGACTTCATCCTCGAAAACGACGGAATACGGATATGTATGTGATACGGCTGGATTTGATGTGGAGAATTCTTATTTTAAACCATATGTTACGGCTTCTACAGGGGTACTGATCGAAGTGATTCCAAATGGTACTGACAGTTTGTATTTTGATTTGGTTGAAGTAGGGCTTGCATATCATACGCTTGACCGCAGAGCGATTACAACGGATGAAAATGTAACAATTGCTGATCATGGATATGTTGGGCAGGAGATGACAGTTGCTGTCCCAGACGGAATGGTTGAAAATTCATTGATTGTCAGCTATATCAATGCGGCAGACAAGGTGGATTTAGTCACACCTGTAAAATCAGCAGACAAGGAGAATGAATATTTCTTTACGATGCCGGATGGTGATGTAAAAGTTTCCTGTCTGGTAAATAACGATCCTGCAAAAATAGTTGTAGTAGGCACTAATTCCAGTTATTATACAAAACTGGATAATCCACTGTTAGTAACCTTTGCGATTCCGGCGTTACCAGACGGAAACACATATACATATGCAGAGGTGAATGTTCCGACAAGAACACATGAAAGCAATGCAAAAAATATGGCTGCAGTCATGGGAAGTGCCAGCTTTACGGTTACCCGTGGAGCAGTTAGTGGTAAAGTGAGTGCCCAGGATGCAGGTATTGCAGCGGGTGCAACGAGCACGTTGACTATCACAAATGAAAATACAAGTGGTGTAGATTATTATTATGCATCAAAAGATGGATGTCGTTATGACAGTGCATCCCAGTTGTCAACACTGACATTGTATTTGGAGGGAGCTTCTGCTGTTCCTACAGGAGATATGAATCAGGATAACAAAGTAACGGCAGTGGATGCATTGCTGATATTATTGACAAAGAATCCTACGGAAGCACAATTACAACTTGCGGATATGAACCGGAACGGTTCCTTTGACCAGGAGGATGCCCGGATGGTTTTGGATGCTGCAATTCAGTAAATTCTAACTATGCTCAAAAGATACTCTATGATATAATCGTCATAGAGTATCTTTTTTTATAAAGAATATGTCGTTTGCCCCGACGGACTGGTGCTGGCTGCGGTGCGTATCTGTTTTTTCTTGCACCGTTTTCCGGTTTAAGAAAGGCATGGCACTCCATGTCCATCACGCCTTATTACGCGCCTTATGAGCCAACTCGTCAACCGAAGTGTTTCAAATATCTTTTTTAGGCCGTTTGAAAACGCCGGTACTTAGCTCCCGTACTTTGGGAGCTTACGTACCGCTGCGTTGGAAACCGAGTGGAAACGTGCCTAAAAAAGATATTGAAATCACTAATGGTTGACTCATACAAGTTAACGGCGCGTTGCGTGATGACCATTGGAGTGCTTGTCTTTCTAAAAACCGGGGTGTCAGCGAAAAAACAGATACGCACCGCAGCCAGCGCCAGTCCGTCGGGGCAAACGACATATTTTCAGTCAGTTATATAGGGGGGATATGATGTATACAGTGTTAGTTGCGGATGATGAAGAAGAAATCAGAAGAGCACTGGTTCAGAAAGTTGATTGGGAAAAACACGGATTTCACGTGATCGGTGATGCTGAAAATGGAATTGAAGCTTTGGAGCAGATTGAATTATTACAGCCGGATGTATTGTTTACGGATATTCGCATGCCTTTCATTAATGGAATTGAACTTGCAAGGCAGGCAAGGGAGATTCGCCCGACGATGCAGATTGTTTTTTTGAGTGGGTATGATGATTTTTCTTATGCCCAGCAAGCCATTCAATACAATATATTAAGTTATCTGTTAAAACCGATTTCTTCGAAAGAACTGGAAACAGAACTGGATAAGCTCAAAGAAATCATTGATAAAAAGTTTGAAGCATTTGCCGAGCAGTCTATTTCGCGAAATCGCCTTGAAAAGTCAACGTTTCTCATTCCTTTGTTACTGGATCGTTTTAATAACAGTTCACATGACAAATTAGAAGAACAGATGCTGCAAAATGCTGTGTCATGCGGCTTTTTAGATAACAGCGATAATATCAATATGCAATACATGGTTATTGTTTTTATGATGAGAAATGCCGACGGTGATAATATGACGCAGCCGTCACATGTATCCGCTGTTGATATGATTGTCCAGAAATATTTAAATTCAGCCAGCTTTTATATCAATGACCGTATTGTGACACTGGTCTCGGGAACTAAAGCCAAGCTGAATAAATATGTTCATATTCTTGTTGAGGAAGTCGCACAGAGTGCGGAGCGTATTATGGAGCAAATCTGTTACATTGGTGTCAGTAACATGGTATCATCCCTGCTTCGCTGCAACGAATGTTATGTGGAGGCCATGAATGCATTAAGCTACTCGCAGAGAAAAGAATCCAATGTCCATTTTATCACAGATGAGGAACGGGTGCTGAATTACCGCCATGAGGAAATGGAAACAACGATTGGAAATCTTGAGAAATTACTGCGTGGTGGTTCCATGTCAGAGTTCAAAGACTATTTGGAGACACTCTTTCATGACATGAATTCGGGAAAGTATGCACCATACATTTCGAACTTTCTCATTACGGAGATTGTTTCCTCGGTGTTAAAGGTACTGTATACCGTGATGGATGAAGCCTCTATATATGAATTTCAGAAAGAATTTTCTCTGGAAACATTTTCAACATTCGGTTATCTGTCGTCCAAGACCCAGCAGTGTATGGAGCTTTGTCTTGCAGCCAAGAAGAAAATCTCCGAGCAACGTAAAAAAAGCAGCGAGACAATTTGCGACAAAGCAATTGCAGTCATTCAGGAACGTTATGCAGATGAAACCCTATCGCTGGTCTCTGTGAGTGAAGAAATATCGGTCAGTCCGAATTACCTGAGTTCTTTGATTAAAAAATCAACCGGTCAGTCCTTCATTGATCTGCTGACTGCCAAACGTATCGAAAAAGCAAAAGAGCTGCTGATGTGTACTAATATGAAAATTCGGGATATTACAGAAAAGTGCGGATACAAGGATCAGCATTATTTTAGCTATTGCTTTAAAAAAGCTACCGGAATGTCCCCAAATGTATGCAGGAGGATGTATGAAGATAAACACGAAGAAACGGTATGAAGACAGAATTCACTTACCACTGTCGAGAATCTTTGTCCTTACTATCATGGCTATTGTCGTACTCACTTCAATCGTTGCTTTATTGTTCTATATGAACAGCTATACCGATACGATGGAACAGAATGCCATTACGAATAGTGAGCAGGCTGTGACTCAGGTGTCTGAGACACTGGAAGAATATACAAACGACATTGCAAAAACCATTGAAACAATTTCTTATTATATGAGGCAGGAACCTTCGGAGAAGTCGCAGTTTTTCCGCTATCTGTTCAAGATTAAGAGTGATTTAGTTGCCGTTACCACCTATGATGGGAAGGGTAATCTAATCGGATGCTGGTCAAATAATCTGAATTTGAAACATCCGATTTATAAAAATCTTTCTTATTTCAAGATAGAAAAAGAGAAAAGTGGCATGCAGATTTCGAAACCGCATGTCCAGACGATGTTTCAGCAATCATATCCGTGGGTCGTTACCATTTCTGAAATAATGCAGGATGAACAAGGCAGGGATATTCATGTCTCGATTGATATCCGTTTTCGTATGATTGCAGATAAAGTTGATAATATAGGAATCGGACAGCATGGATATTGTTTTATTACGGATGAAGATGGCAGTCTCATCTATCACCCACAGCAGCAGCTGCTGAATGCCGGACTGAAATCAGAGAAGATTACAAAACGGCAGGACGGCACCTACAGAAAGTCAGATTCCATTTATTCTGTAAAGACCCTTTCTTTAACGAACTGGAAAGTGGTTGGCGTATCTTATGTTGATGAATTAATAACACAAAAGGTTGCAGTTATGTTAAGAAATCTTGTGATGATTTCCCTGTTTGTGCTGTTATTCTCTTTACTGGCAAGTAATGTATTCGCTGGTTTATTTGCCCAGCCGGTTAAAAAACTGGTTCGTGCCATGTCTGATTTTGTAAAAGATCCGGAGCGTTATGTCCATCAGGATGTAGAGGGGGCAAGTGAGATTATATCACTGTCCAATTCCTTTAAGCAGATGTCCGTACAGATACAGGCTCTCATGGAACAGGTGCGTCAGGAAGAGATTATCCTGAAAAAGACGGAATTAAATGCATTGCAGGCACAGATCAACCCTCATTTTCTCTATAATACGCTGGATGCGATTGCATGGTTGTGTGAGGTAGGGAGAAATGAAGATGCAGAAAATATGGTAAATGCACTTGCCCGTTTTTTCCGTATCAGTACGAGTAAGGGACATGAGATGATTACAATTGAAAAAGAGATTGAACATGCAAAGTGCTATCTGATGATTCAACAATTCCGTTATAAAAACCAGTTTCAATATACTTTTGAGATTGATGAGGAGTGTTATCCGTTTTTATGTAATAAAATTACGCTGCAGCCTATCATTGAAAATGCGATTTACCACGGTATTGGCCGTATGGCAGATGATGGTATGATTACAATTCGAATCTATCAGGAAGATGGAGATATTATTTTCTCAGTAGAAGACAATGGCATTGGTATGGATGCAGAGCAATGTGAAGAGATCTTAAAGGAAGATATTACGAAGAAAAGCGGAATCGGTATCAAGAACGTCAATGAACGAATACGAATTTATTTCGGAGAGAAATACGGAATCCGTATTGAAAGTGAATTAGATGAAGGGACAACGGTTTATATACGGATGCCAAAAATAACGGAGGAAGTCAGATGAAACGAAGATGGATAGCTTTTTGTATCATATTGATACTTGCTTTGACCGGATGTAAGCAGAAGACCAGTCAGCAGGTTGAAAAACAAAGAGTAGCGTTTATTATGAAATCTACAAAATCGGCATTTTGGAAAAGTGTTTATTCCGGAGCCAATGCTGCTGCCAATGAGTATCATCTTTTATTATCATTTGAAGGACCGGATACGGAGGAAGACTATCTGTTTCAAAATGAATTGATCTGTCAGGCAGTGGATGAAGGTGCATCGGTTATTGTTCTGTCTGCTTCGGATTATGATGGTAATGTGGAAGGCGTGGAGTATGCGGATGCTAACAATGTTCCGGTGATTGTTATTGATAGTGATGTAAACAGTGACTGTGTGAAGTCCCGGATAGAGACTAATAATTATAAAGCAGGCTGTCTTGCCGGTGAGGCGGTATTGGAATCGAAACCGGATGCCCGGATTGGAATTGTCAATTTTGATGTCAATACGGCAAATGGACAGGAAAGAGAAAAAGGGGTAAGGGATACGGTTGCTGCCGGAAAAAAAATAAAGCTTGTAGATGCTATTAACGTATTGTCAACCAGAGAAGATGCCAAACGCGGTACGATTACTATGTTAAAAAAACATCCGGATATCAACATGATTGTTACGTTCAACGAGTGGACGACACTTGGGGTTGGTGATGCAATCAGGACACTGGATATGGCGGATAAAACGACGGTAATCGCATTTGACAGCAATGTCGAATCCGTCGATATGCTTGAGTCCGGTGAAGTGGACGCATTAATTGTCCAGAATCCTTATGCTATGGGGTATCTGGGTGTGGAAAATGCATATAAGATATTAAACAATTTAAGCTATGAAGAAAATATTGATACCTCCACAACCCTTGTAACACGTGAAAATATGTACACGGAGGAGTGCCAGAAGGCACTGTTTGCTTTTGAAAAGTAAGAGTAAAATTTTATAAAATGTTCATAAAATTTCTCATGTATCTCTTTGACATTTTGTGATAAATTCATAATAACTTAATGAAGGAGGGAATTATAAAATGAGAAAGAGAGTTTTAGCTGTCGTATTAGCAGCGGTTATGTCTATGGGAATTTTTGGTGGCTGCGGTTCAAAACCGGCAGAAGCACCAACAGGCACGGAACAGGGTACCGAACAGGCTTCCCTTGCAGATGCAAATATCGGAGTATTCTATTATACATATTCGGATACTTATATTGCTTCTGTTCGTACCGCTCTTGATGCAAAATTGGATGCATTGGGTGTTACGTACCAGGATTATGATGCGAACAGCAATCAGACAACGCAGAACGAACAGATTGACACGGCAATTCAGTCTGGTGCTACGATGTTAATCGTAAACATTGTTACTTCCGGTTCTGTTGATGCGTCTACCCAGATTGTAGATAAGGCAAAAGCAGCAGGCATTCCTGTATTATTCTTCAACAGAGCGGTAGAAGGTGATGCAGAAGAAGGACAGGTATTAGGAAGCTACGAAGAGTGTGCATTTGTAGGTACTGATGCTCCGGAAGCAGGTCACATGCAGGGTGAGATGATTGGTGACTTCCTGATTGAAAACTATGATGATGTTGACTTAAATGGCGATGGTAAGATTTCTTACGCTATGTTCATGGGACAGCTTGGTAACGTAGAAGCAATCTATCGTACACAGTATGGTGTAGAAGATGCTGATAAGAAATTAGAAGAAGCCGGAAAACCGAAACTGGAATACTTTGATGCATCCAACAGTGATAAATATCAGGTTGACCAGGATGGTAACTGGAGTGCTACAGCAGCAAACAACTACATGACGACCAACCTGTCACAGTATAACGAAGGCAATGATAATATGATCGAGCTGGTTATCTGTAACAATGATGGTATGGCTGAAGGTGCTATATCTGCATTAAACGATAAGGGCTATAACCTTGGTACAGGTAAAGATTGTACAACAATTCCTGTATTTGGTGTAGACGCTACGGATGCTGCAAAACAGTTAATCGCTGATGGCAAGATGACCGGAACAATCAAGCAGGATGCAGATGGTATGGCAGACTGTATCGCATTCTTAACAGAGAATGTAGCAACCGGTAAAGCAATGATGGATGGTACAGAATCATACAATATTGCTGAAAACGTTAGCAATAAGATTTATATTCCATATGCTCAATATACTGGTGAAGAATAATCAGTCATGACGATGGGGCAGCCGTATCTGGCGGTTGCCCCTTACTTATGAAATCACGGATGAATTGGAGGGCAAAACATGGAACATGATGTTTTATTACAAATGACAGATATCTGCAAAGAGTTTCCGGGAGTTAAGGCGTTGGACCGTGTTTCATTGACTGTTAAAAGAGGAACCGTACACGCGCTGATGGGAGAAAACGGTGCAGGAAAATCAACCTTGATGAAGTGTCTGTTCGGTATTTATAACAAGGACAGCGGCTCTATCATGTTAGATGGGCAGGAGGTCGATTTTAAAAATCCAAAGGAAGCTTTGGAACATGGCGTGGCGATGGTGCATCAGGAATTGAATCAGGCTTTAAAAAGAAACGTCATGGATAATATCTGGTTAGGACGTTATCCGAAAATTGGCGGATTAATGGTAAATGAACATAAAATTTATGAAGACACCAAAAAGGTCTTTGAAGAATTGGAGATTAGCGTTGATCCGAAGAGAATTATGAGCACATTGCCGGTGTCACAGAGACAGATGATAGAGATTGCAAAAGCTGTTTCTTTTCACTCAAAGGTGATTGTGTTTGATGAGCCTACTTCTTCTTTGAATGAGAAGGAAGTAGAGCATTTGTTTAAGATTATAAGAATGCTTCGCGACCGCGGTTGTGCTATTATATATATTTCTCATAAGATGGCGGAGATTAAACGGATTTCTGATGAAATCACCGTTATGAGAGATGGCACATGGGTTGCAACAAGACCGGCAGCCGAATTATCCATGGACGAGATTATTAAACTGATGGTTGGTCGAGAATTAACGAAACAGTTTCCGCCAAAAACAAATCAGCCGGGAGATGTTGCATTAGAGGTAGAACATCTGACCGCACAATACTCTCTTTTGGATGATGTATCATTTCAGGTACGGAAAGGCGAGATTGTCGGTCTGGCAGGTCTGGATGGCAGCGGAAGAACCGAAACACTGGAAAATATATTCGGTGTGGCAACCAGAAAATCAGGTACCATTAAACTGGATGGCAAGGTCGTTATGAACCGTAATGCACAGGAGTCTATTAAGAACGGATTTGCATTACTGACAGAAGAACGCAGAGCTACCGGAATCTTTGGTATTTTAAATATTCGTGAAAATACAGTTATTTCAAGTTTGAACAAACATAAGAAGGCTGGATTTTATTTAAGTGAGTCATCGATGAGAAAAGACACACAATGGTCAATTGATGCCATGCGTACTAAAACACCGTCGCAGGAAACGAAGATTCGAGCGCTTTCCGGCGGTAATCAGCAAAAGGTCATTCTGGGCAGATGGTTACTGACCGATCCGGAAGTATTGTTGCTGGATGAACCTACCCGTGGTATTGATGTCGGTGCGAAATATGAGATTTATCAGTTGATATTAGATTTGGCGAATAAAGGGAAAGCGGTTGTGGTTGTCTCATCCGAGATGCCGGAATTGCTGGGTATCTGTGACCGCATCCTGGTCATGTCAGCAGGAAAGCTGGCAGGAGAAGTCAATGCCGCAGATACAACGCAGGAAGAAATCATGACTCTTGCAGCGAAATATTTATAACAAAGGAGGCAATGAAATTATGAAAGCAATTGCTAATATCAAAGACCGCTATGCGAGCTATAAAGCATTAGATAAGAGAGACAAAAGAACCTATTGGAAAGAGTTTATAATCAATAATGCTTTATACTTTTTAATCATTATTGCAGTTATTTATACTTATACGCAGAACCATAGATTCTTAAGCGTATCATCACTTGTTAATATTATTTCTCTGTCTGCAGCCAATATACCGATTGCCTGTGGTATTGCAGGAACAATCGTTTTGACAGGTACTGACCTTTCGGCAGGACGCGTTGTTGGATTGACCGCATGTATTTCTGCATCCCTGCTTCAGGCTGTGACTTATCCTACTAAGATTTTTCCGAATCTTCCGGTGTTGCCGATTCCGCTCGTTATTCTTATTGTTATTATCGTTGGCGGTATCGTAGGCTGGGTTAATGGATTTTTCGTAGCAAAATTCAAACTGCATCCATTCATTGTAACGCTGGCTACACAGTTGATCGTATATGGTGCATTGTTAATGTACATCATGTTAAATGGTAACAATGGACAGCCTTTATCCGGTCTGGATGAATCCTTTAAAAACTTTGTTACCGGCAGCGTCCTGAAAGTTTTCGGAGTTCCGATTCCAAATTATGTGTGGTATGCATGCATCGTTGTTGCTTTTATGTGGTTTGTATGGAACAAGACGTCGTTTGGTAAGAATATGTTTGCGGTAGGTTCCAATCCGGAGGCTGCGAATGTATCGGGTGTTAATGTTGCAAAAACAACCATTCTGGTACATACATTAGCAGGTTGTATGTATGGTATTACCGGCTTCATTGAAGCTGCACGTATTGGTTCCAACCAGGCGAATACCGGTTTGAACTACGAATGTGATGCGATTGCAGCATGTGTTATCGGTGGCGTTTCTTTCGTAGGTGGTACCGGTAAGATCAGTGGTGTTGTATTGGGCGTATTTATTTTACGTATCATTTTCGTAGCATTGAACTTCTTATCCATCAACCAGAATTTACAATACATCATCAAAGGTCTCATTATTCTGGTTGCGTGTGCAATCGACATGAGAAAGTATTTGGTAAGAAAATAATCATTTTGGAGGTTTGCATATGAATGATTGGAAAAATAATGTTAGAAGAGCGATTTATATGCTTGCCGGTGTGTATCTGTTATTCTTGGCTAAGAATATGGTACCGGAGATTGCCAATACATCCGGTACAGAACATATATTAATGATCGTATTTTCTGTTTTCTTTCTCGTTATCGGGGTAGCGTTAGTCATATATGGTATTGTTTCCATTATGAGGGAACGTGCCAAAGGGAAAAGAGAAGGTAAATAAAAAAATATGTCGTTGCCCGGCGGAGGTTACTGACCGCGGTGCATATCTGTTTTTTCGCTGACACCCCGGTTTGTAGAAAGACAAGCACTCCAATGGACATTATGCAACGCGCGTTGAGTTGTTTGAGTCAACCGCTAGTGATTTCAGTATCTTTTTTTGGTAAGCTTTCGCAC
>JBJELB010000109.1:0-26127 GCA_051878935.1 Lachnospiraceae bacterium | reverse complement strand
GTCAACTCTATTATACCATATCCAGTGAGGAGTTATTTGTTTTTTAGAAAGAAAATATGCCGTATTTATGCGGCGTGTGGTGTTTCGCAAACGCCTATATACAATAAATATGTGAGAGGAGAACAGCTATGATATGTGTTGATTATAATTGTGATAAATGCAAACATCAAAGGCCTAATATAGACGGTTGGAAATGTGCGTGTAATGCATTTCCGGATGGAATTCCACATGAATACTTATTCACTTCAAAGAAGCCAGAAGAAATGGTCAATTGTAATAATGGAATAGGGTTTGAACAAGTCATTGGGAGTGGAGTGATGATATGTATTCGTATAATGGCAATGTAATTGCAGTTTATAATGATTATCAAATAGATGCCGTGATTGTAAGAAGTGATATTGAATTAACACAGTTTTTTAATTAATCACCACTAAGTTACAAAAAACTGTAATGTAAGTTGTACGACCTGCCAATATGAGCAGATCGTACAATAGGATATTCTGAGAATGGTTTTGCGCAACATTTACCCAATGCGTTGGGAGTCGGTGTTATTGCACCGAGTGATAAACTTTATTTTCATACCAAGGAAGGTGAAGAAATGAAATATTTTGGTTTCTTTAATAAAGCAGATTACAAAGATACAGATGAAAGTTTTGATGATTTCAAGAAAATAAAAAATAATATTCCAAAAGAAGATGTTGTAAAATATCTGAGAAGTCTCCCGATTGGTGCAATAGCTCCGATGTCTATATCTGATATGTTTACTGGAGAACATCTAGAACAGGCCGGCCTGTATATAGACGGAGATTTCACATTTCCGTTAGAGTTTTGCACTATTATGAGAAATATGATATTAGAATACCTACAGATTACGAAGAATATATCAAAACGCGCATTTAGTGTCGTACGACCTGTTAATTTGAGTACATCGTACAACTATAGTAAAAGCGTACAAAAAATTATTATTGATGACACAGACGAAGATGATTAAAAATATATTGGTTAAATACCACCAGTTAATCAGCTCGGTGGTATTTTTGTATCTAAATTTATCAAAGTGCTTATTTTCTGATGCTTTTTTTATAGATAGAGACGTGTTATAATATGATCAAGCTTTAAATAGTGTGATTATGAAAAAGGAGTAACCTATGAATACAATGCGGTCACGTCAAAAAAAAACATATATTGTTATGCACGGTAACCAACCTGTTGTTACGATTCGTGATAATGGCATGTGTGTGATTCATTCTGTAGATATGTTACCTTATAATCTGTATTTGGAGGAAGGTTCTGAAATAGATATCGACTTACGAGTGCAAAATCTTAATAACTTTTATTATTGGTGTGCTACCCGTGTCCTGACATTGGATCGTCAATATGCGAAAGAAATTTTAAATAGTATTGGTGCTACACAAGCATCAACAGATCGTGAACGTGCACAGATTGCATTGTCTTATCATTGTCTTTCTTTGATGGATATTTACTGGACGAAGGAGCCGGGGGAAGAAGTTGCGTTTTCGGATATCAATTTATTTGACAATCATTTAGAAAAAGCTTTTATTGATGTGACATTGCGTGGAAAACAGATAAGTGTACAGAATCGATATGTAATTGCAGACGACTTAGGAACACCGGGATGTTTTCCGAAAGCATGGGTAAGGCGGGAAGATGGTTTTTGGTTGTTGAAAGACGGTGGGGTGGAATTTGTTGAAAATGAACTGTTAGCCAGTAAGATATGTCGTTGCTTTCGAGTCAATCAGGTGCTTTACGAAGCTTCAGAATATGATGGACAGAAAGTGTCGGTCAGTAAGATGATGACATCTTTGGACAGAGGTATTGTTCCGATAGAACATTTTCAAATATATGCTCTGAATCATGATATTGATAAAATGCATTATATCTTGAATTTGGATGGATATTCTTATTATATGATGAATATCTTGGATTATCTCATCGGGAATACGGATCGTCATTGGGGAAATTGGGGTGTGTTGATTGATAATAAGACCAATCAGCCAATCCGATTACATGATTTGATGGATTTTAATCAGGCTTTCCAGGCATATGAGACATTAGATGGTGCGAACTGTTTGACAGCAGATACAACTCAGACGCAGCGGGAAGCGGCAATTGCAGCCGTAAAAGAGATTGGTTTAAATCAGATTTGCGATATTGAGCCGGAATGGTTTCCGGATTTCCGTAAGAGGGAAATGTTTTATCAAAGACTGAATTTGTTGAAGTAGAGCCACTTATCGTGGCTCTGTTTCATGTTCGGCACATTCCAGAATACGAAGGTAGTGATTTGCTTCCCTCAGTACGTGGTCTGCCAGAAGAGGAAGAATGATGGAGGTGATGTCACAATTCAGGATTCCTTTCGTTCCAGCCGTTTTGAATTGCTGATATTTGATTGTTTCTTCCAGAGATTTTTCGGTTAAAGCATCCGTTGCGAGACAGTCCTGTTTTTTAGCCATTTCCAATAACTTTTTATAATCCAAGGCGAAATCATTTGCGGTTTTAATCAAATCTTCTTCTGAAGGATCGAGTAAACCGCGGATAAAGAGAGCGTGCTCCATCATGATCCGATTCCAGAATTCTTCTGTACCCCATAATCCCTGATAACTCATTTGACGACCATGCATGAGGTTATCAATTGTATTCCGATACAGACAAGCTTCCCGTATGATATGTTTGATGAGCAAAGGATAGTTGAATGTAAAAAGATGACATTCGGATACATGTTTTAGGATGGATTCTTTAAAAGTGATAAGACCATTGAGTAAGGATAAAGAACGTTCGTTCAAACGGTGAATCTGCCGTAGGAAGGAACGGTTCGTTTGCATCGATGCGCCTGCTTGAAGTTCGGATTCCTGTCTGGTTAATTCGGAATTGATGGGAAGACCACTAAAATGTTCGGTTCTCTTCTCCGCTGGAATGGTGAATTCTGTAACCAGTTCACCGGAAGATAAGATAGCCTCATTGATACGGAAATTGCTGATATTGATGACTTCGGATAATAACTCTTCAAATTGCTGGCGGAAGAATTCTGATTTTTCTGTCCAGCATGTGTCCTTGCATGTAAAACCTGCGGTTAAAAATAATGAGTGCTCTTTCATAATGCGGGCGAAGAACAAATGTGTTTCTAAGGATAATGTTACATAGTTTGTAGTCATAGGAGGAATCCTTTCTGTTCTGTTACAATGAGGAGTTCTTTTTATCATATGCCGCTCGTGCCGATATTGGTACATTCTTTTTTATCTTTAGAACAGGAGATGCAAAAAGGATAGCAGAGTGGCAACATAAGTGTTATACTGTAGTATGTATAACAGTAAAAAGGAGCTTGTGAGGAAGGTATAATGAATATTCGATTGGCTACGATACAGGATTTGGATGCTATTACAACATTGGAGCGTTTGTGTTTCCCACCGGCGGAAGCAGCATCCAGAGAATCTTTTGAGCAGAGATTGAAGATGTTTTCAAACCATTTCTGGATATTGGAAGAGAATGGTGTGATGATTTCGGTAATCAATGGTATGGTAACAAATGAACCGCAATTGCAGGATGAGATGTTTGCGGATGCAGGCATGCATGAGGAGGAAGGCGACTGGCAGATGATTTTTGGTGTTGAAACAGCACCGGAATTCCGTGGAAAAGGATACGCCTCCGTTTTAATGAAGCGTGTCATTGAAGATTGCAGGGAGCAGGAGAGAAAAGGCATTGTTTTAACATGCAAGGATAAGCTGTTATCGTTTTATGAACATTTTGGATTTGTAAATGAAGGCATGTCGGACTCTCAACATGGTGGTGCTACCTGGTATGAGATGCGACTGACATTTTAACAGGGGACAAGAGAGAAAGGAAGGAAAAAGGTGCAAAAAGAAATTATAGTTGCGTTGTTTCTGCCATTTGTGGGAACGGCCATTGGTTCGGCGTTTGTATTTTTTATGAAAGATAAGATGCATCGGTTTGTGCAAAGAGCGTTGACCGGATTCGCAGCAGGTGTTATGGTGGCTGCTTCGATATGGAGTCTTCTGATTCCGGCAATGGAACAGTCGGAAAACATGGGAAAGTGGTCGTTTGTACCGGCTGCCGTGGGATTTTGGGCAGGAATTCTGTTCTTATTGGCGCTGGATTATCTGATCCCGCATCTTCATCTGAATAGTGAGCAGGCGGAAGGGAAAAAAGCAAAGTTACCGAAAACGATGATGATGATGTTAGCGGTAACTTTGCACAATATTCCGGAAGGTATGGCGGTAGGTGTCGTGCTGGCGAGCTGGGTGTCGGGATATGAAGGAATTGCCTTTTCAGCGGCATTTGCACTGGCTCTTGGTATTGCGATACAGAATGTACCAGAGGGAGCCATTATATCCATGCCTCTTTGTTCAGAAGGACTGAGCAAGCGAAAAGCATTCACAAACGGGATGTTGTCAGGAATCGTAGAACCGATATTTGCTGCATTGACGATTGTATTTGCCGGATTCCTGACTCCGATTTTACCATATTTGTTAAGCATGGCCGCAGGGGCTATGATTTATGTAGTTGTAGAAGAATTGATCCCGGAGATGTCAGAGGGAGAGCATTCCAATATAGGAACCTGCTTCTTTGCTCTGGGATTTACATTAATGATGGTACTGGATGTCGCTTTGGGATAAATTCTCTTTCATTTTATTGATGTGTTTTTTTATCTTTTCGAAGGACTGCGGGCTGAGATCGTGTTCAATCTTACAGCTGTCTTCATAAGCGGTCTTTTCATCTACACCAAGTGCCATCAGTGCCTGGGCAATCACCTCATGACGTTCATAAATGTCCTGGGCGATGCTCAGGCCTTTTTCGGTAAGCGTAATCTCACCGTCAGGTGCAACCGTGATGAAATCTTCCTGACGGAAGTGCTTCATGGCTACCGATACGCTTGCTTTTGAGAAATTTAATTCATTTGCGATATCTATGCTTCGCACAGAACCTTTCTTATTATGTATCATCAATATCGTTTCAAGATAGTTTTCAGCGGATTCTTTAATAATCATGGCAGGATACCTCGTATTCATTCAATTATGTAGTATTATGACATAAACATAAAGGTAAGTCAATTTGCAAAAAAAGTCTTGACAAACCGAGTTAGTTATACTAAACTAACTGGCGAAAAAGTTGATTTAGTATCATAAAGAAAGAGGGAGGATGGAATGATGCCTTTATCTATGGCGAAGCCAGGGGAATCAGGTCTGATAAAGAGAATCAATGGGAAAGATGAGACACGCCGTTTTCTTGGCAGTTTAGGATTTGCGGAAGGAAGTGAAATTACAGTAATCTCCGAGATAGCGGGTAACATGATAGTCAATGTGAAAGATGCCAGAGTAGCGATTGACAAAGCTATGGCAAATAGGATCGTGATATAAGGAGGATGGTTTCATGCAGACATTAAGAGAAGTGCCGATTGGTCAGACAGTAAGAGTGAGAAAGCTGCAGGGAGAAGGCGCTGTTAAGAGAAGGATTATGGACATGGGGATTACAAAAGGCGTGGACATTTATGTCCGTAAGGTTGCACCATTAGGAGATCCGGTGGAAGTGACAGTGAGAGGATATGAATTATCTTTGAGAAAAGCAGATGCAGAGATGATTATAGTCGAATGATTTTTTAAATGTTGGTTAGATATAACTAACTTATAGGAGGAGATAAGATGTCTATTAGAATTGCACTTGCAGGTAATCCAAACTGCGGTAAAACAACATTGTTTAATGCGTTGACTGGTTCTAATCAATATGTTGGTAACTGGCCGGGTGTTACGGTTGAGAAGAAGGAAGGAAAACTAAAGGGAAATAAGAATGCCGTGATTACAGATCTTCCGGGAATTTATTCACTCTCTCCGTATACCCTTGAGGAAGTTGTAGCACGTAATTATTTAGTAAATGAACGTCCGGATGTGATTCTGAATATTGTGGATGGTACCAATCTGGAGAGAAATCTCTACTTGACGACACAGCTTATGGAATTGGGAATTCCTGTAGTGGTTGCAGTGAATATGATGGATGTCGTTCGTAAGAATGGGGATAAAATCGATATTTCTGCATTGAGCAAAAAACTTGGTTGTCAGATTGTGGAACTGTCAGCACTGAAAGGGGATGGGGTTGTAGAGGCTGCCAATGCGGCACTTCTGGCAGCGGAGCGCAGTTGGTCTGTTCCTGCACATACCTTCTCAGGAGCAGTGGAGCATGCGATTGCACATATTGAAGAGGCTGCGGTACATAACATGCCGGAAGAACAGCAAAGATGGTATGCAATCAAGATTTTTGAACGTGATGCGAAGGTGATGGAACAATTATACCTTGACTCATTGATATTGGAACATATGGAAAAAGACATCCAATCTGCAGAAAAGGAGATGGATGATGATGCTGAGAGTATCATTACCAATGAAAGATATGAATACATCAGTCGATTGATGAAAGAATGTTATAAGAAAAAGAACCGGACTCAGCTTTCTGTTTCAGATAAAATAGACAGAGTAGTAACGAATCGAGTTTTGGCTTTGCCGATTTTTGTTCTGATTATGTGGGCCGTTTATACGATTTCTATTGGAACGATTGGTGACTGGACCGTTGGTTTCATGAATGATACGCTATTTGGTGAATGGATCGTTCCGGCTGTCAGTACAGGCTTAGAATCCATTGGTTGTGCAGCGTGGCTTGTGAGTCTGGTCGCAGATGGCATTGTAGGTGGAGTAGGAGCTGTGCTTGGTTTTGTGCCACAGATGCTCATCTTATTTTTTCTGTTATCTATTTTGGAAGATTGCGGATATATGTCCCGTGTAGCTTTCATTATGGATCGCGTTTTCAGAAAATTTGGCCTTTCGGGCAAAAGCTTTATTCCGATGCTGGTTGCTTCCGGTTGTGGTGTTCCGGGAATTATGGCAAGCCGCACGATTGAGCAGGACAGAGATAGAAAAATGACCATCATGACAACCGGATTTATCCCGTGTGGTGCAAAAATGCCGATTGTTGGTTTGATTGCAGGTGCTTTATTTGGTGGTAGTGCATGGGTTGCAACCAGTGCGTATTTTATCGGAGTTGCTGCGGTTGTTATTTCCGGTATTATATTAAAGAAAACAAAGGCGTTTGCAGGAGAACCGGCACCTTTCGTTATGGAGCTCCCTGCTTATCATGCTCCGGTCGCCGGCAATGTTCTCCGTGCAACATGGGAACGTGGATGGAGTTTTATAAAACGGGCCGGAACCGTTATTGTAGCAGCAAGTATCATTATCTGGGTATTAAACAGCTTGACATTTGAAGGCGGTTTCCATTACATTGGAGAAGGAACGGAAATGTCCGTTTTGAACATCATTGGCGAAGGTATCGCAGTGGTTTTTGCTCCTTTGGGATTTGGAACCTGGCAGGCTGCTGTTGCAACCATTCTGGGCCTTGTCGCGAAAGAAGAGGTGGTTGGAGTGTTTGGTTCTCTTTCTTCCATGGCAGATGCAGATCTGGCATTTGAATTGGTAGAAGCAGGGGAAGCGTCAGGTCTGGCAGTGATCGGACGGGAATTTTTTGGTGGAAGTCAGCTGGCTGCCTATTCCTTTATGATCTTTAATCTGCTGTGTGCCCCTTGTTTTGCGGCTATGGGTGCGATTAAGCGCGAAATGAACAATGCGAAGTGGACCTTTGCGGCTATCGGCTATATGTGCGTATTTGCTTATGCCGTATCGTTAATTGTCTATCAGTTAGGTATGTTTGTTAGCGGAGGAGGATTTGGATTGTGGACAGTTGTTGCTTTCCTTGTTCTTGCGATTATGGTATACATGTTGTTAAGGAAAAATAAGTACGAATAAACAAGGAGGATATGACGTGAATATTCCAACTATTTTGATTGCGTTGCTTGTTGCAATCGTTTTTATAGCGGTTGTAGTTTCTGAAATAAGAAAAAGAAAACATGGTAAGGGCTCCTGCTCGTGTGGATGTTCCGGATGCACGATATCGGATGCCTGTCATGGCAATACCAAATAATCAAACGACATCTCTCCTCGGCCTTAGCGCCGGGACGGGATGTCTTGTTTAGAAAATATGTTGCTGGCCTCGGTGGGCTGTCACTGGCTGCGGTGCGTATCTGTTTTTTCTTGCACCATTTTCCGGTTTAAGAAAGGCATAGCACTCCACGTCCCTCACGCCTGATTACGCGCCTTATAACAAAACTCGTCAACCAGCAGTGTTTCATGTATCTTTTTGGGGGCGTTTGAAAACGTCGGTGCTTAGCTCCTGTTCTTTGGGAGCTTACGCACCGTTACGTTTGAAACCGTGCGAAAGCTTTCCCCCAAAAAGATACTGAAATCACTAGCGGTTGACTCAAACAAGTTAACGGTGCGTTGCGTGACGTCCATTGGGTGCTGTCTTTCTAAAAACCGGGGTGTCAGCGAAAAAACAGATACGCACCGCAGCCAGTGACAGCCCACCGAGGCCAACGATATATAAACAAGACATCCCGTCCCAGCGCTTAGACTGAGGAGAGATGTCTTTTCACTTTATTGATATTTTATTTTAAGGATAATAATGCATCGACCGCTGTGATAGTGTTGCTTCCATTAAAGTCATAAGCGGTAATTTCAGCTTCGGTAGGCGTAGTACCGGATGCTGCATAGTCCAGAATCCTACCGGCTAATGCAATGCCGGTTTGACGGGACTGCAGAATCGGATAGCTTCCGGAGACATTTGTAAAAGTACATAAATCTTCTGTACCAATTCCACTTAATTCATAAATAGAAGTCTGATAGTTGTTTAAGCTGACACTCATTTCTGTCTGCATACCGGCTGCAGATAATGCGGAAGCACCCGTGAGGGATATCGGCATTGGAAGAGATTCCAGATAGAAGCAGTTCTTTACGATTATGCCATCTCTGATATTTCCGAAGATGGCACCTGTTTTTCCTGAGACTCCACTTAAGGAGCCGGCTACATAGCAGTTTATGACATAAGATTCCCCTGTTTCTGTGGATGCAGCGATGCCGCCTAATGTGCCACTGGTAGTAGATGCTGCTACATTGGTATAGCAGTTGATTATTTTACCATCGACACGAAGGGAGCGGCATAATGCTCCGGTATGGCTGGTGTTGGTAATGCTTCCGGTAACACCTAAGTTGATAATCGTCCCGTATACGTATGGGAATACGGATGGATCAGTTCCTGACAGAGTTACATTGATGGTATGACCATTTCCGTCATAGTAGCCGGAGAATGTTCCGTTACTGCCGATTCCTTCATAACCGGCATAGCCGGATAGATCCAAATCTACTGTCTGACGGAGATATTTTCCTGCATAGGTAGTGCCGGACAACATGTTGTTTGTAAAGGTTTTAAAATCAGCATTGGATTGAATCAGGTAAGGTCGTTCTTTTGTTCCCTGTCCTGCCAATACGGTATCCGGGTCAGGAAGTACTACCTCTCCTCTGTTGATAGCTGAACTCTGCAATGTCTGCAGGTTGTTGTTTAACCATTCAGCTCGTTCCTTCAAGAATGATTTCATATAGGAAACCTCTGCTTCATAACTACCTTTGGAGGAAACCAGAGCAGAACCTGGCGATGTGTTGATGTCCCATACCTCAAAGTTTGCAGAATTTTTTAATGTATTGTAATAGGTATCAATCGTGCCACTATCTGCATAGAGTTCCTGAATCAGTGGATAAATCTCTGCATAGCGTGCGATAACAGCATCCATGAATGTTTTGTCTTTTGTGATTCCTTGCCACAGATAACGATTAGCTGCATAGAAACCGGTGGCAACATTACAATCGTTTACTGCAGAGTTGCCAAGGGAACGGTCGAAATCCCATACAGGTCCAATGAACATTTTACTTTCAGCTTCCCTGGATTTGTAGAAGTATACAGACTTGTGCATAACGTCTACTTCTTTTGACAACTCTGTTAATATGTAATAATTGACGAGAGAATCAAAATCAACCAGATCATCATAGTATTGTCCATTGGTATTATAGAATCCGTCGGCAAAAACAGCCTGTTCAAATGCATTGTAATAGCTTGTGATGTATTCGGTTTCTTCATCTGTGGGAGGATCAGGATTGCCAATCTCAAATGCGTAGTTCAGGGAGCTTCGGAAGCTGGCGACGCCTCCGTTTTTTTCAATTAAGAAGCCGTCATCCCCGATATCAACACGGTTCTCTTTTACCTCAACTTTTTCACACAGAATATAATTGCCGAGATATTCTCCATTCATTTCTACTTCAACAAACACCGATTTTGCAGAAAACGGAAGTCCCATATCGTCAGCCAGGTCATATAAGAGTTTGTTTCTCATAAGAGTCCGATCGGCATAGTTCGCAATCAATGTCCATTTCTTAGCTTTTCCCATACCGAGCAAATCCGTTTTGGCATCAAGGGTAACCTGATACGGTTTTTTTGCCCAGCCCCAGGAAGAACTGCCTCTTCCTTTCATAGACATGGTTCCTTCATAGCCTTCGCTAATCCCATATTCGGACACGTATCCGTCCGGAAGTGTTAATGTGAATGTACCGTAACATTTGGTATCGTGTTCCGGGTCAGCATTCATAGCTTCGATGGTTCCCTGTGATTCATCAATGGTTAAGGTTACCACAGGAAGTCCTGCCTGTTCTGCCTGAGTTGCCGCTTTAACACAAGCAGGTATAGCAAGAGCCGGTAATGCAAAAGTGCTGATAAAAAATAGTGCCTTTTTGATAAGTCGATTCATTTCTTTTTCCCCTTCCTTTTAGCACAATGATACATAGCATATTATAGTTCTGCCGTAGCGAATAGTCAATCTTGACTGGAAAAGAATCTAGCGGTTATAATAAGAAAAAAGAATGAAATAGGAGATGATATTCATGGCAGCATTACACATAACAAAGGACATCTTTGAAACAGAAGTCTTACAGTCGGATAAGACGGTACTGGTGGATTTTTGGGCAACATGGTGTGGACCATGCCAGATGTTGTTACCGGTAATTGAAGAGTTGTCCGAAGAGTTAACGGATGTAAAAGTTTGTAAGATTAATGTGGATGAGGAACCGGAATTAGCACAGAGATTTCATATTGTTTCGATTCCAACTCTTATGGTGGTGAAAAACGGAGAGGTTGTATCGACAGCAGCTGGTGTGCAGCCGAAAACAAAGATTTTGCAGATGCTGAAGTAAAGGACGGCGTATGATTGATATTATCATTATTGGTGCAGGAACAGCAGGATTATCAGCAGCGATTTATGGATTGCGGGCAGGAAAGACAGTGTTGCTCCTGGAAGAAAAAAACTATGGTGGGCAGATTATCAATACTCCCGAGATTGAGAATTACCCGGGGATTTCTCAGGTATCCGGCTATGAATTTGCAACAAATCTGTACAACCAGGCGGCAACTCTTGGAGCGGAGCTGGAGTATGAAAAGGTAATCGGTATTGAAGATCATGGTGATTCGAAAACTGTGCTCACTGAGGAGAGACAATACGAAGCGAAAAGCGTGATTATTGCTACCGGTTCCAGAAACCGGCCATTGGGTCTGCCTCGTGAAGAAGAATTAATAGGAGCCGGAATTTCTTACTGTGCTACTTGTGACGGAGCTTTCTTTCGTGGGAAACCGGTTGCAGTCGTTGGTGGTGGGAATACGGCATTAGAGGACGCCTTGTTTTTATCGAATTATTGCGAAATAGTCTATTTAATCCATCGCAGAGACAGCTTCCGGGGTGAGGAAAAACTGGCAGAGCAGTTAAAACAAAAAGAAAATGTGTGTTTTCTTCTGGATAGCCGGGTGATTGGATTAAACGGACAGCAAATGTTGGAGTCTGTTCTTTTGGAGAATATAAAAACAGGAGAGCAGAGAGTCTTAGAAGTACAGGGGCTTTTTGTAGCGATTGGACAGATACCGGATAACCGTGCTTTTGAAGAATGGATTGATGTGGATGAGTATGGCTATGTGAAAGCATCAGAAGATTGCAAGACAAAAACACCGGGTGTATTTACCGCAGGAGACTGCAGGACGAAAATGGTCCGCCAGCTAACGACTGCGGCTGCAGATGGAGCAGTTGCAGCATTGGCTGCGTGCGAATATATAGGATAACAGGAGGAAAAAGTTATGGGATTAGGAGTTATGCAACGGTTTTCTTATGGATTGTTTGTGTTGACAGCCAGAGAGGGAGAAAAAGAGAATGGGTGTATTATTAATACAGCAATGCAGGTGACAGCAAATCCGAATTGCATCAGTGTTGCAGTCAATAAACAAAACTATACTCATGATATGATTCTTAGAACCGGAAGACTGGCGGTGTCGATCATTAGTGAAGAGGCTGATTTTGCTTTGTTTACGAGATTTGGTTTTCAGTCAGGACGGGAAGTGAATAAGTTTGAAGGCTTTTCTGATGTGAAACGGACAGCAGATGGTTTGTTGGCGGTGACAGCCGGAACGAATGCTTATGTCAGTGCAAAGGTGGTAACGACACAGGATTTGGGAACCCATACGCTATTTATTGCTGAGGTAACAGAGATGGAAGAACTGTCTGATGCTCCATCTGCAACCTATGCATTTTATCATACATCTATTAAACCACAGCCGGAAAAGAAGTCATCACAGACAGAGACAAAACAGACGGTATGGCGTTGTAAGATATGTGGATACGAATATGTAGGTGATACACTGCCGGAAGACTATATTTGTCCGTTATGCAAGCACCCTGCATCGGATTTCGAAAAAGTAGAATAATAGCATCTTAAGCATCCTTAACCTTTTGATGGTTTGGGATGCTATTTTTAACGAAAAATGTGTTTGCCCCGTTGGCTGCCGCTGGCTGCGGTGTATATCTGGTTTTTCGCTGACACCCCGGTTTTTAGAAAGACAGGCACTCCAATGGACGTCACGCAACGCGCCGTTGACTTGTTTGAGTCAACCGCTAGTGATTTCAGTATCTTTTTTTGGTAAGCTTTCGCACGATTTCAAACGTAGCGGTGCGTAAGCTCCTAAAATACAGGAGCTAAGCACCGACGTTTTCAAACGACCAAAAAAAGATACATGAAACACTGCCGGTTGACGAGTTGGGTCATAAGGCGCGTAATGAAGCGTGATGGACATGGAGCGCCATGTCTTTCTTAAACCGGAAAACGGTGCAAGAAAAACCAGATACACACCGCAGCCAGCGGCAGCCAACGGGGCAAGCGGCATTTTCGTTAAAAATTCTTGTGTCATCATTGCCTTTTCCGGTATTCGAGAGGTGTTACACCAAATTTTTCGCGAAAAGTGATACAAAATCGCGAGGAATCCTGGAAACCGTTTTTCTTTGCAATATCGATAATTTTCATGGAAGGATATTTAAGAAGCATGTCCGCTGCTTTGTTCAGTCGATATTCACTCAGGTATTTTTTGGGTGATTGTCCGTAGCGTCTTTTAAATTCTTTAGAGAAAGCAGTGTATTGCATTCCGGCAGTTTCTGCAAGGTCTGCAATGGATAAATCATTCATATAATATAACTCCATAAATTTTAATACCGTCGCAAACCGGTCGTCTTTTCCCTGTATCTGCATGGTTGAATTCTGAATGATCTTGTGCAGATGGTATACGATGTCATGTATCCGCACGGAACATTCCAACAATGCTTCTTTATCCCAGGTCCAGAAATTTCTCCATATGTAATTCGCGTTGTGTACAAAGTCATATTCGTTATCCGGAATATTAGTAAAACAGATAGAGCTGCGAATGCCGAAATTCTCCAGTATTTCCTGGGAAAATAAACCGTCAAAGCATATTTCCAATATGCTGAAAGTGTCCGTGACAGGAGCAATGCAATAAAACTGCTTTGGAATGTTCAGAAACATATCGTTTCTGTGCAGGGTATAGGTCTCATGATTGGCAGTTGTGACAGTACCGGTTCCCCCTGTGCAGATCGACAGGCGATAGGCACTCGGCGGTATTTCAGAGTAATCAATAGCTGCTTTCTTTTCATGATTCCTGGCATTTACAACATAGAGTGGCTGCCAATACGGAATAAAGGTAATCCTTTGTGGAACCGCTTTGTGTTGAATTTCTTTTCGGTATTCCGAAGGGGATAGCTGATATTTCTGCTTGAAGACCTGTCGATAATAATTCACTGATGTAAATCCGCTGTATGTTGCAATTTCTTCGACTGACATCTCCGGATGATTCAACAGGAACTTTTCAGAATCCCGCAGACGCTTCTGAAGAACGTACTGCGTTGGGCTCTCGCCGGTGATTTCCTTAAAAATTCGGCTAAAGTGAGTAGGCGAGAGATGGACAAGCGCTGCCATGTCCTGAACTGACACATCATTTAAACGTGTGTGGTTGTGAATCAATTCAAATGCCGGTGCCAATAAGGTGCGCTGCCGTTGCTTTTCATCATCATATTCCGGTACGATACAGAAATGCAAGCGCACGAGAAGTTTATAAAACAATACATAAATATGAAGTTCATCCGATGTTGACCATGTTTCCTGCTGCGTGAGTTGAACCAATTCCTGCATAAGTGTATAAAGCTTTTCATAATCCCGTATGTTTTCTTTTGGGATAACGGTTATGTCATGAAACCCCGTTTGTTCACAGAAATCCTGTGCCAAAGCACCGCGAAACAGAATACAGATTGCTTCAAAATTTTTACCACAGGGGAAGTCTTCCGGATTAGCATGTGGTTTGAATATGAGAAAATCTCCACTGTTCTTACATAGGGCTAATCGATAAGGGCGTGAGATGTCTGTATGAAAGTTCAAATCATGAACGATACGGAGTTCACAAAAATCTAATGGCATGTTTAACATATCCAATTTCCTCTTTCTCAAGAAATTCTTGTATATATTTTACTATAGAACAGGTTGCTATGCAAAGAATATTGTGCAAAAAATGAATATGAAATGTCGGATATTTTGACTTAAGAAATAAAAATAAATATTTTATAATGAAATCATAAAATCAAGAGAAGGAGAAAAACTATGATTAGAAAAAAATTGTTATCTCTGGTTGTAGCTACAGCGATGCTTGTAACGTCTGTTCCGATGCCATCTGTAGCAGCGGTGGGAGAAACAGGTGTTTATCTCGACGGAACATCCGTAGCAGATTTTGATACTGCGATGGCGGGGGTTTTGGGAGATTCAACAGAGCATACGATTACCGTGTATTCGGATGCAGCGACGGCACAGCGCAGTAATTTTTCTACGGCAGAAAATGTGACCTTCCAATCAGGTGGAACAGCGGCGTCAGTGAAACAGACGAGCAGCAATATGATGTTCCTGATTCCCAATACGGCGACTGCGCAAATGACATTGGGTGACAGCACATTATCTGAAACAGATGAAGAAACAGCAATTATCATGGATGCAAACCAAAAGAAAAAGGTTGCTGAGGTGAACGCGGGTACGATCGTTCTCTATGACGGTGCTGTTTTAAAAAATGGTACAGATGCACGTGGTGGCGCCCTCGATATGAAGAATAAAGGTGTCTTCAATATGTATGGCGGTATCATAACAGCGAATACAGCAACCTCTACCGGAGGTGGTGGAGTTGCATTGGTAGGTAGTGCCCGTATGAATATGACAGGCGGTACGATTAGCGGCAACACTTCCTCCGAGAATAAAGGTGGCGGTGTTCTTGTGACAGAGAACAGCTCGTTTTATATGAGTGGAGGTAGTGTCCGTGATAACACGGGTTTTGACGTATATGTCAATAATAACAATTTCCATATGTCTGACAGTGCCTATGCAGGAAACATCTTCCTGGCATCGGGCGCCGTTCAGGTAGATGCACCGCTTACGGAAGGTGAAACACATGGTATTATCAATCTAAGTGAATATTCTTCCGGACAGGTTGTAGCTACTTATGCCAAAGGAGTTGAACCTAATAAGGCAGACTTCACAGTTGCCAATGAAGATTATCAATTGATGGTAAATGGTCAGGACCTGGAATTGGTGACATCGGGCGATGAACCGGAAATTGCTTCGGTTACTTATGCTGGTCAGACAACGGTGTATGCTTCTTTAGAAACAGCATTTGCGAAATGTCCGCATGGAGGTATCATTACAGTTTTGGAGGATGCTACGATATCCTCCGTTGGTATTCGCAATGTGGATATCATTGTGAAGGGTGCGGATGATAAAGATGTAGTGATTACCCGTAAAGCCGGTAGTACAGGTGATATGATTTCTACTCAGGCAAAAACAGATGGAGGCAGACCATCAACCATTACATTGAAAGGTGGTAAGAACGGTACTTTAACAATTGATGGTCAAGGACAGACCTTTGCTTCGGGTGCGATTAATATTGCGAACTCCGGAACCGGCTATTTTAAGAAGGGCTTTCGAGTTGTGAATTATAACACGACAGACCGTGCTCCGGTTAACTGTAAAGGTGGTACCCTGTATGTAGAAAAAGGTTCTGAAATCTCTAATTGTATTTCCACACGTTCGGATGGACAGACAGCCGGTTGTTTGTTCAATGGTGGTACTATGACGATTACCGGTGGTGTATTAGATGCAGGCGAACAGAATTCCCTGTATACAGAAGGAAATGTACGTATCGCTGATCAACCGGTCATTACCGGACCTGTCGTATTTAAAAAATCTGGTAATACTATCAATGGTCAGCAGTATTGCGGTCAGAAGATTATGATTAGTCTGCCTTTTGATCCGGTGGATAATACGAGAATCGTTACGAATAATGGAGATGATAATTTATTTGGTTTAGTGAATGATGGTTTTGATTTAATGCCAAGTGGTTCTCACTTACATATTAAAGAAGAATCGAACTTTGTACCTTATGATGTAACAGCAGGTGCGAATGTAACCGTTCAGGAAAGTGCGAATGCCGGCTGCGTGGTACGCTTCACGGTTCCGGACAACGTTGATACGGATACAATTAAAGTGGTATATGGTACGACGGAAGTAGCAACGAAGAGGGTTTCCGATACGGTTTATAGTTTTCTTATGCCAGCGGCAGCAGTGACTGTTTCTTGTGATGTAAAAGAAGAAAAAGTATTTGATTACGATATTAAGAGTATTACGGTTCGTACGAAAGAAGGAGTAGAGAAGACCTTTAAGGCAAAACAGACATTGCCAAATGAGTGCGAATTAGTAAAAGTCGTAGTTGGTAAAAATACAACTGTTGGGGATTCCAATCTTCAGATGTATACAGCGATGTATAACAAAAATGAGATGAAAGCATTGCAGACAAGCACGATTATTCCATCTCAATTTGTAAATGGAGAGCAGATTTATACGATTAGTCCGGCTATTCAAGTTCCGGAACAGACGAAGGTAAGTAATGGATTAGCAATTTATCTGTTAGATGGATTGCGTCCTGTGACAGATGTATTTAAAGTGAAAACATCCAAAGATTTCATGCAATATCAGAGAACCGATATGGCACTTTGGTATGATGCTCCAGCAGCGGATGACGATCATGTATGCTGGACAAACTTTACAGAGAATAATGAACAGGATGACTTAAGTCACCGTGTATGGGAAGAATGGGCACTTCCTATTGGTAATGGTTATCAGGGCGGTATGATATTTGGTGGTGTTTCCAAAGAACGTATTTCCTTAAACGAGATGACGTTGTGGAGAGGTTCTCCTTATCATGATGGTGAAGATGTACAAGAAGCCCATGTAACAGCTGTTGAGACTGCAAGAGAAAAATTAGAAGCAGCACGCAAGCTTCGTAAGCAGGCAGAAGCAGTGAAAGCAGAAAAGGGCCGGGACAGCGAAGAGTATCAAACACTCGCTGACCAGGTAAGACAGCTCAATATTGAAGCATATCAGGAAGTAATCAAACTGGAAGTTTCAAGAGATTCAAAAGGCTTAAACGATTACGGCAGTTATACTACGTTTGGTAACATTGCGTTAGACTTTACGAATATTCCGGATGGGGCTGAGTATACAGATTTCGAGCGTGGTCTGGATTTGGATACCGGAAAAGCGTTTGTCGGATATACCGTCGATGGGGTTCGTTATAGTCGTGAGTTCTTTGCGAGTTATCCGGACCGTTTAATTGCAGTCAACTTAAAAGCAGATGTGGATAATAAGATATGCTTTCACTTAGACTTTACAAATAAACCGAACGATTCCATTAACTTAACAAAGAATTATCAGGATAAGACATTAAAAATTACGGGTCGTTTGAATAACTATAATTCTTCTGATAAACGTGAGCAGATGAATTGGGCCGGTGAATGTAAGGTAGTAAACAATGGTGGTACCGTCAGTTATGAAGGCGGTAAAATCGTGGTAAACGGTGCCAATGAAGTAACCTTATTAATCACGATGGCAACCGATTATGTAGCGGATGAGAGTAAGGATTATCATAGTGGTATTGCTCCAATTACGACTACGGATGACATTTTAGCAAATGCTTCTACTGATTATTCAGAGCTTTATCGGAGACATTTCAAAGATTACAATGCATTATACAGTAATGTAGCATTGAACCTTACGGATGAAAATAATCAGAATAACGTTCCTACGAATGAACTTTTGGCTCAATACAAGAATGGTAACTGTAATAAGGCATTGGATCAGTTGTTCTATCAATATGGTAGATATATGTTGATTTCTTCTTCAAGAGCAGGAAGTCTTCCTCCAAACCTTCAAGGTGTTTGGGCAGATCAAAAAGGCCCTAAATGGGCTGCAGATTATCATTTGAATATCAATTTGCAGATGAACTATTATCCGGGAGCAAATGGTAACCTGCTCGATTGTTTCGAGCCGCTGCTTGAATATGTTGAATTTTTAAGTGAGCATGGAGAAGCTACAGCACGCAATACATACGGTTGTGATGGTTGGGTTGCTCACGTTAGAACAACACCGTTTGGTTATACAGATGTAGGTTGGGGTGCTGTTTGGGGATTGTCCGCAACATCCTCTACATGGATTTTGATGAACTGTTATGATTTATATGATTATTCAAGAGATACACAGTATATCGAACGTCTGTATCATCTATTTAAAGGACATGCTTTGTTCCTGACACAATATTTGTATGAGCGTCAGAAGGATGATGGAACGGTAGAATATGTAGTTGGACCATCCTATTCTCCGGAGCAATATGACATTTTGACGATGGGTTCTAAGATTGACCAGGTACTGGTAAGACAGTTCTATGACACCTTTATTACCATGTGTGATACGATGAAATCAATGGGGAAAGAGGTGGATGAATCTTTATTAGAAACGATTCAATACCAGAATGAACATTTGGCAGCTCCGGTCGAAATCGGTCAATGGGGCAACATTAAAGAATGGGAAGACTATTGGGGTGGTGAAGAATATCACGACTTCGTAAGATATGATCATGATAAATTAAAAGAGTATACTTACAACCCATCGCTAGGGGAGGACTATTATGATGATGGTGCTTCCAGCAACTTTGAGGAGTCAACGACACATAGACATATTTCACAGTTGTTAGCGCTTTATCCATTTAATCAGATTTCCAGAAGAACTCCGGATTTTATGGAGGCTGCGAAGGTTACATTAAATGCCCGTGGTGATGAGGCATCCGGCTGGTCCCGTGCAAACAAAACCATGCTGTGGGCACGTGCTATCGGTAACGATGGTGATTCCAACATGGCAGGCCAGGGTGCAGCTAATGTTCAGGGTATCACGAATGCAAACCGTGCATATAAGATGTTCCAGGGACAGTTGAATGCCTGTACATTGACAAACCTGTTTGATACCCATACACCTTTCCAGATTGATGGAAACTTTGGTGCAACAGCAGCTTTAGGTGAATTCTTATTACAGAGTCATGATGGCTATTTGGATATTCTTCCATCGGTACCGAGTGCATGGGCAAGAGATGGAGGAAGTGTGACAGGTCTGTTAGGCAGAGGTGGTTTTGAAGTGGATATTGAGTGGAGATGTTCGGATACCAAGGATACATTTGGTGATGATAAGGCACAGCCGGTAAAGGCAGTCGTTCGTTCTACGTCCGGTGGAACATGTAAGGTATTTGTAAATGAAGCGTATGGTACACCTAAAATCACCAAAGACGGCAAAGAGGTATCTTATAAAATTGAAACAGTACAAACAACTGTTGCAGGCGAAACATTTGATTTAATGGTATTTGATACCGTAAAAGGTGGAGAATATGTATTAAATTATGAATCATAAGGGAGGACTGATAGAATGAAAAAAACAATCTATTTAATTATAACATTTGTTCTGCTTTGTGGTTTTAGTGTTACTGCAAAAGCAGCCGAGTATTATGGTTCGGTTTCAAAAGAAGGAACAACCTTAACAGTAACATTGGAGAACAGCAGACTAGCGAATAAGATGGTATCACTCGTTGTTTATGATTCTGAGGGGGATATAAATAATATAGACGCATCCCGTATCGGTTATATCGATCAGGATACGGCAAATGCGAAGGGTGAATTAACTTTTTCCAATATCGTGTTAACACCTCCGGCAAGCAGCAGTATTACATATGATATCTATATCGGATACGAAGGAAGCACCGATAAGATTAAACTGGCTTCTACAACGGTAACATCAACCGATGGCAACGGCCTGAAGGGTGATATGAATGACAGTGGTAAAGTAACGGCAGTTGATGCGTTGCTGGCTATGAAGACCGGCGCTTCTCCGACACAGGATGAATTAAATCGCGGTGATATCAACGGAGATGGCCAAATCAATACGACAGATGTGGAATTCATACTCCAATATGCAACGGGAGAAATTGCATCGTTCCCGAACTGATATAGCTTTAAGGAAGTATTGCGAAAGGAAGCAATACTTCCTTTTTTGGTGCGCCAGAGTCCGTATGGCGACATGGATTGTAAATAGATGTCGTGGAAAAGGATGGAGAAAAAATCATTTGCACGTTAGAATAACAGAAGAAAATAGAGAAGGAGGAGCTTAAATCTATGAGACGAAGAAAGCTATTGTCTCTGGCATTAGCATTTGTAATGAGCATCGGTATGATGGCACCGGGTGCAGTATCGCTTCAGGTTACGGCAGCTGTGACGAATGTTACCACTTCTACAGTAGAAGAAGGCAGTGTTGTAACCGAAGAAATTACATTTAATGAATATGGATGCCGGGATGAAGAAATGTATAACGTGGTGGGGCGTAACCGACTGGATGCACACGCAGACACAGTAACGCCGTATGAGTCAGAGGGGGCTGCGATAAAAGGAGCTCTGGAATATGCCAAGGCTGATTCTCAGCGTATACAGATGTTGACAGGCGAAACATCCGAGAACCAGTGGGATTTAACGGTTGTACAGAATCTCGCTATGGCAAAGGAACGGGGTCTGGTAACGGAGGAAACGGATGACAGCACACCTGCTATCGAAAGCAACCCGTTTGCAGCTACATCCTACACTACTTCGGCGGAGTACTGGAAACATGATGTGACGATGCCGATGAGTTGGACGATGCAGGGTGAATACTGGGAAAATGAGTTTGGCAGTAATGGAACTGTAAACAAATGGGTGTGGGATTATCCAAACTATACAAACAGTAAGATGCCGTGGCAGGGAACGGAAGCTTCGAGAGTCAATGGCAATGATCCGAATTATGGTTCTATTCTGATAGGTGATGCACCTGTGCTATACAATCCGATTGGATTTTATCGTACAGAGTTCACGATTGATAACAGTCTGAAACGTTCAGACAGCAGGATTCGTATCTCCTTCCAGGGAGTGGAATCGGCATACTATGTGTTTGTCAATGGTGTGGCAGTGGGATACAGTGAGGATTCCTACCGCCCTCATGAATTTGATATTACAGATTATGTCGATATGAATGGTACGAATACATTGGCAGTTCGTGTTCACAAATATAGTGATGCGACATGGCTGGAGGATCAGGATGTGATTACGGATGGTGGTATTTTCCGTGATGTCTATTTATTGTCTGTTCCGAAGGTATCGATTGAGGATTATAAACTGGAAACGGATTTCGATGAGGTATTTAAGGATGCGGATCTGGTTATCTCAGATCTTGTCCTGAAAAACAATTCATCGGATGAAATAGCGGCAGGATATCAGGTGACAGCAAATCTGTATGATGAAAAAGATACCACTCAGGTGGTTGCTTCGATTGAATTTCAGACGGAGCAGGCAATTCCTGCAAATGGAACATTAACCTTTGATACGGCGAGAGTGAAGGTGACAGAACCGAAACAGTGGTCGGCAGAAAAACCGGAACTGTACGTGCTTTCCATGAAGCTGACGGATGATTCTTCCAATGAACTGGAATATACCGGTCAGTTAGTCGGATTCCGGGAGATTAACTTTACCCAGACGACTCTGGATGAAAACGGCAATAATAATGTTGACGAATATCAGAGAATTACAATTAATGGACAGCCGTTACTCTTAAAGGGTGCCAATAGGCATGATACCGATCCTGTGACCGGAAAATATATCTCTCATGAGGTCTATGAAGCAGACCTGACATTGATGAAGCAGTACAATCTGAATACGATCCGTACCTCACATTACGGTAATGATGAGTATTTATACTGGCTGGCAGATAAATATGGTATGTACGTGATGGCGGAAACAAATGCGGAGTGTCATGCTACGATTGCAAAGGAAGTGAGCTCGGAGGCAGCATATAACGTTTACCTGAAACCGAGCTTTATAGACAGAACGATTACTTCTTATCAGACACTTAAGAATCACAGTTCCATTGTGAGCTGGTCTCTGGGTAATGAGAATGGATTTAATGATCGGGTTGCTTCCAAAACAGTGGAGCTGTTTGAATGGATGGCTGCATATTTTCACGATCGCGATTCAACCCGGTTCGTACATGCTGAATATATGCGTCCTTTTACAAAACCGAATGTTTCGGTTGATATTATGAGTAACATGTATTATTCACCGACGGATCAGAGTAAGTGGGCGACAACGCCGGAGAAAACAACCGGTACGAACCCGAAGAGGATTCCGTATTTCCAGTGTGAGTATGCACATGCGATGGGTAATTCGGTAGGAAGTTTTAAAGATTATATGGACAGCTTCCGTTCCGGTACCAATATGCTGGGTGGCTGTATCTGGGACTGGGTAGACCAGAGCAGGAGAAAACCGTTGACTGATACACAATGGGATTATTATTCCCAAGATGGTGCTTACCAGTATACACATAAAGAGGATAACGGTAAGAATGAATTGCAGGGTTATGTAATGGCCTATGGCGGTGACTGGGGAGATAACAATACCGACAATAACTATTGTGCGAACGGTCTGGTGTCTCCGGACAGACAGCCACAACCGGAATTATATGAAGTGAAGTATCAGTATCAGAGCTTTTGGATGATTGAGACTCCGACCTGGGAACAGCAGCAGATTGCAAAAGCAGGAACTGCGGCATGGACAACAGATGATACTTTAAAAGAAGGAAAAGTTGTTGTTTATAATGAAAACAATTTCTTAAACTTAAATGAATTTGACGTTGAGTGGTCCATAAAAGAAAACGGTAAAGGTATTGCAACCGGCCAATTGGAAACAGTTCCATCTGTAGAGCCAAAGCAGGCAGGAACCTTAGAGATTCCAATTGCCCGGAATCTCCCTTCCACATTAACAAAGGGTGCAGAATATCAACTGGATATCGAGATTCTGGTAAAAGAAGACAGCTGGGCATATCAGAAAGGACATGAGGTAGCCCATGAGCAGTTTGATTTAACGGATGCCATTTTACAGACACTGAAGGAAGTAGTGCCGGAGCAGGCTGATGCAGTTGCAACCAGTGGGGATCAGCTGGAGGTAGAAGAGGACACAACTGCATTTACTGTTTCCGGACAGACAGCGACAGGAAAAGCATTCGGATTTACGATCAGCAAAGAAAACGGCGTTTTGTCCAACTATGTGTATGATGGTGAAACCATCGTAGTAGAAGGCCCTCGGCCAAACTTCTGGCGTGCCCTTCATGACAATGATGTGATGGCGAAAACAGGAGCCAAACCAAACTATTCATGGAAGACAGCGAACCAGGATGAGAATATAACGGTCAAACCGGAATTGGTACAGGTGGAAACCGCTTCCGATGGCAGAAAGGTCATCGATGTCGGTATGGTGCTTACGGTCGGCGGTGAAACAGCAAAACAATATGTCCGTTATACCATTGATGCAAGTGGCGCTGTTTCCTATCGATATATACTGGATACAAAGAAATTAAAAACAGCCAACGGATACCTGATGCGTCTGGGTAATGAAATGACTCTGACGGGTGATTTTGAAGAAGTAGCATGGTATGGAAACGGATTCGATACGGCGGATAAGCCGGATTATGGCTACCGGTATCCTGTAGCGGAAGGATATGGTGACAGAGATTCCTTTGGTGTACTTGGAATCTATCAAACGACTGCCAGTGATATGTATTTCCCACATATCAAATCTCAGGAATCCGGAACAGTGGATCACAGTAAGTGGGTCAGTGTGAACAGCAGTACGAAGAAAACTTCATTGCTGGTATCCGGAAAACAGGATATGGAAGTCAGTGCAGTGCATTACAATACAAAAGAGTGGGATGGTGTGAAGCATCCGGCAGATATGAATAAAAATCCGGAATACACCTATCTGAATGTGGATCTTGCATCCAGGGGTATCGGTAATGAAACGGCGGGTCCATCAGTATTTGAAGCTTACCGTATCCAGCCGGGTAAAACCTACCGGTATGAATTCACGATCGTACCGCTTGAAAAAATACAAAGTGATGCTTCCTTGGATACCGATATCTGTACGGAATTGCATACGGCATGGAATGCAACAGAGGCAGCAGATGTACCGGATCTGATGGATACCGATTTCGGCTATTCCGGTGCTATTACAACAGAGGATGAATTCCCATCGGTTGTTACCCTGAATGGTGAAGATCATACTGTGGTTTCATGGGATAAGAAGGTTTCAGAGTGTGCAGTTTATGAAAGAACAGAAGTGACCGGTATATTGGATAATGGCATTCAGGTATCGGCTGAATATGACATTATACCTGCTAATATGGTATATTTTGCAGATTCCCATTACAATGTGACAGAAACCTTTGACGGTGTAAAGGATGCATCTCCAAACCTTCTTAATGATGTACCGGATCAGCAGTATACCGGAGCAGCAACATGGGGTTATGTCAATGATAATGATGCTTATCTGGGGGCACCGGGACCTCAGAACTCGGCTACAGCAGATAAGTATGAAACGGGCTGGTATGCAAAGTCCGGAAAGGATGTTATTTATAAGTTTAAGCTAGATGCGGGTACGTATCAATTAACAGCCGGTTTTTATGAATGGTGGACATCGAATCGTTATATGAATATTATGGTATCCGGTGATGGTGTTACCTGTAATGGAAAAGATTTTATTTTGTCCGGCCAGGGCAATCAGGTAACACCTTCGACAGCATTTCAGGTTGATAAAAACGGTACCGTTGTCACTGTAACAGTATCTAAGATATCAGGCAATCAGGATCCGGTTATCAGCTGGATCGGTATTAACAGAAGACTGAAGAAGCTGGATTTATCGCAATTGGATGCGTATTATCTGTCATCGCTTAATTCCGGCGCTACATACCAGAATGTTCCTGATACAAAGAGCTGTTTATATGATGGTGATAAGACTGGTATTATTGGAATGACGCAAAAGAAGATTACATTCTTTGATTTCACTGATTATGCTTCAAAAATCAGAAAGATAGAATATTCCGTATATAGTCCGGATAATCTGACCTATGCCGGGGCCAATTTCCTGTATGGAACAGCGATTGAGGATGACTCGATGGAAATTGGGGCAGTTTCATCAAAAACATGGACGACGGTATATCGTACCAATGGAACGTCAGCCTCCGGAATCACGATCAGTCCGACATCGACGATTGATCTAACAACAGGAGTCGGTACAGGTATCATCACCGGTGATTTCAGTGCCTATCCGTATATGGGTGTATCCAATGGATCAGCATCCTGCCGTTGTTCTGAATTGGTCGTTTATGTAGACAGTGAAGATTTAAGTGACGAAGAACCGGCAGAGCAGACGGTAACGGTATATGCCAATAATGCTTTGCGGACAACCGGAAGTGCAACCAGCGGAAAAGATAACAATGTATCCGGTGTGGAGACAAAATACGCTGATGGTAAAAATAATTATACAGCCGGAACCAAAATCTATTTCTACATTCCAAACGTTGTATGCAAAAACAT
>JBJELB010000108.1:11537-26216 GCA_051878935.1 Lachnospiraceae bacterium | reverse complement strand
GCAAGCGTGCCTAAAAAAGATATTGAAAGCACTAACGGTTGGCTCAAACAAGTCAGCGGCGCGTTTCGTGATGCTCATTGGAGTGCTTGTCTTTCTAAAAACCGGGGTGTCAGCGAAAAAACAGATACACACCGCCGTCAGTGGCATTCCACCGGGGCAAACTGCATATTTTTATGAAGGGAGTATGGCGGTTACTGATTTGTGATAATTTCATCTGTTGGAGCGGCTTCCCGTGTAATTTTAAAAGAATATGTAGTTGTTTTGCCGCTCTGCGATTTACATTTAATCTTAACGGTTTTCGTTTCGCCAAAGTTGAGGGACACCGTTTTATTGTTTGTAGTCATGGTAGCGAACCGACTGATCGGAGTACCTTTTACGGTAACAGAGGAAACGGATTTATCCACTGTTAACTGGTATGATTTCTTGGAATATGTAAAGGATTCATTTAACTGTTTTTCCAGTGATTTACCGTTGTTGTCCTGGATGGATACGGATTTCACGTAGCTGTTAGGATTGCCGGACATCTTTGGTAAGGAGCAGGCATTTTCCGGCATATTGTTGTAAACCGGGATGCGGAACACAAAGGCCTGATTCAGACTGTCACATGTCCGGTATGCTTCATAGGAGCGTGCAGCTTCCGAGACAGGAGCCTGAATATTGCTCATATATTGATGCCAGTACAGCTTGGATTCTTCGACAACGCTCCATTTCTGAAAATATTTTGTATTCTGCCCTACATGAATGTATCCTTCTGCAATCCAGTTAGCACCGCCGAGAATCGCCTTGTATGGAGTGTTCCAAGGACGGTTATAGGTGGTTGCATTTTCCGTACCGCCTTTTGCGTACAGCAGACCACGTTCAATTGACCCTGCACCGTCACTGGCTCCGATATTATAATAATTATAGTATCCCTTATAACCTTTTACTGTACCACTGACAGATGCAGAACCGGTAAGTCCCAGTTCCTGTCTGACGCGTGTGGCGAGGAAATAAGGACTGACGCCGGAGTTTTTCCCTGCCTTCATAAAGGTTTCTGCATAGTCTTCCGTTATGGTCTTCTTTTTTCCATTCTTCTTTGTTTTCTTATAGGAATATGTTCCGTTCATAAAGGTATCACTCAGAATACTTCGTACAACTTCTATGGTCTGTCCCTCATCATAAGCTAGGGATTCGAATTGAAAAATCTTATCCAGGGTCAGAAAATTGCGTGGATCCATATAATAAGCAATAACGCTTTTCTCAGGGGTATAACGGTTTGTTCCGTCGATAAGTGTATAGGTATCGGTAGCCCAGTTATAAGCTCCACTGTCTGTTGAAAGATAAGAAAAAGGAACACTCCAGGCATTCACGGTACCACCGTTTGGCAGGTTGCTTTCGATGGTATTCACTCGAACAGCGCTTTCTTTCTGAATGACGGTATTCCAGTCCAGGCCTGTGTCCACGGCGATAAATTTCCAGTTTGGATATTGTTTATGGATATCCGAAAGAGCTTCGCGATAGCTTTTTGGAAAATCTGCAAAAGCCTGTGATGCTTCAGCAGCAGATGTATGGCACACCGGCATGAGCAGGCTCAATGCCAGCACACCGCATAATAGCTGTTTGATGTAGTGCTTCATAGGTAACCTCCATGTGCTTTTTCGTCTTATGTTGATGCGCGCATGCGGACATCACTGCAAGACTCATTATATCACAAAAAATACCACGTAACAAAAAGTTCACATAATTCTTAGATTTTCCGCAGGGAAAGAATTGAGTTTGTAAAAGTGGTTTGTTATAATAGCCTGGTTAGGAGTGGAGAATATGAGAACAGTGAGACAGCAGGTAATAGCGGGAATCATATGGGTGCTGTTATTTATCGGCATCTGTGGAGGATTGGCATACGGGTGTAAGCTTCAGGGGTATCCCGTACAACCGCAGCAACAGGAAATAACACAGGAGGATCGTTCCTGTGAAGAGGAAGCTGTTCCTGAGAAGAAAGAGAAGAAGATAAACAAAAAAAAGAAAAAGAAGAAACAAAAGGAACAAAAGAAGGTCAAAAGGCTATCGTTTAAGAAACAGTTAGAACAGTTTCCGGAGAGCTATCATGAAGCACTTCAGTTATTACATAAGCAACATCCGAATTGGGATTTTCAGGCGCTTCATCTGGAAGAAGCATTTACGGATTGTATAGAAGAACAAAGCAAGGTAGGAAGAAACGCGATTCATGCTGATCCTGCGAGACAGCCGGAATTGCTCTCGATGGAGAAGGGATCCTATGATGAAGCGACGGATACCTTTACTGAGATGGATGCAGGAGGTTATTATGCTCCATCAAAGCAAACGGTTGCATATTATATGGATCCGCGTAATTTTCTGAATGAGAAAGAGATTTTTCAGTTTGAATCTCTGATTTATGATGGTTCTCAGAAAATAGGAGCAGTGAAAAAGATTTTGCAGGGTTCTTTCATGGAATCGAATCCGCAATATGCAAAAACCTTTATGAAGGCAGCGAAGAAGTCAGGAGTAAGTCCGTATCATCTGGCGACTCGGGTAATCCAGGAAGTCGGATATCAGGGCGGTGCGGGTACCAATGGAAGCTCTTCTTATTACAATTTTTACAATATAGGTGCCAATGATGATCCGAACGGTGGTGCAATGCAGAGTGGTCTGTCATTTGCAGCAGGCAGCAATGGATATCTACGGCCATGGAATACACCGTGGCGTGCGATCATTGGCGGAGCTGTTTTTTTAGGAGAAGATTATATTAACCGGGGACAGAATACGGTTTATTTTCAAAAATGGAGCGTTTCGGGTACGGCAGGCGGGTACTGGCATCAGTATATGACCAATATTCAGGCTCCGGTTTCCGAAGCCGGCATTGCTTATCAGGCATATCGGCAGGCAGAGTGTCTTGAGAGTGATTTCCTATTTGTAATTCCGGTTTACCGGAGCATGCCGAAGAAAGAATCAGCGATGCCGGGTAAGAGGAAGAATTCAAACGGCTACCTGAAGTCGATAGAGGTTAAGGTAAAAGGTGAAAAAGAAAACCTACTGCGTTCATTTGGATATAAGAAAAAGAGTTATTCCATTTCTGTGGATGAAAAAGCAGATGAAGTAGTGGTTTCAGCAAAGGCAATCAGTTCTAAAACAAAGATTCGCGGCACAGGGAGCTATGCACTGAAGAAATCAACCGTTAAAATCAAAGTGTATGGTATTGCAGCAGATGGCTCGAAAGAAATCTATACGATTACGATTGCGCGTGATGCAAAAGAGTTATCGGAGGAAGAAGAGGAGAGAAATCCGGATCATGAAGATGATCAAGCAGAAGAAAGTGTGACGGAAACAGAGTCTGATGAAGTTTTCCCCGGAGAAGATGTCCTTCCCGGGGAAGAGATTCTGACAGAGGAAGAGGAAACATCGAAAGAAGAGTCAGAACTGATATCGGACGAAGTGCTGGTGTCGGATAAGACGCTGACGTCGGATGAGATACCGACGGAAGATACAACACTGACAATAATAGAGTCACCGGAAAGCAATACCGGACAGGTGGACAACATACAGGAGGAAGGAGTGAATCAGATACCGTGAATTTTGAAATAGGTCAGGTGATAGAATTAAAGAAGCCGCATCCGTGCGGAACGAATAAATGGGAGATCATTCGTGTAGGAATGGATTTCCGCCTGAAATGCTGTGGGTGTGGACATCAGGTAACGGTACCACGTAAACTTGTGGAAAAGAATTTTAAAAAATACTTGCAATGATAGACAAAACATGCTAAAATTCCAATTTGTGATATGTTAATTATTTTCCTTGTTCTTCCGTGGTGGAAGAGCCAGAGACCAAAAGGAGGTGCAATAGACGATGAGTAAATATGAATTAGCACTAGTCGTTAATGCAAAAATCGAAGATGACGCTAGAACAGAAGTTGTTGAAAAAGTAAAAGCATTGGTTACTAATTTCGGCGGCACGATTACTAACGTTGATGAATGGGGTAAGAAGAGATTAGCTTACGAAATTCAGAAGATGAACGAAGGCTACTACTACTTCATCAAATTCGATGCAGAGACTACATGCCCGGCAGAAATCGAATCTCGTATTCGTATCATGGATAATGTTCTCAGATACTTAGTTGTCAAAGACGAAGCTTAGTATAAAGGAGGAATTCCATGAATAAAGTTATTTTAATGGGTCGCTTAACGAGAGACCCGGATGTGAGATACTCACAGGGCGAGACGCCAATGGCAGTTGCAAGATACAGCCTGGCGGTAGATCGCAGATTTAAAAGAGATAATGAACCTACAGCAGACTTTATTAACTGTGTAGCATTTGGCCGTCAGGGTGAATTTGCTGAGAAATATTTGAAACAGGGTATGAAGATTGCAATTACAGGTCGTATTCAGACTGGTAGTTATACCAATAGAGATGGTAATCGTGTTTACACGACAGATGTTGTTGTAGAAGAGCAGGAATTTTGCGAGAGCAAAGGTGCTGCTTCAGGACAATCATTTGATAACGGTGGATTCCATCAGGCTCCGAGTGCGCCGGCTCCAACAGCTGCAGCGAACGACGGTTTTATGAATATTCCGGATGAGTTTGAAGAAGAATTACCATTTAATTAATTTTACTGATTATTAGTAGAAAGGAGAAAAATCATGGCTTTCGAAAAAGGTAATCGTCCAGATTCTCAGATGAAGAGAAGAGGCGGACGCAGAAGAAAAAAAGTATGTGCATTTTGTGCAGACAAAAATGCAGTAATCGATTATAAAGATGCAAATAAGTTAAAGAGATACATTTCCGAGAGAGGTAAGATCCTTCCTCGCCGTATCACAGGTGCTTGTGCTAAGCATCAGAGAGCGTTGACTGTAGCAATCAAACGTGCTCGTCACATCGCTATCTTACCTTATACACAGGACTAATCGAAACGAAAGGACGTCGCAGATGCGGCGTCCTTTTTTAATGATTCTGTTCATGGAATCAGCACCACCCGTTAGGTGTGTGGTGCTGATTGGTCCTATTGAGCAATATACTTCTCTAATTCTTCTATCGTTTTTCCTAGTCTTCGTGAAGCTTCTTCGATACTAAGAATGCCATCTTTAATCAGTGTAGCACAAATTTCCATACGTCCTTGAGATAATCCCTGTGCGATGCCCTCACGCAATATTGTCTTTGCTTCGTATTCTAATACTTTTCCACCCATAACTTTCATCACACCTTTCTGAATCCTCGCATGGTTCCGTGTTATTGATTCAATGACTTTTTTTGACATATCCACGAGTGTACATTGTGTATATTCACTGATTTTCCGCTCTTTTGATAACGATTCCAATGTTGCTTTGATTGTTGAAAATTCCTGTATCATTTCATTACGCTTCTGTTCATTCAGATCGTATTCTGTAAATTGTTTTTCATATGTAAAATATAAAACGGCAACAAAAAGAATAGCTTCTTTTCAAACAAATCCTGCATACGATATTCTTGCAGATAAAGAACCGGAACCGAGTAGGATATATTTCCCTCTCCATGGTGATATAGTTATTATAGCACATGTCATTACGGTTTTCAATGTGTCTTTACATTAATTTCCATATTGTAACAGGATGTTTTCTACAAGATTAATTTGGAATTTTTAAGAGCTATCGGCATGCCGGTAGCTCTTTTATAATGTTTCATTATTCTATTTCCTGTTCTAACTCCCGAAATAATGGTGTGTCAAAGAAATCATATAAGGTAATACCCAAACCATCACATAACATTTTTAATGTTACAATGCCAGGATTTTTACTTTTCCCATACAGAATATTCTTTATTGTAGATGGAGCAACTCCAGATTCTGTCGCTAATTTGTTAATTGTAAAGTGTTTCTCATCACACAAAGTTATTATTCGATTCTTTGTTGCAGTATAAGTATTCATAATAACCACCTAAATCTTTATGAAGGCTAATTATAGCCTTTTTACTTGCAAAAGTAGGCTATATATGATACTATTATTCCACAAAATTCAATAATATTATGCAGGAAAGGAGAATGAAACGGATGGTGTTCATGAAAAAGGAGGTTGTCATCAATAAAAAAATATTGGTGTGTCTTGTGTTGCTTTGTATAGGATGTTCTTTTGTAGCTTGCGGAAAAACTGTGGAGTCGAAGTTGTCAGGACGTTGGGTTCTTGCAGAAGATTCTTCAAGCTTTCTTAGCGAAATAGAGTTCTTTAGTGACGGGACTTATGTATCAAGTCATAGCAATTATGAGGGGAATTATTCTGTAGATGGTGATAGGATTCGGTTACAGGGTATATTGGTAGATACAAAAACATTCACCTTTAAAATAAAGGGAGATACGTTGACTTTCTATGATGGTGAAGGTGAAGAATATTGTGTTTACGAAAGAGTTCATGAAAAAATAGAAACGACAGAAGAAGATGAGGTCAGTAGCTCTACAGAAAGTGTGCAAGTTTCAAAAGAATATCATACTATAGGTAGTTTTAAAGAGAATAAAATGTGGCTTCGATACGATGAAGGAGAAGCTTCATATATTATGTGCGTTGATAATACAGGACGGGCATTATTCCAATTTGATTCTACAGAAGTAACATCATGGACTGATTTTTCAAATGGGTTTGCATATATTACTTATAATGGAAATTTTTCTGTTATTGATAGCAATGGTGCTATTCTTTCTAGCTATAATGAAGATGAATATGGCACAGTTAGGGCATATGGTGACGGATATATATTTGTAGAAAAATATGTATCTAATTTTGACACGGCATTTTGGAACTACACTATTTACGATCAAAACGGAAAAGTAATTTATAGTTTTAAATTGACAAATAATGATCAAATTAAAACTATAAATTATTGTGGAGAAGGAGTGTTTGGCCTTGAAATAGGAAATTCAACAGAATTTTATTGCATAAAAACAGAGAAGTTTGTTCCCTTGGAAGGGAATATCACCGCTGAATTTGATAATGGTATAGCGCTTGTTGGGATTGACTATACAGATTCTAATGCAGATGCTTATAGGGCTCGATTAGTGTTCTTAACATCAGAAGGTAAGGTGTCATATGTACCAGTCTATTCATCATGGGGCTGGAATTGGGTTGGAGAGACGTTTGTTAAAGAATCGAATTGCATTTTATACTGGCCATCCTATTCATCAGATTCTGTATTGGTTAATTATAATACTAAAATGAAAAAATTTTATATGTTGGATGAGTATTATACGGAAAAGATTAACTGGGATTTAATCCCTGAAAAATATGTATATAATTCTGGAGTTATCGCTGTTCCGTTGATTGGTAGTGATAATGAAGAATATGTTATGGTACTTGATAAAAAAATGAAAAAAATTATGGAACCAATAAAATGTGAGAGCTTTGAATATTATACAGATGGAAGAATGATACTCAAGAGTTCAGAGGATACATTTGTATATAACGAAAAAGGAGAAGTAGTATTTTCACTAAATGGTATTGGTTGCCAGGATATAACAACATTCTCAAATGGGTTATCGATTGCAGATAATAATAAATGTATTAATATTGATGGTAAAACAGTATTTGAATTTAGTGATATTGATTATTCAAGTGTTTTAACATATTAATTATATATTTGATAATGAAAAATAAAAAGAAATGTGAGGGAATGAATGATGGTTTGTAATCAATGTGGTCATAATAATTATGTGAACACAGATTTTTGTGAAAAATGTGGGGCATCGTTGGAAGATGAAGCAATTTCTAATGTTAATTTACAACAAATGTACCACCCATTTAGTACAGGAGTAAAGGTGTGGTTTGCTATCTGCGCAATAGCTCAAATATTATCTGGATTGGTTCTGATGGTTAGTATAGGGTCGATGGGAATAGGAAATTTGTTTTTAGGCGCCATGAGTATAGTCTATGGAGCAGAGTATGCATATTTACTGTCAACACGAAAGAAAGAAGGGTTTAGCTATTTAACTGGAAGTGCTATGTGTTTTGTAATTTTATATATTTTCTTTGCACTGTTTAAGGATAGTAGTTATATTTTATCAGTATTTTCAGTCCTTATTAATATAGGAATTACTTATGCGATATTGCGTAACTATGAAAAAGAAAAAGAAGTTGTTTCTGTTTCTATGACACCAAATAGTACTGCGCCTAATAATTCTGAAAAAAATATCAGTGGTGGTATCCAATGTCCGGTGTGTGGTAGCAATCATCTTCAGGCAGTCAGTGAAAGTAATACAACGGGTGGTGGTTATAACGCTGGAAATGGATGCTGTGGCTATATTTTGTTAGGACCACTGGGTATTTTATGTGGTGCATGTGGAAGTAAAACGAAAACCACGAATCGCACATTCTTTGTATGTATGGATTGTGGAAATAAATTTGCAAAATGATAAAGAAGAATATTGATAAATGGGAAAAATGTATGCGAATTGGAAGGTGGAGTGGCTGTCATCAGATGCCCGAAAGAAGTTTCTTTTTTAAGAAATACCAATTCCCTGTTTGTGCCCGTTGTACGGGAGTTTTATTGGGCTATATTTTGGGATTAATAACATGTCCTGTTTTGTGTTCTTTTGTGATTCCAATTTTTTGTTGTTTGGTTATGTTTATAGATTGGTTTGTTCAATATAAGCAATGGAAGATGTCAACAAATGTTAGACGGTTTATTACAGGAATACTGGGCGGTTATGGAATTATGATAATACAGGTTATGATAGTCAAAGAAGTAGCATTTAGAATTTTCTATTAAGAAAACATGGAGGTAATTATGATGAAAAAGTGGATGAAGAAAGTAGGAATAGCTTTACTGTGTGTTTCTCTTGCGATGGGAATCAATATTTGCAAGACAAGTGCAGCGATGGTTGATGAGGCGGTGTGGTGCGAGTTTGGGGAACTATATACGGGAGCTGTTTCCGGTGGTGGTGAAGGAACTGTATATTATAAATTTTCTCTTTCTGAAAGGAGTCGGATTACTTTAAATCTGGCAGTGAACGATATTAATCATTTTCACCCTAGTATGTACGATGGATCGGGTGAGATGATTTTAAAATATGATCTTATAGAATATACATATAATTCTCTTACGGATGAATACGAAGCACATCCTTGTAGAACGTTAGAAGCGGGAACATATTATTTAGAAGTTTGTGCTTATGAATATTCAGGTAGAGTGACTACATATTCTTTCAGTGTTCGGAATGAAGAGCAAATAAAACTGCCCAAAGGTCAGATCAGCTTTTTGAAATCCAAGAAAAAGGGTCAGATTACAGTGAAATGTGAACCATCAACAGACGCGTTAGGTTACTATATTCAGTATTCGACAGATATGAGATTTAAGGTAGGTGTTAAGAGTGCTTTATCTCCTACACCTTTAAAAACAATTAAGGGATTGATTCCAGGACAAAGATATTATGTCAAGGCATGTCCTTATTCTGTTTATGATGATGGAACTATCGTATATGGTCAGAATTCACTGGTAAAAAAGGTGAAACTTAAGAAATAGGATGGCACAGAAAGGGTTAAAAATAAAATGAAGAAATTAATATTAGGTATAATAATGTTTGTGATAGTATTAACGAGTTTCTGTCCAACGACCCTTGTTATGGCATTAGACAGAGTAAATATTGAAGAAGGAGTTTATGAGATAACTTCTAAATTACATGAGGATATGTCTCTGGATATTGCGGGAGGTTCTAAAAATTCGGGAGGGAATCTGCAACTATATAGATATAATGGAACCACATCGCAATTGTTTTGGATTGAAAAATCTGGATCATACTATACAATTAGTCCAATGTGTTCTGGAATGATGCTGGATGTTCAGGGAGGTGAGATGAAGTCTGGAACTAATGTACAACAGTATTATTCTAATAATACCAGTGCACAGAAATGGAGATTTTATGATATAGGAAATGAGTATTGCTATATTGCTTGTGGTAATTATGCACTTGATGTCAGTGGTGGTATAGTGAATAATGGTACTAATATTCAGCTTTATAAGCCCAATGCTACGGCATCACAGATGTGGAAGTTGAAAAAAGTAGTTTCTCCGCGTTGGACGAACACCTTTTCAGCATATGTCAATTCAGGAGAAAAGTGTATAGTTAAAATTAACAATTCCTTGATAAATAAAAAAGGTTATCAAAAGGCTAGTATAAAAATAAAAACCTATACAGATAACAATAAATCAACCAATGGAAAAGTAGTAGTAACATTAAGAGATATGTCCAATAGACTGGTTTGGAAAGGGGTAAAGTCTGGTGGTGACACCCTTAAACTCGGCGATGATTACGCGGCATATATAATTACCATAGAAAGATATGATTCTGGGAATGGTCCTATAAAAAACGGAAATGACTTCTTAAATGTTGCAAAAACTATAAAATTTGATATTAGCAATCAAAAAGATTGCCAATTATATAAAGCTTATTAATCGGTTTACGACGCTAACATAAGTAAATAATACACATCATAATTACAACACGTAAGCCATGAGCTGTCGAAAATTACATCCGTTGTCAGTGGTTCCATATGATGTGCCTCACATAGTTCATAGTAGCCGAAGTGTTTCACATATCATTTTACAGGCGTTTGAAACAGTCGGTACTTGGTGCCTGTGTTTCAAGGCACCTATGTACCGCTACGGTTTTCAATCGAGCGAGAGCGTCCTGTAAAATGATATGTGAAATACTAGCGGCTACTTCAACAACTTTTATGTAGCACACAGGAAAGCACTGACGACGGATGAAGTTTACGGAAACTAAGACTTGCGCGGTGGCACGGTAATGTGCATTCTGTCGAAACTTATAGGGCGAATTTGCTTGTCCCTCCATCTATTCCTTGCTATACTCAAGCTAAATGAGATAGTTATAGATGGAGGGATTTTTTATGCCTGTGAATCGATATACCATTACCGATGTCTCCGGTTTTTTAGGAGTAGAATCCCACGTCCTTCGATACTGGGAAGAGGAATTAGAGATTCCGATATCAAGAAACGAATTGGGACATCGATACTATTTGGAAAAAGATATTAGAATACTGCAGTGTGTTAAGGAACTAAAGAGTCAGGGTTTATTGCTGAAAGCAATCAAACGCATTCTGCCTAGTATCATGGAAGGTGATATAAAACTGAATGCACCAATATTTTTTTCAGAAAGCGGGGAAGATTCCATGGGACAATCCAATAAAAAAAAGAAAGCAAACAACGCAGCAAAATCGATGCAGTTAATGAATAAAAATACGCAGGTCGTCATAGAAAAACCGGAACAGGAAACGGCAGTAGCTCCGGTTAATGAGAAGCTGATTCAATTTGAAGATATTATGTATCGTATTATGAGACAGGCATTACATGATAACAATGAAACAGTGACAAAGGATGTTGTGAGTGGGGTAAGCAGAGAGGTTGTCAGGGAGGTGTCCCAGGAGCTTACCGAGAAGCTGGATGGCTGTTTTAAAGAGCAGGAAAAGCGGGATGAGAATCATTATAAAGAATTAGACCAGATGATGCGCAGCCTGCAAAAGAACCGGAAAGAAACGGCGAAACAGGAAGACCGGAAGCTGCAAAAGCAGGAACAAAAACGGTTGCAGAAAGAGAAACAGCAGAAAGAGAAGCAAAAAGAAAAGGAAGCAAAATCAGCGAAAAAAGAGGCTGCAGCGGCATTAGAGCAGAAGAAGCCGAAAATGTTCTTTTTACATAAAAAGTATAAACTATAATAAAAAAGACTGTAACCATCAAACCGGTTACAGTCTATTTATTAATCTTATGCCTGGGAAATAGCGCCTACAGGACACTGATCAGCACAAGCTCCACAATCTAAGCAAGTATCTGCATCGATTACGTACTGTGTATCACCCTGAGAAATAGCGCCTGCTGGACATTGTTCAGCACAAGATCCACATGATAAGCATTCTTCAGAAATTACATATGCCATTGGTTTATTCCTCCTTTTCATTTATACCAATATCATAATACAGTTGTTTCGTTTCCGCAAGTAGTATTTTTTGTATTTTGTAGGGCGTTTAATATGAGATTGCGGGCTTTTTTAGCATCTTCGATGGTAAGGGGAGGAACATCTTCTAAAGGATATTCGATTCCCAGGGAGTGATATTTGTTCACACCCATTGTATGATAAGGTAATACCTCTAATCCATCGAGATGGGATAATGTCGCAAGAAAACGCCCTAAATCTTCTAAATAAACGGTCTGGTAGGTAATGCCGGGAACAAGAACATGGCGAATCCATAGCTTTGTACCAGGTGTATCCGCCACAAAGTGAGCAAATTGCAAAATCCTGTCATTTGGCTGACCGGTCAGCTCTCGGTGCCTGGTCGGATCGATATGCTTGATATCCAGCATAACCAAATCGGTGACAGAGAGAAGTTCTTCGTATTTATCATGCTGCTCACCGGAAGGTTGATAAAGAATACCTGATGTGTCAAGACATGTATGAATTCCTTTTTTCTTTGCTTTTTGAAACAGTTCTATGACAAAATCAATCTGCATTAGGGGTTCACCGCCTGTTACCGTGATGCCCCCGTTTTTCAGATAGGGTCTGTAGCGTTCGTAGTCGGCGAGAATCGTATCCGTGCTGCGTTTTTCACCTTTAGAAGGGGTCCAGGTGTCTGGATTATGACAATACAGACACCGCATAGGACAACCCTGCAAAAAAACTACATATCGAATACCCGGACCATCTACTGTGCCAAAGGTTTCAGTAGAATGGATGTATCCGTCCATGAATTACATACCTTCGTGGAAGGTACGGGAAATCACATCATCCTGTTGCTCCTTTGTAAGCTTATTAAAGTTTACAGCATAACCGGATACACGGATGGTTAACTGAGGATACTTTTCAGGATGTTTTTGTGCGTCTAACAAAGTCTCGCGGTCAAATACGTTTACATTGAGGTGGTGACCACCCTGTTCGGTATAACCGTCTAATAATGTTACTAAGTTGTCAATTTGTGACTGGTTTGGATTTTTCATTATTCATCATCTCCTAAATCTAAATTTGGTATCTGGCACGCCATATTGCCGGCGCAATCAGATGTAAAACTGTCAATATCGATATCTAAATCACCTACGAGAACCTGGTTGTCTTTTCCAAGTGCTCCAGGAATAATGGAAAATGTGTTGGAAATTCCATCCTGTGCATGAGAAAATGGAATCTTTGCGACAGAGGATAAAGAGGCAAGAGCACCATGCTCATCCCGTCCGTGCATTGGATTAGCACCAGGGGCTAATGGTACACCGCCTTTACGACCATCCGGTGTGGAACCGGTATTTTTTCCATAGACTACATTGGAGGTAATCGTAAGAATGGACATCGTCGGTACACCGCCACGATAGGTGTGGTTACCACGGATATAATCCATAAATGTTTCTACTAATTCGGTAGCAATCGCATCGACACGATCATCGTTGTTTCCGTATTTAGGGAAGTCGCCCTCTGTTTCATAATCAACGACAATGCCGTTTTCGTCACGAATCGTCCGGACCTTTGCATATTTAATTGCAGATAAGGAGTCAGCGACAACGGAAAGTCCTGCAATACCGGTTGCAAAATAACGTTTTACTTCTTTGTCATGCAGTGCCATCTGAAGACGTTCATAACAATACTTATCATGCATGTAGTGGATCACGTTCAATGTGTTTACATAGAGTCTTGCAAGCCACTTCATCATGTCTTTGTATTTTTCCATTACTTCATCATAATCCAGATATTCGGAAGTGATTGGACGATACTTCGGACCGACCTGTTTTTTGGAAATCTCGTCTACACCACCATTGATTGCGTATAATAAGCATTTTGCAAGGTTGGCACGAGCGCCAAAGAACTGCATTTCCTTACCTACACGCATAGAAGATACGCAGCAGGCAATCGCGTAGTCATCACCGTGGGTTACCCGCATTAAATCATCATTTTCATACTGAATGGCAGAAGACTTAATGGACATCTTAGCACAATATTCCTTGAATGCTTTCGGAAGTCTGGTAGACCATAATACTGTCATGTTTGGTTCCGGAGCGGTTCCAAGGTTGTCAAGAGTATGGATATAACGGAAGGATGTTTTGGTAACCAAAGGACGACCGTCAATACCAATACCGCCAATCGATTCTGTAATCCATGTAGGGTCTCCGGAGAAAAGTGCATTATACTCAGGAGTGCGGGCAAATTTTACACAACGAAGCTTCATAATGAAGTGATCAATAAATTCCTGAATCTGTTCTTCTGTATATCTGCCTTCTGCAAGGTCACGTTCTGCGTAGATATCGATGAAGGTAGAAGTACGTCCAAGACTCATGGCAGCTCCGTTTTGTTCTTTTACTGCTGCCAGATATCCAAAATACATCCATTGAATGGCTTCTTTGGTATCCTTTGCAGGTTTGGAAATATCAAAACCATAGATAGCTCCAAGTTCTTTTAATTCTTTTAATGCTTTAATCTGTTCCGATAATTCTTCGCGGTTACGGATAACATCAGAATACATAATGGTACGGGTGGTAGCTTTCTGGTGTTCTTTATCTTCAATCAGACGGTCAACACCATATAATGCTACGCGGCGGTAGTCTCCGATGATACGTCCACGGCCATATGCATCCGGAAGTCCGGTGATGATATGACTGGAACGGGCTGCACGCATCTCCGGTGTATAAGCATCAAATACACCCTCATTGTGTGTTTTTCTGTATTTTGTAAAGGTTTCCAATACA
>JBJELB010000108.1:0-11437 GCA_051878935.1 Lachnospiraceae bacterium | reverse complement strand
ATACACCCTCATTGTGTGTTTTTCTGTATTTTGTAAAGGTTTCCAATACATCAGGGTCAACTTCATATCCATATGCTTTGCAGGAATTCACTGCCATACGGATACCACCGTTTGGCTGCAGGGAACGTTTAAAAGGTTTGTCCGTCTGGAAACCGACGATTGTCTCCATATCTTTATTTAAATAACCAGGGCCGTGGGATGTGATGTTGGATACAATTTTCGTATCCATGTCAAGAACACCACCGGCTTCTCTCTCCTGTCTGGATAAATCCAGGACCTGGTCCCAAAGAGCTTTTGTATGTTCTGTCGGGTCGGTTAAAAAGTCATCATTTCCCTCGTAAGGGGTATAGTTGCGTTGAATAAAATCGCGAACATTGATTTCTTTTTGCCAGACGCCGCTGTTAAAATGATACCATTCTTCTCTCATTTTTGTTCCTCCTATTGCGCGTTGAATGACATTTTTATATTCCATCAGTTACACCCATATTATATGGTATAAAATGAAAAAGTCAATGACCAAGGTTTGGAACTTCTTAAAAAGAGCGGGTGTTGACTTTAAGAGGATGATATACTATACTTGAAGCATTGTTAGGAATAGGAGGAATTTGATATGACAACAATTACCAAAGATATGGTTATTGGTGATATTTTGAGATTAGATGCTTCCCTTGCTCCTGTGCTGATGGGTGCAGGTATGCATTGTATCGGATGTCCGTCTGCACAGGCAGAAACGCTTGAAGAAGCAGCCCTGGTACACGGATTTGATGCGGATGAGCTGGTTGAGAAGTTAAATGCTTATCTTGCAGAGAAATAGTTAAGACACAGAAAAACAGGCCTTTTGCTCAAACAAAAGACCTGTTTTTTAATGCGACTGATCGTTGACAACAATCTGATGGATTGCCTCCTTCTTGAACAACACACGATAGTGCTCTTTAAAGAAGGCAATGCGAACCGGAGCCATGTGTTCAAATTGTGCAAAGTCAAACAGAGTGTTCTGTGCACGCTGAAACTCAGCGACAGTACTGCCATTCATGTAGATAACCAGATAATAAAAATCAGATGCGGGATCCTGGTAAAGTGCATTCTCTCCATGATAGAAAGAATCAATCACTTTTGCCGCCTGTTCAATTGTTTCGTAATCCCGGAAAGAGAAGATTGCGTAGATATGATTACTATCCCCCTTCTCAACCGGTTCCTTTAATTCCTTGTTGGTGTTTGCCTGACTAAGCTCAGTTGCTTTCTTGAATAGTTCTTCCAGTTCAGCGCCAAGCAGGCTTTTTTGTATATGATTTGAAACAACCGCTTCATCATCAGCTTGTGTATCGGAAGTTGGTGTCTGTGTAAATTTGGAGAAGCGGGTATCAAGTTCCTCAGGATCTTCCACTTTGGTAATTACCAATACGAGAGAGTCCGGATGAACCGGAATCGCTTCTACCATAAGAGGAATATTATCGGCCTCAAAGCCTACTTCAATCGACGCCTGCATCATCATTTCCTGAAACAATTCGCGGGCCTTTGGTGTACCATATGCCAGCTCAGTTAACATAAGCTTGCGGTCTGCCAGGTCTTCTTTGTTCAGGGTGCATCGAATCTGGTTCTCGTTCAGTCTTTCTATTTTCATAGAATCACTTCCCTTCGAATGTTGGGATAACAGACTGCTATCCTACAGTATAGTATACTCATAAAGCGTTTTGATGTAAAGTATTTTCGTGAAAAAGGGATAGTGTGTGACGAAATTGGAAACAGGTAAATGTAAAAATATGGAAATTAAATCTTGTAATATATGGAAATGTCGTATATAATTGGAATATGCACCCAGGGGCATTCGAATAAGACATATCACAAAGTCATGATTTTTCTCCAAGTAAAAGAAAGTATCTGAGAACAGACAGAGAAGGAAAATAAGCGGTCTTATGTCATATGGTGCAATCGGTTATGCCAGACTGTTTTGTTGATGAATGATATCCCTCATAATCACATCATGCAGTCTGGCGTTGTTGTTTGAAATAGGATGCAATGCCTTTATATATGGCAGTTGTTACTTTATTCTGATACTCGTCTGTTGCCAATAAGCGGGCTTCTTCTTCGTTTGACAGGAAGCCACATTCTACGATAATCATAGGACAGGCATCTGTTTTAAGGAGATAGTAAGCACCGTCCGGCTTGATTTCTCTTTTATTTTCCGGGTCAAGTTCATTGCGCAAGGCTTCCTGCATAACAGAGGCAAGACGCTCGCTTTCTGCAGAATCTTCATAATAAAATACCTGAGCACCGCTTACATCAGGAGAGGTAAAACTGTTTTGATGAATACTGATTACGGCATCCGGCTGGCTGCTGAGAATCATATTTCGGCGGTTTTGTAAATCAACAGATTTCGTTTTTCGGTCTCCTTCATGATAAACACCGTTGTCGTCTTTTCGCGTCAGTGCAACGGCGTATCCTTTCTTTTTTAATAGTTTTTGAAGTTTTTTTGCGATCGAGAGATTGATATCTTTTTCTAAAATATCATCAGGACCAACCTTTCCGGGGTCAGCTCCGCCGTGACCGGCATCAATCAGTATGGAGATTTTTTTTGCTTTTTCGGTTTTAGCGGTTGGGAGCAAATCGTTGTGATGCAGGTAAAGGCATAATAATCCGATAACTACAAAAGATAGTAAAAAAGCAGAGGTGTGTTTGTGCATAGGGTTGCCTCGTTTTTTCCTTAGAATAAATATATGAGATTGTGTAAAAAATATTCCGACCAACATAGTTCCATTTTGCAAGGTTTGATGCTATAATAAGCGGGATAGGTTGGTGATATTTTATGGAAACAAAGATTGTTAAGATATCAGAAGCAGAGTCGGAGGGCGAGAGCCTGCGGGAGGCTGCAGACATCCTGAAAAGAGGAGGATTGGTTGCATTTCCGACGGAGACAGTATATGGTTTGGGTGGTGACGCTTTGCGAAGTGATGCTGCACACAGAATATACGAAGCCAAGGGAAGACCTTCAGACAACCCTTTGATTGTGCATATTGCAGATATGGTATCGGTTTCAAGTCTTGCGAAGGAGATACCGGAGCAGGCAAGGATGGCGATGGAGGCTTTTTGGCCAGGTCCGTTGACTGTGATTTTGAATAAGACGGAGGAAGTGCCTAGGGAAACAACGGGAGGTCTGGATACTGTTGCAATACGTATGCCGGATAATCCGGTTACCCTGTCTTTGATTCGACAGTCCGGTATTTTCCTGGCAGGACCAAGTGCAAATACATCAGGACGTCCCAGTCCGACGACGGCAGAACATGTGAAACAGGATTTAAATGGTAAGGTTGATATGATACTGGACCATGGTGCAGCCGGAATTGGAATTGAATCAACGATTGTAGACTTTACCGGTGAAATGCCAATGATATTAAGACCGGGATATATTACAAAGACGATGTTGGAGCAGGTAATCGGACCGGTCTGTATGGATGCTGCACTGGATAGTAGGAAGATAACGAAAGAACCGCCCAAGGCTCCGGGGATGAAATATAAACATTATGCACCGAAAGCTGATTTGACTATTGTGGAAGGGACGGACGAAGATGCAGTTTTTGAAACGATCCATGCACTTACACTGGAGCAGCAGGAAAATGGACGGAAGGTCGGAGTGATAGCAACGACAGAGAGTGTAAACCGTTATTCCCAGGGGATAGTTAAGGTGATAGGAACAAGAGAAAAGGATACAACCATAGCAGCAGGTTTGTATCAGGTGCTGCGTGAATTTGATGAGATTGATGTAGATGTTATTTATTCTGAAGCTTTTACAGACGGCGCTTTAGGTCAGGCGATCATGAATCGGCTGCTGAAGGCTGCAGGGTACCGGGTAATACGTGTATAAGGGGGGATGATAATCGTATGATGGATATAAAAAAGATTCTGCTTATTTCCACGAATAATACCAGCCGTGGGGTGATTGCAGAGGCCATTCTGAACCGGATGCTTCTGGAAAAGGGCAGAATGGATATAGAAGTAAAATCAAGAGGATTAGTTGTCTTGTTTCCGGAACCGGTCAATGCGAAAGCGGCATTGGTACTTGAAAAAAATGGAATTTCGTATGCCAATGTCCAGGCAATGCAGGTGACGCAGGAAGATTTTGAGGACTGTGACCTGGTTCTGACAATGACGGAAGAACAAAAGGAAAAGGTTTTAGAAGATTTTGAGGTGTTGTCGTTAGTCTACACATTAAAAGAATTTGCGGGAGAACAGGGAGAAATGCTGAATCCGTATGGTAAGGATGTCATAGATTATGAATACTGTTTCCGCGAAATGGAACGTTTAATAGAAAAGGCGATTAAGAACATAATAGGAGGAACAGAAGAATGATAGCGATTGGCTGTGACCACGGTGGTTTTGCCTTAAAACAGGAGATTATGAGACATTTAGAAGAAAGAGGCGTGGAATATCAGGACTATGGGACATACTCGGAAGAGTCCTGTGATTATCCGGTCTATGCCAGGGCGGTTGCGAAGGCAGTGGTAGAGAAAGAATGTGAGAAAGGAATCCTAATCTGCGGAACCGGTATTGGGATTTCGATAGCAGCCAATAAGGTTCCGGGTATCCGTGCAGCACTTTGTCATGACTGCTTCAGTGCACAGGCAACCAGGGAACATAATGATGCGAATATTCTGGCAATGGGAGCCCGTGTAGTCGGACCGGGTCTGGCGTTGATGATAGTAGATACCTTTTTGGATACAGCGTTTTCCAATGATGAAAGACATATCCGACGCATCGATTTGATAGAGGATTAATATGATAAAGACGTTAGCTCTTGTTACGCAGCTGGGTATCAGTATGATAACTCCTGTCATGTTGTGTGTTCTGATAGGAGTCAAGATTGATGAAAGATATCATACACATTGGTTTCTTCCTCTTTTGCTGTTGGGAATTGCAGCGGGAGTACGCAATGTGTATGTGCTGGTAAAGGATATCAATCAGGATAAGAAAGAAGGAACTTTGCATGAAGAAGAGAAGAGTTGTTAAACGGGAAGACCCTGTGGTGAAAGCTCTTTGGTATGGCTTGTTGTTATACAGTTTCTTATTTGAAGTTGTCGGGGTTCTGCTTGTGGATGAATGGATTCCTTACACGTTAGGGTTATTCGTAGGAGTGGGAACCGATTTGTATATGATCCGGAATATGAAGGATTCCATTGATGTGACATTGACTCTGGAACCGGATGATGCGGCATCGTATGCACGCAAACGAAGTATTTTTAGGATGTTGATCTGGATTGCAATTGCAATCGTTTCTGTTTATCTGCCAATGGTAAATACTGTTGCTGTGATTATTGGTTTTTTTGGTTTGAAAATTTCCGCTTATATGGTACCATTGATGCAGCGGTGGATGAATGATAGTATGAAAAAGAAAGAAGGTGAGAGTGATGAATCAGGAAGTTGACTTTATGATACATGGGCTGATTCCTCTGTTTGGTGGGAAGGTCTGGATTACGACAACGCATGTGTGTACGATTATTGTGATGGTGACGATTCTGGTTTTTGCAGTATTTGCCAGACGCGCGGTGTTAAAAGGATCACGGGATCATCCAACCGGTTTCCAGAGTTTTGTGGAATATCTGGTGGAAATGCTGGATAAGGTTGTGCATAACAGTATGGGAAAACATGCAAAGAAATATGTGAATTATATCGGTACTTTGATGTTGTTTATCTTTTTATCCAATATTTCCGGATTGTTTGGACTGCGTCCTCCAACAGCCGATTATGGTACTACGTTATGTCTGGCGTTGATGACGTTTTTGATTATCCAATATAACAATCTGAGATATAATAAGTATCGTGCATTTACGAATTTGTTTAAGCCGTTGCCGCTGTTGTTTCCTATTAATCTGATAGGTGAATTTGCAACACCGTTGTCCTTGTCGTTGCGTCTGTTTGGTAATGTGATGGCGGGAACCATTATGATGGCATTGTGGTATGGTTTGTTGCCGTTCTTTGTAAAGATTGGTGTTCCATCTTTTTTACATGCGTATTTTGATTTGTTCTCAGGAGCAATTCAGACATATGTATTCACTATGTTAACCATGGTATTTGTTACAGACAAAATAGAAGGTTAGAAATTATATGAATTCAGGAGGAAAGAAAAATGAGTAATATTACGAATGAAGGTTTAATTTTAGCATGTTCTGCAATTGGAGCTGGTTTGGCGATGATCGCCGGTATTGGTCCTGGTATTGGTCAGGGTGTGGCAGCCGGTCAGGGTGCGGCAGCAGTAGGTCGTAATCCGGGCGCGAAAGGTGATGTTACTTCGACCATGTTATTAGGTCAGGCTGTAGCAGAAACAACCGGTTTGTACGGTTTGGTTATTGCGCTTATCCTATTGTATGCAAATCCGTTATTAAGCAAATTCTTAAGCTTATAATAAAGGGATTTTGAGAAAAAAACGAAGTAGGAGGCGTAAGGTTGGACGGAAGAATATTTGGATTGGACTTACAGCTTGGATTCGATGTTCTGTTTCAGGCAATCTGTGTCTTTCTTCTCTTTGTACTTCTTTCCTATATTCTGTTTGAGCCGGTAAAAAAGGTTTTGAAGGAGCGTCAGCAAAGAGTGGCAGACTCTGTAGCGGATGCTGCCAGAAATCAGGAAGAGGCGCAACGTTTAAAACAGATGTATGAAGAGAAACTGCGGGATGTAAAAAAAGAAGCAGATACAATCCTGAGTGATGCACGTAAAAAGGGGATGGAGAAGGAACAGGAGATTGTCTCAAATGCAAAAGAAGAAGCATCCCTGATTATGAAGCGGGCGCAGCAGGAGATCCAGCTTGAGAAGAACAAACTCAAGGATGATGTAAGAACGGAAATGATAGACGTGGCGACTGTACTTGCAGGTAAAATCATGGAGGAATCTATGGATGATGCAAAACAGGATGCGTTGATTGAAAAAACTTTAAAAGAGATGGGTGATGATACGTGGCTAGATTAGCAGCGAATGTGTATGGGGAAGCTTTATATGAGCTTGCGCTGGAACATGAAAACGTAGCGGAGCTTATGGAAGAAGTAATCCAACTGGATAGTATTTTCTCTGACAATGAAGAATTCGTTAAACTGTTGAATCATCCGAGAATCGAGACACAGAAAAAACAGGACCTGGTAAAAGATGTTCTTGCAGATAAGGTTTCGAAAGAGGTCATGGGACTGTTGTCGGTTGTGATAGAAAAAGGTCATGCCAAAGAAATGAGAGACATTTTTCTATACTTTATTCATCGTTGCAAGGAGTATTTAAGAATCGGTGTTGTCTGGATTACTTCGGCCGTTTCGTTAACTTCTGTGCAGCAGGATTCGATTTATCGTAGGTTATTGACATTAACATCCTATGAGAAGCTGGAGATGAACTATCTGACAGATGCATCATTGATTGGAGGATTGATTATCCGTATCAATGACCGGGTTGTGGATAGCAGTATCCGGACGAAGCTTGAGAAGCTATCCTGTGCATTGAAACAGTGATTAAAAGAGAAAAGAAAGAAGGTGTGAGAATTCCTATGAAGTTAAATCCAGAGGAGATTAGTTCTGTTATTAAGAAACAGATTGATCAATATACGGTGCAGCTTGAAACTTCAGATGTTGGAACAGTTATTCAGGTTGCGGATGGAATTGCACGAATTCATGGCTTGGAAAAAGCGATGCAGGGAGAATTATTGGAGTTCCCGGGTGAAGTGTTGGGAATGGTCATGAACCTGGAGGAAGATAATGTAGGTGCGGTTCTTTTAGGTGATAACAAAAATATTAATGAAGGGGATATTGTTAAGACGACCGGACGCGTGGTTGAGGTGCCGGTTGGAGATGCGCTGTTAGGTCGTGTCGTGAATGCATTAGGACAGCCGATTGATGGCAAAGGTCCGATTACTTCTGCAAAGGCAAGACCGATTGAACGTGTAGCGTCAGGTGTTATTTCGAGAAAGTCGGTAGACACGCCACTTCAGACAGGAATCAAAGCGATTGATGCCATGATTCCGATTGGAAGAGGTCAACGTGAGCTGATTATCGGTGACCGCCAGACAGGTAAGACTGCGATTGCGATTGATACTATTATCAATCAAAAGGGTCAGAACATGAAATGTATTTATGTAGCCATAGGACAGAAAGCGTCAACCGTTGCTACGATTGTAAAAACCTTAACAGAAAACGGAGCGATGGATTATACCACTGTGGTTGCATCGACAGCAAGTGAGCTGGCGCCATTGCAGTATATTGCACCATATGCAGGTTGCGCCATCGGTGAAGAGTGGATGGAAAACGGCGAAGATGTTTTGATTGTGTATGACGATTTGTCAAAGCACGCAACGGCTTACCGTACCCTGTCCCTGTTGCTTCGCAGACCACCTGGACGTGAGGCCTATCCTGGTGATGTATTCTATTTACATTCCCGGTTGCTGGAACGTGCAGCGCGGTTGTCGGATGAACTTGGAGGAGGCTCTTTAACGGCATTGCCAATTATTGAAACGCAGGCAGGAGATGTATCTGCCTACATTCCTACCAATGTTATTTCCATTACAGACGGTCAGATTTATCTGGAAACAGAGATGTTTAATGCCGGATTCCGTCCTGCGGTAAATGCCGGATTGTCTGTATCCCGTGTAGGAGGTGCGGCTCAGATTAAGGCGATGAAGAAGATAGCAGCGCCGATTCGTGTGGAATTGGCACAATATCGTGAATTGGCTGCCTTTGCACAGTTTGGTTCTGAGCTGGATGCCGATACCAAGGAGAAACTGGATCAGGGTGAACGCATCCGCGAGATTCTGAAACAGGATCAGTATGCAACGATGCCGGTTGAGAAACAGGTATTAATCCTCTATGCAGCGACAAAGAAATACTTATTGGATATTCCGGTAGGAAAGATCCTTGCTTTTGAAGCTGCATTGCTTGAATATGTTGATACAAAATATTCTGAGATTTTCAAAACGATTCGTGAAAAGAAAGAGATTGATGAAAGTCTGGAAGCTTTGATTGTAAAAGCGATCGAAGAGTGCAAGGCGGATTTTCAATCCGGTAAATGAGGTGAGATAATTCATGGCATCAATGCGTGATATTAAACGTCGGAGAGACAGTATCTCGAGTACGGGGCAGATAACCAAAGCGATGAAGCTGGTGTCGACTGTAAAATTACAAAAGGCAAGAAAACAGGCCGAAGATGCAAAACCATTTTTTGAGATGACTTATCAGACGGTTGTTTCCATTTTGTCAAAAGCGCAAAATGTGATGGGAACCTATCGACAGGCTACGCCATCAGATAAAAAGGCGGTGGTGGTTGTTACTTCGAACCGGGGACTGGCAGGTGGATATAATAATAATATTGTAAAGCTTGTCACTCAGAATTTTGCGAAAGAAGAGTCGTTTGTTTATGCGGTCGGCCGCAAAGGGTTGTCATCTCTGGAACGGGCAGGATATGAGATCGCCGGAGATTTTTCGGAAGCGGTAAATGAACCGTTGTATGATGATGCAATCCAGTTGAGCAGACAACTGTTAACTGCTTATGAATCCCGGACGATTGGAGAAATATGGGTTGTTTATACATCATTCAAGAATACGGTGGTACACGAGCCTAAGATGATAAAGCTCTTTCCGATAGATAAAGACAGTATGGAGATGGAACAGGAAAAAGATTCTGTTCCGATGAATTTTGAGCCGGAGCCGGAGGAGGTTTTGGATCTCATTATTCCAAAATATATAACGAGCGTGCTATATGGAGCTTTTGTGGAGTCTGTTGCGAGTGAGAACGGAGCCAGAATGCAGGCAATGGATTCGGCAACAAGCAACGCAGAAGAAATGATAGATGAGCTGTCTCTGCAATATAACCGGGCTCGTCAGAGTTCCATTACTCAGGAACTGACGGAGATTATTGGTGGAGCAGAAGCACTCAGTTAAGCAGGAGGAAGAATAAATGGCAGAGAATAATATGGGAAAAATCACCCAGATTATCGGTGCAGTATTGGATATTAAGTTTTCTGAGGGTAAACTTCCGGAGATTTATGATGCAATCACGATTCCATTGCAAAACGGTGAAGAATTGGTTGTTGAGGTAGCTCAGCAGTTAGGTGATGATACGGTCCGTTGTATTGCAATGGGGCCAACTGATGGTTTGGTTCGTGGAATGGATGCCTGCGCTACCGGTGCGCCGATTCAGGTACCGGTTGGAGAGGCTACGTTAGGCCGTATGTTTAATGTATTAGGTAAGCCGATTGACCAGAAACCGGCTCCGGAGAATGTTCAGTATGCAAAAATACACAGAAAAGCACCGGGACTTGAAGAATTATCCACATCTTCAGAAGTTTTGGAAACAGGTATTAAGGTAGTAGACTTGTTATGTCCATACTTAAAAGGTGGAAAGATTGGTCTTTTTGGTGGTGCCGGCGTAGGTAAGACAGTATTGATCCAGGAGCTGATTCGTAACATTGCGACAGAGCATGGTGGATATTCAGTGTTTACGGGTGTAGGTGAACGTACCCGTGAGGGAAATGATTTATATTATGAAATGAAAGAATCCGGCGTTATTGATAAGACGACGATGGTATTCGGTCAGATGAATGAGCCGCCCGGAGCGAGAATGCGTGTAGGACTAACAGGTCTTACCATGGCAGAGAATTTCCGTGACGAAGGTGGAAAAGATGTGTTGTTATTCATTGATAACATTTTCCGTTTCACACAGGCTGGTTCTGAGGTGTCAGCCTTATTAGGACGTGTACCAAGTGCAGTAGGTTACCAGCCTACGTTGCAGACCGAGATGGGTGCTTTGCAGGAACGTATTACATCGACGAAGAAGGGATCTATTACATCCGTTCAGGCGGTTTATGTGCCGGCGGACGACTTGACAGACCCTGCTCCGGCAACGACCTTTGCTCATTTGGATGCGACAACCGTATTGTCCCGTTCCATTGTTGAATTGGGTATCTATCCTGCGGTAGATCCATTGGAGTCCACATCCAGAATTCTGGACCCACGTATCGTAGGAGAAGAGCATTACGCTGTAGCACGTGGTGTACAGGAGATTTTGCAGCGTTATAAAGAATTGCAGGATATTATTGCAATTCTCGGTATGGACGAATTATCAGAAGATGAAAAACTGATTGTCAGCCGTGCCAGAAAGATTCAAAGATTTTTGTCACAGCCATTCTTTGTGGCTCAGCAGTTTACCGGATTACCGGGACAGTATGTTCCGATTGCGGAAACGATTCGCGGATTTAAGGAAATCATGGAAGGAAAGCATGATGATATTCCGGAGAGTTATTTCTTAAATGCAGGAAGCATCGATGATGTCATTGCCCGTGTAAAATAGAAAGGATGCGAGATATGGCAGATAAAGTATTTCAATTAGAAATCATTTCTCCGGAACGCATTTTCTATTCCGGAGAAGTTACCATGCTGGAGCTGACAACGAGTGAAGGAGACATTGGCGTATATGCCGGTCA
>JBJELB010000107.1:0-5144 GCA_051878935.1 Lachnospiraceae bacterium | reverse complement strand
TATCGGTGTATCTGCAGCGCTTGATCAGAACATTGGTACACAGTGGACGGCTCCTGCAGTACAGGATAAGCGTATGTATATTCAGAAGAATTCTGAGACAGTAGTGAATGCTATTGACACGTGGGCAGGCAATACGAACATGAAGAACCATATTATCCCTAAGATTACGGCAACACAGGAAGAAACTGATGACATTTCCAATATAGAAACGACAATTAATGATTATATGAAAGAAATGTATTATAAATTCATTCAGGGCCAGGAAGAGTTGAATGATGAAAATTGGAGTGCGTATGTGAAGAAAATTCATGACATCGGTTTACAACATGTATTAGATATAAAAAATGGACAGGTTGAAAGATATAATAATCGTTAAGCTGTTTGCACTAGATGCCTCCGGAGAGAGAAATGCTCTGGAGGCATTTTCGATAATTCCATTTGTTGCGCATTTCATGTTTTTCTGCTACAATTCCAAACGATGGCTTGATTGTTTTATGGTGTGATAAAGGAGATGCTGATATGATTGAAAGTATGCAGAACATGTCGATGGAAACAGCAAAAATGATTGTATATTTAGTCCCTGTTACAATCATTGTATTGGTTGTTATGCAGGTGATAGGAATCTGGAAGATTTTTTCGAAAACAGGTGTTGCAAAGTGGAAGGCCCTGATTCCTGTTTATAATTTGTATTATTTGTACAAACTCAGCTGGGAACTCAAAATGTATTGGCTGTATATAGCCTCACAGGCAGTTATGGTCGTAACCACTATTCTGTTTCGAAATACAACCAGTATGTTACCGGTAGGGGTTACAGTTATAGCGTGTATGCTTGGTATTATTCTACATATCGCATCCAGTAATAAACTGGCGGAATGCTTCCGGCAGGGAATGTTTGTATCATTTGGCTTGATCCTGTTTCGTCCATTGTTTTTGCTATACCTTGGTGCAGCACAAACGCAATACGTAGGACCTCAGAAATACTGATAATCTTTACAACACATTATGAGAATAACTAAGGTTGAATTGCTATTGACTGTGAATTTGTCTAAGATTAGAATAATAATTAGGATAGTTTCGTAACATTTGACGGTAGATATCCGATGTGTTGAGAGTAAAAACAGGATTTGGAGGCTAAAAATGAGAAAGATTAAGAAGGGGATTGCATTGTTACTTGCTTCTGCACTGGTTCTGTCGGCTACTCCGGTAGATGCGGCAAAAACGCAGAAAGCAAAAAAACTTACCATTTCTAATGCTGAGAAAGCGAAAAGCTTAATGGTTGGGGATAAGGTAAAACTTAAGGTGAAAGCAACGCCGACGAAAGCATTGGTATCTTTGAAATATGCATCTTCAAAGAAAAAGGTGGTATCCGTAAGTAAAAAAGGTGTTTTAACTGCGAAGAAAGCCGGAAAGGCAACCATTACGGTAACGGATCAATACAGTAAAAAAAGTAAAAAATTAAAAGTTACGGTAACAAAGAATGAGGGGATTGTAGCAGCGGAGCAAAGTGGTGCAAGAACATTTACGGTTACCGGTTTGGAATTGGATAAAGAATCGATTGTTGTAAAGAAGGATGGAAACACAGTATCTGCAACGGTAGAAGTGAATGATGCTGCGGATACAGCGATGATTACGACCAACTCCAATATCGTTGAAGCGACTTATACGATATCGATGGGTGAGACAAGCCAGACGGTAGAGGGACAGGCAGCAAAAGCGACAGAGATTAAGGTTTTAAGTGACTATCTTGTGCTGGATGATTATTTTAATTCTAATAAAGAGATAGTGAATGGGGAAAACCAGATAGTAAATCGTGCTTCGTTTACCTATATGGTATGCAATCAGTTTGGAGAAGATGTGACGAAACAGAATACTCCAACCGGTATTCAAATCGCAGGCTTCCCGATTGATAATGATATGGGAACGCTTAATGATAATGGTTTGGGTGCAACGGTTCGCCTTCACGGTATTCCATCAACGGCGATTGTTGGACAGACGAAGTATCAGGCTGTCATCATGTTAAACAGTGGAGACTTACATCTGACTACTACAAAAGAGTTAACATTGTCCGATGCGGCAAAAGCAAAATCTATTCAGGTTACCGGTATTTATAATCCGGAAGGAAAAGAACTGGTAAATGGTGAGACAGATGAATTCTATGTATTGTTTGATGTGGTAGATCAGTATGATGTGAAGATAACCGATCCGAAAGCACCAATGTTTGATCAGATGATTTATCAGATTTCTCCAGGTCTGACTAATATGCAAACTACATATAAGAAATCTGATCTTACTTATATTAAAGATACAGAGCAGAAAGTAGAATCTTTGGCATTAGCTTTGTCCCCAACGGCGAACAAGGAGTATGCTTCCGGTACGGCCCAGTTAAGTATTATGAACCTGGGTGGCGCAAACACATCATATGAAATTGTTGTCGGTTATGGTACTACGGTCAATACGTTCAATGTTACCCCCCCGGCAGTTGTAGTTCAGGGTGAAGATATTGAGTTTGAATATGAAGCATTAGATGTTAATGGTGAAGTAGTAACGGATATGAAATCGCTTCGTGCTGTTGTAGAAGATACGAATTACGAATTTGTGAAGGAGAATGGTGTTCCAAAGTTGTATCTGAGACAGGAGAGGAACCCGTTGACAGTGGGGTATCATACGGATACCTTCAGGACTAAGACCCATGCTTCTTCCATGGTATTTTATAATGTCATGAATCCTGCCAGACCAACAGAGATCGTTGGTATTACGGATACAGGTACCGGTGTCATAGGTACGAATCCAATTACTTTTAAATTGGATAACTTCTTAATTGAAGATCAGTACGGCAGACGTATTTCCACTACATTGATGAAAAATGAATACAAAGAATATGCAATACGTATTGATTATGATGATAATGATTTTACGGTTGTTTCCGGTAACCCTACCATTCCATTAGTATCCAGCACGGGTAGCGTTGCAGTGAAACCTGTAAGAACGAATACTTCCAAGAATTTGAAATTCGTTTTAGCTTCCAGTACCGGTTCTAATCTGTTAGATATTGTAGAGGGAACAACATATGATATGCGTACGAAGAATCGTACACCGGGTAGTGAATATGAGCAGAAGATTGTTTCTGCTTCCTTAGATCGTATTAGTAAATTTGAGGTGTCTGATATTGCACCAATTTCCATTAATGATGTTAATAAGTCGGATTATTTCAAACCTGAGGTTAAGACATATGGTGTGTTAAGTAATGGTGCTAAGATTAAATTGACAGCAAATGAGTTTTCTGTCAGTGTTCCGGATGACGGTGATTTGCCATATACGGATGCAAACGGTAAAGGTGGTTTAGCAGTAGAGGTAACTTCTGAGTCCTCGGAAAATGACACCACACGTTTGACGACAAGTGGAATTTCAACAAGCGATTTTGTAGTAAATGATGCAGTTGTAGATACTCTTGTCAGAAAAATTGATATCGTTATTAACAATACCGGAGATACAATAGAAAAAGACGTGAAGATTGTAAATCAGGAAAGAAAGATTGTGAGCTTCAGTTTGGTTGACCCTGATAGAGGTGGTACGATTTCGAGTAAAACAATGAGTCTTAGCAAACTGATTAAGGATTACGATGGAACTCCTTCCGGAAAATTGAATGTGGATATTTTCTATGAATGGGTATCCTCTTATACTGATAACTTTGGTATTAAGGATGATCAGGTTTCTATGGACTCGATTGAACCGAAATTCTTCATTTCTGATATTGATAGTGGAGATAATTCTGTGACTCCACAGGTGAGTGGTAATGGTACAACAACACCAACACTGTCGAGATTTGTATCAGGAACATCCTTTACACTTACATTTGATTTTGGGAATAATGTAAAACGTTCTGTAGGTATTACGGTAAAATAATGTTGTCTGTTATATTATGATAGGTAAAAACAGAGTTTGGAAGGCGAGTCCGGTGATTGAATCATCGGACTTTTCTTTCTTATGAGAATATGCTACAATACAGCCATCAGATGGAAAGAGAGAAGAACTATGTGGATAGCAGATGGTTGGAAAGATTATGAAGTTATAGACACCTCAAATGGAGAAAAGCTGGAACGCTGGGGAGATTATCAGCTTGTTCGTCCGGATCCTCAGGTAATATGGAATACACCGAAAAAGTCAGCTGGATGGAAACACCCCAATGCCCATTATCATAGGAGTAATAGAGGTGGCGGAGAATGGGAGTTTATCGATTTGCCACAAAAATGGCAGATCCATTATAAAGATTTAACCTTTCATTTGCAGCCGTTTAGCTTTAAACATACCGGACTATTTCCGGAACAGGCGGTCAATTGGGATTGGTTCTCAGACATTATTAAGAAAGCGAAGCAAAACAACCCGAGTCGAGAGATTAAGGTGTTGAATTTATTTGCTTATACAGGTGGTGCTACCTGTGCAGCAGCCCAAGCAGGTGCCAGTGTTGTTCACGTGGACGCTTCCAAAGGTATGGTAACATGGGCAAAAGATAACGCAAAAGCATCTGGTTTAGAAGATGCGCCGATTCGCTGGTTAGTAGATGATTGCGTGAAGTTTGTAGAACGAGAAATTCGTCGCGGCAATCATTATGATGGAATTATTATGGATCCGCCATCCTATGGAAGAGGACCAAAGGGAGAAATCTGGAAGATTGAAGAGCAAATATTCGACTTTATCAAATTATGTTCTCAAGTACTGTCTGATGATCCATTGTTTTATTTGGTTAATTCCTATACGACAGGACTACAGCCTGCAGTATTAACCTATATGTTAGAAACAGTTTTAAATGCTCCGGAGCAAATATCCTCTCGTAAAGATGCGAAAAAGGGAATCGTTCAATCAGAGGAAATTGGTTTGCCGGTGACAAGCAAAGATTTAATCCTGCCATGTGGTGCATCTGGAAGATGCAGATGGTAGAATAAATTCTATGAGAGATTCTTTTGAAATCTAATAAACGGTGTTTATTAAAAAATAAAAAAAATTAAAAAAGTTGTTGACACAAGAAAACTGTTGTGATAATATAAACAAGCTGTCGCTGATGAGCACAGCGAAGGCACGAAAAACCTTAGAGAATACAAGGGTTTGCAGTGCATGGAACATTGACAACAGAATCATATGACAACCCT
>JBJELB010000106.1:0-5172 GCA_051878935.1 Lachnospiraceae bacterium | reverse complement strand
GAACCCACGTATCTAGCTTGGAAGGCTAGTGTTCTACCATTGAACTACACCCGCAGAGTCGGGGTGACAGGATTCGAACCTGCGACCTCTTGATCCCAAATCAAGCGCTCTAGCCAAGCTGAGCCACACCCCGTAAAATGTGTGATTGTCATGCGTCTCTCATCAACGCAAGTCATATTATATTACAGGGTATCTTAATTGTCAACACGTTTTTTTAAAAAATTAAAACACAGAATTTATGCGGTCCGGTATCGAATTGTCAGAATATTTATACAATTATAAACACCTATCTTTCAAGAGAGACTGCACGTTCGTACAGCCCCTCTCAGGCACTCTTTTATACCTCTGCTGGCTCTTCTTTGCTATCCTCATCAAAGAAATCCATATCAAAATCATCATCATAGTCATCATCATAAAAGTCATCATAATCCGGTACTACACAACGGATGACTGCATATGCGATGCCTGCTACTGCTGCAACAGCTCCGATGATTGCCAATGCAATTACAATTTTATTCTCTTTCTTCTCTTCTTTTCTTCCTACCAGTTCGTTCCATTTTGCCATGTCGATTAAATCATTCATATGTTTAAAACGTCCCATATACTCTCTCCTTTCATACGTTTCTCATATTAGTACAATGATTATACCACTATTCTTCGAAATATTCCATGAAATATTCGAAAGGTTTATAGTTTTTTTAATTTTGCAAAGGATGCAAACATCTTCTTCACACCCACTTTTGCAAAATCTACTGTAACTTCATAATCACGACCGCCCGCAACAATCTCAGTCACGACACCCTGTCCGAACTTGATGTGTCGCACCGTATCTCCAACAGCATAATCTATTTGTATCGGAGCGTTTGAGGCAAAGCTCCTCGATTGATAGGAATGAGCGAAAGGTTTCCCAAAACTACCCATCCTTTGCTGGACAGTGCTCTTTGCCTGTGCCAGTACATCCGGTTTCGCCATCCGCATCTTTGCCGTACCCTGTAACAATTCTTCCGGAATCTCTTCTACAAACCGGGACAGCTTGGAATACCGGCTCTCACCACGCACCATACGTCTGCGTGCTGCGCTGATATATAATCCGCGTTCCGCTCTCGTGATGCCTACATAACACAATCTGCGTTCCTCTTCCAGTTCCTCTTCCCCTTCTGCCAGAATCGACATCATACCCGGGAATAAACCATCTTCCAGTCCGGTTAAAAATACATATGGAAATTCCAGACCTTTGGCGCTGTGAAGCGTCATTAACACCACACATTCCCGCTCGTCATCCAGATTATCAATATCTGCAACCAATGCTATTTCTTCCAGCAGACCGCCCAGCGATGGTAATTCTGCTTCGGATTCATACGTCGCTATCTTACTTTGCAGCTCATCGATATTCTCCACACGTGCCATACTTTCTTCCGTCTTTTCATCCACCAGCGCCTGACGATAGCCTGTCTTTTCTAACAGTTGTTCATATAAATGCTCCAGAAAACCTTCTGAAGGTGTAGCTGCAATCGCCCTCAATTCCTGTATCAGATCCGTAAAAGTCTTAATCTTCTCTGCCGCTTTTTTGATTCCCGGAATCTCCTCCGCTTCAAATAAAGCCTGCATAAAATCAATGTTCCGTTCCTCTGCGTATACTGCTACTTTGTCGAGTGTCGTTGCACCGATTCCCCGCTTTGGCACGTTGATAATACGACGTACTGCCATATCATCCACACCGTTAAAAACCACCTTCAGATACGAAATCAAATCCTTGATTTCTTTTCTCTGATAGAAATTCACTCCACCGAAGATACGATACGGAATGCTTCGCATCAATAATTTTTCTTCTAAGACACGGGATTGTGCATTCGTTCGATACAGAATCGCACAATCTGCATAGGATGCCCCTGATTCGCTCACCACATTCTGAATCTGTCGTGTAACACCATCTGCTTCATCATATTCACTCTCATATTGAGCCAGAGATATCTTCTCCCCCTCCTCATTCGCCGTCCAGAGTGTTTTCGCCTTGCGACCATGGTTGTTGGCTATCACACAATTGGCTGCCTCCAGGATATTCTTCGTGGAACGATAGTTCTGCTCCAGTTTGATAACGGCTGCATCCGGAAACTGCTGTTCGAAATTCAGAATGTTGAGGATATTCGCCCCGCGAAACTTATAAATCGACTGGTCATCATCCCCTACTACACACAGATTCCGGTATTTCCTTGCCAACATATTCACAAACATAAACTGAATCGTATTCGTATCCTGATACTCATCCACCATAATATATCGAAAACGTTCCTGATACTGTTCCAGTACATCCGGGTGAAACTGAAACAATTCTACAGTTTTAAAAAGTAAATCATCAAAATCCAATGCATTATTGGCCTGCAGTTCTTTCTGGTATTCCTGGTACAGATCCGCAATCTTTAAGCGACGAAAATCATTCTCATGCTCTCTGCGATAATCAGCCGGAGTCAAAAATTCATCCTTCGCTTTTGAAATCTCTGACAGAGTCGTTTTTTCCGGAAAATTCTTCGGATCAATCTGCAGCTTCTTATAACACTGCTTGATCAGGTTTTTCTGGTCATCCGTATCATATATGGTAAAATTGCGGTCATACCCTATCCGCTCAATATGCTGTCTCAAGATACGGACGCAGGTAGAGTGAAAGGTCGCAACCCATACTGCCTCCGAACCATAGGAAACGAGGGCATCCACCCGTTCCTTCATTTCCCTTGCAGCTTTGTTAGTAAATGTAATCGCCATAATGTGATATGGATTCACACCCATTTCTTCTATCAAATAAGCAATCCGGTGGGTAATCGCACGCGTTTTGCCGGAACCGGCTCCTGCCAATACCAAAACCGGTCCTTCCGTCTGAAAGACTGCCTGTTGCTGTTTCTCATTTAATGTACTATAGTCTGCCATACTCTTCCTCAATTCTTCTGTCTGTATTTTCCTAAAGGAATTATCATGTTATCATGTCGTCTTTCGGCTCATTGTATCATATTGCAGCTATATATGCTAGTATAACCATACTTTCTCAAATTTTCGACTTGCGATAGTTTTGCTCATCTCTTTTTTATACCTACATCAGTTCACAATCCTTTAGAATTTTTTCAATAATCACATTAATTGTCAGGGAGGGATTTTCTTTATAATACTTATATCCCTTATACTCATAAAGTCGATACCCATTCTCCTGATTTCGTACCATTATCTTATTAGCCCTATCTATGGCATTTCGGACATTATCTAAAGACAGTTGCCCCAAGCATCTTTTAAAATTATCCTCATGCTTATATTCATCCATGTTTTCGAACTTCTCGCCATAGACCTGATTCAGTGAATTAATATAATTCTTTCTATGAGCTTGTGCACCATTACAAGCAGCTTTATGTAAAATGACCCATAAATCAAAGGTCAGATTTGTATATCCAAACTTATATGAAAGCTGTTTACCAAGATTCGATGCAGCCTTCATCTTATCCATCACCTCAGTAAACTGTTTTACATGAATCGGCTCATCGCTTTCATAATCTGACAAATGCCAAATTTCAGTCTTACTTGTCACTGCTAAAGACTTTGCTCTCTTTAACGGATTCTTCTGTACCTGAATATCGAATGATACCTTATAAGTCGCTTCTTCACACTCATTGATTCTATCCCTTAACCATTCCAAATACCACTTCTCTGTTTCACCCTCAACGGTAAAGAAGTACTTCTTGATGGTTTTTCTCTTAATCATGATCCCACCCCACTTTCCCGATTCAAAATCTCCTCAAAAATAGGTGTGAAATCTATATCCTTAATCGCACCGTACTCACTAACAAAGTAGTGTTGCATATAATCATCATGCTTTCTGACACCTCTATCACCTGTAGTTCCAAAATCAGAAAGAGAATAAAGCACACTAAGATGAGTTTCATCGTCACGCTCCACAAACTTAATTTCATCTCTTCTAAAGATATTCGAATTGAGGAATATTGGATTATGCGTATTAAAAATCAGCTGTGCGTGGTGGATATTAATGTCATCGTTATGAAAAATATTGATGATATTCATAAGTGCCATTGGATGAATAGATGCGTCAAACTCATCCACGATCAAAGTTCCTCCCGTTAGGATAGCCTTTAATACTAATGGAAAAATTGTTACAAAACGAATGGTTCCATAAGATTCAAACAACTCCGCCGCCATAGTTGCAATCTTTTTATTCTTCTCATCCTTAAAGATAGAACACAATTTTGCACCCGTATCATCGTCCCCTACAACATATCCTACCGCATTGGAATTTATGCCAAAAAGTTCTGCGGCTCTGTTCATTGTCTTTTCAATATATACAGTCGGTTGCTGTGGATCAGCAAATCTTTTGATCAACTGTAAGGAATCTGCTCTGCAAATAACCATGAACTTATTCAAAAACCACTCTGATATTATCTTTACAAGATTCTGTGAATACAAAAGCTTAAAGCCATTCATAAGAAAGAGTTCCTCTGGATTTAGACTGTTCGCTGCTATCAGACCTATTCCATTTACATGAGCATCCACCGAATCTGACAAATACTTCTTAATCACGTTTAAATTCTCTATAACCAGACCTTCTTCTCTATGGAAAATAGTTGACTCATTCACAGATAGAACTTCTCTGAGAATTCTTCTCTCATGTGCAGTCTCAAGAAACACTCCCAGATCTAGTACAAGTTCATAGCTGATAAGAAGGTTATTCTCCATAAAAGTAATAGCAAATTCTATGGGATTTGCATGCTCCAGTGTATTATTTGGTATAAATTCCAATGATTCTGAAGCAGGATTGGGTGAACCCTTTTCCTCGGTATTTCGTATATTGCCTCTAAGAATAATTGAGCGCAAAGTATCCATAGCACCAATCACATTTGTCTTACCAGATGCATTTGGTCCATAAATAACAGAGGAACTAAGACCTTTGATTATTCTCTTTTTGAATTTTATATTGCTTAAACTATAGTCAAGTCCTTTCTGTTTTGGAGCAGCCTCCATAGAAAATTCAGTTTCTTCCAAAAAAGATTTATAGTTCTTAACTTTGAATTGTAACAACATTTCAAGATTCCTCCATTCTGCACATTTTATGCAAAATCACACCCTCATTATATCTATATTATACTCATTCGTCAACCTAGGCATACATTGTTTTACAAAATA
>JBJELB010000105.1:0-5245 GCA_051878935.1 Lachnospiraceae bacterium | reverse complement strand
TGCAATGTCTTTCTTAAACCGGAAAACGGTGCAAGAAAAAACAGATACGCACCGCCGTCAGCGACATTTCACCGGGGCAAACGGCAGGCTAATATTTTTAGAATCGTTTAATTTTTTTTGTTGTATTTTTCTCAAACTCAGATTCACGGACTTTGAGTTTCAATACTCTCTTATATAAAGGTACATTCTGATTGTAAGCATCCAGAAGTGCCTGAAGTTCAGTCTGAATATCCTTGATTTTTTTCTTACCCGCATATTCGAAATCCGGGAAAATCTCGGCTTCTATCACACCTTCGCAATCCCGTACCAAAACCTCCTGTACCAACCGGCTTTCTCCAAGCTTATTCTCTATTTCTTCCGGAGATATATTTTCACCATTGGCTGTTATAATCAGGTTCTTCTTTCTGCCGGTCAGGAACACAAAGCCATCCTCATCTACATATCCCAGGTCACCTGTTTTCAACCATCCTTCTTCCAGAGTTTCTGCTGTTTCTTCCGGCATATGATAGTATCCCTGCATAACGCTTGAGCCTCTTACCCACAGCTCATCATCCACTGTCTTTGCTTCACAGTTCGGCATAAGCTTACCTACGGAGCCGTCTTTATGATTCCAGCTCAGGTTCGTACTGATAACAGGAGCACACTCCGTCATTCCGTAGCCCTGCAGGATCGTAATTCCGTACTTCTTAAAAGTTTCTATGTAAGTAGGATTTAAATAGGCACCACCACTGCATACGGTATGGAACTGTTTCCCAAACACCTTCGCCTTTACAAGCGAAGCCGGCATCCACGAAACCTCCTCCAGCTTCTTCGCAAGTGTTTCGATCATCAGCGGAACCATCAATATCATATTCGGCTCAAACAGCTTGATATTCTTTGCAACACGAAGCAGAGAATCATTGATACAAATCACACTTCCAAGAGAAAGTGCCTTTAAAATATCCATACTTAAGCAGTAGGCATGATGAATCGGCAATACGGACAAGATTACCGTTCCCGGCTCAATTTTCATATCAAGACAGGTCGCATTTTCTGCCAGATTACGGTGGGAAAGCATAACTCCCTTACTTTTTCCGGTTGTTCCGGAAGTAAACATAATGGTAGCCAGTTCTTCCGGAAGCGGCATATAGTCATATCCCGGTTTCTGTTCTCCGACCAGTTTCCAGAACGACAACGAATCCGAAACGATGCTCTCATCACTCATGGAAATCACATATCGTAAGCCCGGGCATGTCTTCTGTGCTTCCGCTGCCAGCTGCGCCTTGCTCTCATCATAAACGAGAGTTGTGACTTCTGCACGGTTCAGCAGTTCACACAAATCCTCTAACGGAAGCTGGGCATCAAGAGGAACTGCTACACTCCCGCTGTTAACGATTCCCATATAAGCAACCACCCATGTATAAGAGGTTGCTCCCACAATTGCAATATGGCTTTTTTGTTCATGAAGTGATTCCAACACTGCAGAGAAACATTCAGAATCATTCTTTAATTGTGTATAGGTCTTGCTTTCAATGGCTACCGATTTTTTTCCGCCATTGTCACTTCTTTTTACCTTATACCGAAATGCATCCCATGAACCATGCTCCGCCTCTGTTTTAAGCAGAAGTTCACGGATGGTACTGCTCACCATATTCATACCATACTCCTTTCTGCTACTCGGAGATTTCCTCCAGATAATCCACTGCTTCCTGTACTGTACGGATGTCTGCAACATCCTCCTGGACGATTTCTACATCGAGCTCATCCTCTATTTCTCCGAGCATACTCATAAAGTCAAAGGAAGTGAACCCCAAATCTTCCATAAAACGTGATTCCGGCTTAATCTCCTCTTTATTCACTTCAACATAATTTACAATGATATCTGCCAATTTATCAAACATATTCTTCTCCTTCTCTGTTCTTTTCCACACAAAAACTTACAATTCTATATCAGCTTAATAATTTCACCAATTTTCAGGTTGGGACTCTCAATTCCCTTAAACATAATTTTACACATATAATAATAGAAATATTCCAGCGTTTCTTTTGATACTGCCTCTATCTGATGCTCAAAATTGAAATCAAGTCCATTATCCTCCGGTCTGTGCATAACCGTTAAATACATTGCCTGTGTGGTTGCTCCATTTGGATACCATTTGGTCTTATACTTAATATCCCCAAGCTTATTCAAGCCCTGATCCTTTAATGTCATCGGCTGATAGGTTAATGACATAGGCTCGTAGGTTCTTCCAGGCTCTACCGGATATTTCTCTCTTCTGTATGCAAAATACTCTACCGGATCAAAATTGGTATGTCTGAAAATCTCATTCTGACTATCTCGAATGACATGAATTCCCTCAAGGAAGGTCATATCTTCCGGAATGATCGTTCGAAACGGGAAGGAATGAATTCTCGTTCCGCCTGATTTCTTTTCTGCTAACGTTGCTCTTCTTGCATAGGCAACATTGATTGCCACGTCATCATTTCCATTCATTTTCTGCAAATAAGTACGGATACCCATAATCAACAGACATTGGAGGGAGACATGCTGCTCCTCGCAGAATTTCATCAGACGGGCTGTTGGTTCTTCTTCCAGATGGAAAATATCCAGCGCTGATTGCACATTTCTCGAAATAAACTGGGCTGCTCTTGCTTTCGGATTTTTCTTTCTTTCTTCCTCAAGTGCTCTCGGACCATCAATTCCGTTATAAATAGGTTCTGATTCATCAATCAGCTTGTGGAAATATTCCCGGTCTCTTTGCTGCGCTTTGCTTCCGGCCTCATATGCCAGGTCTTTCTCCAGCTGTTCAATATAAGAGCGCATCTCTTTTGGATATTCCACACCTTCAAACATCGTGCTACTGTAAAGCTCTATGATATCCTTCATGAAGCAGATCAGGGACTGCGCATCCAATATCAGATGATCGGCCAGAAGATAAACTCCCTGATTTCCATCCGGAGTCTTAATCATGACAACCCGGTTCATAGGAGAATCTTCTCTCTCAAAAGGAACCGCCGTCCATTCCTTCATAATCGCCTCTGCTTCTTCCATGCTTTTGCCTGAGAAATCAACATATTCGATTTCGCGTTCCTCTTTGTCTACCACATACTGATACCATTGTTTCTCTTTGTTGTCATAGGCAAAGCGAAGACGCATGGACTCACAGCGCTCATATGCCTTATATATGGACTGTCTCAACACATCGATATCCAGCTCATATTCGATAGTAAGACTGGTTCCCACATTGACAACCTCTTTTTTCGGACAATGCTCCAGATAATAAAAATGAAATTTCTGGGCAGCTGTCAACGGATAAGTTTTGTAACCTTTTCTTGTTTTCACATTATCTCCTCCTGACTTTTCCATAATTCATTTGTAAATTCATCCAATGCATTTTCATATGCATCCATATCCTTATAGTAGCTCTCTCCATGAGCCGCACCTTCTACAATCAGGATTTTCTTGGGCGATGCACAGCACTCATATATCTCATGGCACATTTTCGTCGGTACAAACGTATCCTTTGAACCATGAATGAATAAAATCGGCACCTTTGCTTTCGCAACCTCCCGTTTTGCATTACATTCATCCATACCATATCCGGCAAGCCTTTTATTTATAATTTCCGCCCCCTGCATAACAGGAAACGGTGGGAGATGGTACATTGTCTTTAATACATAAGTAAAAACCTCCTTCGGAGAGGTGAAACCACAATCGGATATGATTCCCTTCACCTGTGGCGGAAGCTCCAAAGCACTTGCCATTAACACCGTTGCTCCACCCATAGAAATGCCATGAAGAAGAATCTCAACATCCGTACCACACTTTTGGATAACCCACTCAATCCACATCAATGCGTCTTTTCTGTCCAGACAACCAAAGCCGACATATTCTCCTTCACTGTCTCCGTGGGCTCTGGCATCCGGATGCAGCATGGCATAACCCCGTCGGAAATAATAGTCTGTCAATCCCGTAAAATCACTCATTCCTCTGCTGGTATAACCATGAAAACAGAGCACAACCCGTTTCTTCTCCATGTTTTCATTGATTGGCGGAAAATAGGTCGCATGAAGCTTCAGACCATCAAAAGAGGTCTGATAGACATCTTCATGAGGCTGCTGCATCATAAATGCTTTTCTTTCTGCCAGAATTTCCGAATACTGCGACCAGTCCGTACCCGCCATTTTTATCGTACGCTGCATATCCACCTTGTTTCTCTTCATGGTTCTTCTGTAAAAATAAGCGGTCTCCAGCGCCCCTGCTGCTGCGAGTGCTCCTGCACAGGCGATTCCTTTTTTTAAAATTCCCATACGTCCTCCAGACTAAACTATCCTAAATACTATTTTTTCTTTGCTTTTTTCTCTTTCTGTTTCATGTCTATAATGTTTTTTAGTTTGAGAGCCTTATCAAGATTTCCTTCCACCTTTAACTTCTTTGTCGTAAATGCCCATACCGGGTCCATTTTTCCTTCTGCGATTTTCATGAGTGTATCAGGATCAGAAATAAAAGCAGCATCTCTGTCATAATATTCATATGGCTCCACAAAGAGCTGACCATCCTTTACTTCAACATAGAAAATTCCACCACTTTCTTCATCCTCAATACAGAACTGGTATGCCAGATGTTCATGAATATCACTCACATCTGCATCCATAAATTTGTTCTTGATTTCATAAAAAAACTCAGCGTATGTCATATTATCCTCCTAAATCCATCTATCGACCAGCAGTCGATTAATTTTAATCTGATTATACCACGCATTTCGACCTACGGTCAATTACAGACAGCACAAAAAAAGCACGAAATATTTCCATCTTTTGCGGAATGATTCTCTATTGTTCACAATTTACTAATATGTTATAATTGCTTAACAAACTCTTAATAACTGGAATGAGAAAGGTGGCTATCAAACATGCCGGATGCCGATAAATCAAAAAAAATACTGGATGCCCTGCAGCAGCTGCTGGAGGAAAAAAGCATTCAACATATTTCTGTAAGTGAGATTGCCGCCAGAGCCGGCATAGGCAAGGGAAGCATCTACTATTACTATCCCTCTAAGGACGCTATTGTGGATGCCTTGATCAGACGCAGCTACGAACAGCCGCTGCAAACAGCAAAGGCACTGTCAGCGAGAACGAACATTTCTTCCTTTACACGAATGGCAATGCTGTTTCAGGCATGCCGTAATTCCTCTGTAATATTCCTGAACCAGAAACATACCACTGCTACAAGTGCTCAGGATCTTGCTTTTTTACATCAGAAGCA
>JBJELB010000104.1:0-26773 GCA_051878935.1 Lachnospiraceae bacterium | reverse complement strand
ACATGGAGTGCAATGTCTTTCTTAAACCGGAAAACGGTGCAAGAAAAAACAGATATGCACCGCAGTCAGCGGCAGCCCAACGGGCAAACGACATATTTTCCACTTATGTTGTGTTCGGAAGAGAGGTGTACATATGAGATTTCGTCCATGCATTGATATTCATAATGGAAGAGTGAAGCAGATTGTAGGTGGTACCTTGTGCGATTCCACACACGAAGCGAAAGAAAACTTCGTTTCAGAATATCATGCGGATTTTTATGCGGAGCAGTATCGCGGCCGAGATTTGCCCGGGGGACATATTATATTACTGAATCCGCGTGGCACAGAAGAGTATCAGGCAGATATTGTGGAAGCAGAACGGGCATTAGCGGCTTATCCCAACGGGCTACAGATTGGCGGTGGTATCTGTACAGAGAATGCAAGCCGGTTTTTGGATGCCGGGGCATCCCATGTCATTGTTACATCCTATGTATTTTCAGACGGTCTCATTCAATATGATAAATTAAACCGTCTTGTCAGTGAAGTGGGGAAAGAACATCTGGTACTGGATTTGAGTTGTCGGAAACGGGAAGAAGATTATTATATTGTAACGAACCGCTGGCAGACCTATACGGATGTAAAAGTAACGAAGGAAACATTACAGGAATTGTCCTCGTATTGTGATGAATTTTTAATTCACGCAGTGGATGTAGAAGGGAAATGTCGTGGCATAGAGAAACCGCTTGTTGACCTATTGGGCAGTTGGGGAGCAATTCCAATTACATATGCAGGCGGAGTTGCCGGATATGAGGATTTGAAAATCTTGAAGGAACTCGGCAGAAACCGATTGGATGTTACGATTGGAAGTGCATTGGATTTGTTCGGTGGTACCATGGAGTTTGAAAGAGTCGTCGAATTTTGCAAAAAAAATAAATTTTAGTATACATTAAGGAAAAAATAGTTTATAATCGTGTCTAATAGTGAAAGGAGAATTGACATGGAAAAGAAATTAAAAGTTGGTATTTTAGGTGCAACCGGTATGGTTGGACAGCGTTTCATCTCCCTTTTAGAGGATCATCCATGGTTTGAAGTGGTTACTCTTGCAGCAAGTCCACGTTCAGCCGGAAAGACATATGCAGAAGCTGTTGGAGATCGTTGGAAAATGACAAATCCAATGCCGGAACGTGTGAAAAACATGATCGTAATGGATGTTACGCAGGTAGAAGAGGTTGCTGCATCTGTTGATTTTGTTTTCAGCGCAGTTGATATGCAGAAGGAAGAAATCAAAGCAATCGAGGATGCTTATGCAAAAACTGAGACACCTGTTGTTTCTAACAACAGTGCACATAGATGGACACCGGATGTTCCTATGGTAGTACCAGAGATCAATCCGGAACATTTTGAGGTTATTAAATATCAGAAGGAAAGGCTCGGCACGAAGAAAGGCTTTGTAGCAGTAAAGCCAAACTGCTCAATTCAGAGTTATGCTCCTGCATTACATGCATTAAAAGAGTTTGGACCAAAAGTAGTAGTTGCAACTACCTATCAGGCTATTTCCGGTGCGGGTAAAACTTTTAAAGACTGGCCTGAAATGAATGACAACGTGATTCCATATATCGGTGGAGAGGAAGAAAAATCCGAACAAGAGCCACTTCGCCTTTGGGGTAAAATTGAAGATGGTAAGATTGTAAAGGCAGAGGGCCCTGTTATTACAACTCAGTGTATTCGTGTTCCGGTTCAGGATGGTCACACCGCAGCTGTTTTTGTCAGCTTTGAGAAGAAACCGACGAAAGAAGAAATCATTGACCGTTGGGTAAACTTTAAGGGACTCCCACAGGAACTAAATCTTCCAAGTGCGCCAAAACAATTCATTCAGTATTTGGAAGAAGATAATCGTCCTCAGGTAAATCTTGACAGAAATTACGAAAATGGTATGGGCGTTTCTATGGGACGTTTAAGAGAAGATACGGTGTATGATTATAAATTTGTAGGCTTATCTCATAATACAATCCGTGGTGCAGCTGGTGGAGCAATCCTTTGCGCAGAATTGCTGACAGCACAGGGATATATTGAAGCAAAATAGTTATAATACGATAGAGAAGGATTTTGTCTTTCTCTATTGTTTTATCACAACTTTTTCACAGACATGTGATATAATTATCAATATATATGCATAGAAAGGATAAAGAATTATGAGAAGAAAAATTGTAATGGTCGCTATGTTAGCAGTTACTGCATTGTCATTCATGGCTTGCGGAAAGAAACAGGCTGATGATGGAAATGTGAATCAGAATGTGGAAACGGAAACTAATTCGGATGCTGCTTTTTCGAAAGATGCCGTTGAAGTGGCGGGCTGGAGCATGCAGATTGAAGATGTGCAAATGAGTAAATCATTAGAAAATGTAAGTACCGTGCTGGGTTATACAGATGCTGAAACAGTGGAGTTCCATCAGGAGGCCAGTGCAGGAAACCAATACTGTCTGATAAAATGTAAATTTGAAAAAGGCAGCAGTACAGAGGCTATTGCATGGGAAAACATGACTCTGACAGATGATAAAGGAAATACCTATCAGCGTATTGATGATTCTTTTATCAGTGATCTGGGTATGAAACGTATGGCAGGCACCGATTTGAATTTCGGCTCAAACGAAGGATGGATTGGTTTTGAAGTTGCAGATGATGTTTCTGCGTTAACACTGGAATACCCATTTGCAGAAGAGACCTATTCTGTACAGATTAAATAAGATTAGAGGAGAACGAAATGAAGAAACTTATCATAAATGCTGCATTGATTGCCATTACTTGCACTGCCCTTATTGGGTGTGGAAGCAAACCGTCATCCGATGCAACGACGAGTGCATATACAGCGGAAGCAAAATCGATCAAGACAAGTGAAGTGAAAGTGGAAGAAGCGCTTCCTGTTACGTCCCAACAAATTGATGATCAGATTCAGCAGTTGTTAGAACAGAGTGATTATGGATTTGATGAGCCATATATTATTGTGGATCCTTATCAGAATTCTCCGTTAACGGCAGTTGCTTTGTTTAAAACGGAAGAGGAAGTGGGCGTTCGCTTTACTGTTGTTGGTGACAAAAAGAGAGATAATGTATCAGGAACAGTTTCCGCATCAAAAGAACACAGAGTTCCGATTGTCGGATTATATCCTAATCGTGAGAATAAAGTGAAGCTGGAATTATTAGATACTAATCAGCAGGTAGTTGACACCAGAACAGTTACCATTCAGACAGATCCGTTGCCAACAACGATGAAAGACCTGGTAAAAACAGAACAGTATAAGAAGAAATCGGTGTATGGTCTGATCGAGGTATCCGGTCAGTCTACTCCTCATTGCTTCGCTTATGACAGTTCCGGTACGGTTCGTTGGTATCTGTCTATGGACAATGGCGGGTATGGTATGTTCCCGATTTCCGGTGGACATTTTATGCTGCAGGCTGACGGGATACTCATCCCGACAGATGAGAAGCCTCATACGACAGAATTCTATGAGATGGATTATCTAGGTCGTGTATATAATGTGTATTATGCAAAAAATGGTGTTCATCATGAGATTATTGAGAAGACCGAAGGTGGAAATCTTTTGATTCTTACCAGTTCCATTGATGGACATGTTGAAGATGTTGTTCAGGAATTAGACCGTGAGACTGGTAAAATCGTTAAATCACTTGATATGAGGGAGATTTTTGGTGATACCCATGTAGATATGATCGACTGGGCTCATTTGAATACCTGTTCGTATAATGCTGAGACTGACACGGTCATTCTCTCTCCTCGTAATGTTCATTCCGGTATTAAAGTGAACTGGACAACGAATGAATTAGAGTGGATTTTATCCGATCCGAGCTTCTGGGAAGGTACACCGTTTGAAGATAAAGTGTTAAAGCCTGTTGGCGATGTTGTCTGGGCTTATCAGCCTCACTCGATCTATGAAGTTCCTTATGATATTGACAATAATAAGAATACCATGCATATCGCGTTGTTTGATAATCACTGGGATAAGACGAGAAAAATTGATACCTTTGATGGTCTGAAAGGCTCGTATGTAACAATTTATAACATTAACGAGAAGAAGAAAACGGTTTCTATGGAACACACTTATGAAGGTGTGAAGTCCAAGATTACATCAAATTATCGTTTGAATTATGAGAAGAAACGAGTATTCTCCATGGGCGGAGTTTTAGACCCATTATACAATGGTCAGAAATCCATGATTTATGAGTTTGATTATGATACAGAGAAAGTTCTGAATCAGTATTCTTTGAAGAATACCTTCTATCGTGCATATGAATTTGAACCGGATTATGATGTTTTGGCCACACCAATGAACATCGGAGAGAATTATCTTCGTGGTGAGCTTCGTTCCTTTAAAGCAGATAAGAAAACTGCTTCTCTGCCAAAGACTGCAATTACGAAAGGAGTAACCTTCAGTATTGTAGGAGATGTTCTCTATACGAAGGCATCTGACCATGCTGTTTCCAAGGTGGAACTGATTAGTGATGATGCATCCTATTCTGTTCAGCTTAAGAAAACAGCACAGGAAGCAAAATACAAAAAGTTAAACTATAAAGTGGCATTCTCTATGTCCAAAGTAAAATCCGGAACGTATCAGGTTGTAGTAACTTACAAAGATAAGAGATATTGCACCGGTAAAACAGTTACATTATAGTTCGCCTATATGAAAAAATACGAGGGATTGCAAACTCAGATTATCTGTTTTTGCAATCCCTCTTTTCAGTATCTTTTGGAGTAAGCTTTCGCACGATAACGCGCCTCTATAATGTAATTCACCAACCGCAGTGATTTCAATTAAGTTAATGGCGCGTTTCCTGATGGAAAGCTACGGGCAGCTGCAATTCAAATACGGCTCCCAGCGTTTCATGATTGTAAGCTTTAAGGCTTCCTTTCATGTAATATGCTCCGCTTTGTGCGATAGCAAGTCCCAGACCGAATTTTCCTTTTTTTCCTTTATAGAAACGTTCGAAGATATGAGGCAGGTCTTCCTGGGAGAACCCTTCGCCATCGTCAATGACATAGATAACAGCTTTTGAATCTATCATAGTACATGTGATTTGCACCATTGTTTTTGCATAACGTAAACCGTTTGATGCCAGATTAATGACGATCTGGCGGAATAGATTCTGGTCAATGGCAATGCTTAGATTCTGAGGACACTCGATATTCAAGGTGCGGTTTTCTTTCATGCACAGACCGTTTAAACGCTCCCGGATGTCTTCTAAAGCTTCATATGCATTACATTCTTCTATATGGAGCTCCAGAGTTTCGTTTTGGATACGGGATAATGTCAGGAGTTCCGCAACTAACTCGCTGAGTCGTTCGCATTCCTTGCGAATAATAGAGGCGGCATGCCGATAATCGGTTAAAATATCGTTCTCAAGACCTTCTGCATAGCCTTGAATGGACATCAGCGGAGTTCTTAGTTCATGGGAAGCATTCTGTAGGAATTTTTTCTGTGTTTCATCATACTGCTTCAATTTTCGTGACATTTGGTTCATACTGATATCCAACTGATAGAATTCTCTGCTGGACTTATCGATGGGAACCGTTATGAAATTTCCTTCTCCAATCTGATAAGCATATTCTGAAGCTGCCATAATTGGTTTGGTAATCGATGTTGCGATACGTATGGCGCTTAAAATGCCGATCAGAATTGCGATGATGATGATGATGGATAATGCAATATTGATATGAAGCATCATATCCTCATCATCGATACTGTTTGTGACAAACAAAACAGTCAGATTATATGAATTTTTGTACTCATGCAAGTTAATTGCAGCCATGTAATAGGTATGGCGGTTCAGATAAACTCGTTCAATGATACCATCCTGGTTCACCGATTCAATAATATTTTTGGTAAGAACGGCATTGTTGTAATCATCATTATTCAAATCTCTGGGATACAGAATCTTGATTTCTGTTTCATTATCAAGAATATAGAAGCTGATGTCTCCGGATAATTTGGAGGCGGTCAGAGCAGAACTCAGATCCCGTATGATAGATCGATACTGGGTATTGTCTCCACTTAGTTCCGATTCACGTATTAAAGACTGCATGGTTTTCAGTGTAGTTGAAAGAGTCTGCTTTGTGGAGTTGCTGATATAGATATTCATAATAACATTGAAGAGAATCAGAATTACGACCGGTAATAATATAATGATACTGATAAAAGGGAGCAGTATCCGTTGTTTGATGGATTTCACAACAAGGTATCCTCCTGTTCATTTTCTTACAGTATAACATGAATTTCATGGAGGTGCATAAAAAAACGAAAAATGTCAAACTTCATGAAAACATCACGTTTCAGGTCTTGTTTTCGGTTCTCCTTTTTTATATAATATGCGTATGAATGTTTAAGGAGAAGCACAGATGAAGAGAGTTTGTTTATATACTATGTTTCTGGTGTTCCTCTCATTAACGGGATGTGGTCAGAAAACAAATGATGAGACGGTGAAGGTTCCGATTGCTTCTCAGGCAGAAACTGATGATACACTTAATGGTATCATAGATCAGATTGAAGATTTGGATGAAGTACTTGAGCAGATACCGGATACAAAAGCGAAAAAAGATAAGAATCATAAAACAAAGCAAAGCGAGGTTGGTGGAAATGAAAAAGAGTAAATTGCTTGGGATGATTCTGATGATGATTTTCTTTTCCTGTTTTAGCCTGGCAGGAAGAGCGCAACGTAAAGCAGATGTACCGGCTCATTCATCAGAACAGCAACAAAACGGAGATAGAAAAGCGGAGATTCAGAAAAATAATCAAGAGATTTCCCGTTTGAAGAATGAACAGATTCGTCTGAACAGTCAGTATAAAAGTGAGATTGAACGGGTGAAAAATAACCCTGATTTCACAATAGCAAAAGAGGATCTGCAGACAATTCAGAATATCTCGGCCAGGATTGAAAAGATGAAAGAACGCCTGAGTCGTTGTATCAATCGGAATAATGAAAAACCATTTGGAAAAAATGTTCTCGAGATACAACAGCGACAGATAACAATACTAAGAAAGATTAATAATGCGTTTCAAAAAATTATTAATATTTTGCAACGATAACAGAGGAAAAGAACATGAATAAAGGTCACATACTAGTCGTAGATGATGATGAATCGATTCGCAGGATGCTTGAGGATAATCTGATGCATAGCGGCTATCAGGTAACAACGGCATGTGATGGGGAAGAAGCAGTTACAGCTTTTTTTGAAGATCACTCTATCCAGCTTATCATTATGGATGTGATGATGCCGAATATGGATGGCTTTCAGGCATTGGATGAGATACGGGCGTTATCGGATGTTCCGGTTATTATGCTGAGTGCAAACGATAAAGAGACAGCACAGCTTAAGGGATTTCAAACAGGTGCGGATGATTATTTGCTGAAACCTGTTTCTATTATGCTTCTGCTGGCACATATTAATGCGATTCTAAAACGAAGTACGGATCAGCGCGAGATTATTGATTATGGACTCGTCCATATGGAAAAAGAAAAACACGTTGTACAAATTGACGGAGAAGAAATTACGTTAACACCAAAAGAGTTTGGTTTGTTGTTATATTTTATTGAAAACCCGGACATGACAGTTTCTAGAGAGACACTGTTGAACCGTATCTGGGGATTTGCCTATGTTGGTGATACACGTACACTCGACACTCATATCAAGCAGCTCCGCAAGAAGATGGGAAAAGCAAATTATATTAAAACAGTCCACGGATGTGGATACCGATTTTCCAAGGAGGATATAGGATGACAAAGAGAGATTTTGATGTAAGAGAATATGGCGCGATTGGCGATGGAAAAACAGTCAATACCGAAGCAATACAAAAGGCATTGGATGAATGTCATGCCCAGGGTGGCGGATATGTCGTATTATCCCAGGGAGAATATGTGACAGGAACGCTTTATATGCGCTCTAATGTATGGATTAAAATAGAGGTATCGGCCCGTATGGTTGCCAGTCCTTCGATTGCGGATTACGGTACGGAAACACACTATAACCGTTATGTGAATGAGCCTGAATTGGATCGCTGTTTCCTGTATGGAGAGAACTGTACCAATATCGGTTTGGTTGGTGAAGGAGAAATCAATGGCAATGCACCTGCATTTCCGAATGAAGGTGATATTTATCGTCCGATGATGCTTCGTCTGTTGAATTGTACGAATATCCATTTGCAGGGATTGCGCCTGATTGATTCAGCGGGATGGACATGTGCTTTTTTGGACTGCCACGATATATGGGCAGATGGGCTTTATATCCATGCCATGAAACGCTATAACGGAGACGGTCTTGACTTTGATGGATGTCAGAATGTGTATGTGTCCAATTGTACCTTTTATGATAGTGATGATTGTCTGTGCCTGCAGGCAAGCAGTAAGGAGTATCCGGTCGAGAATATTCATGTTACGAATTGCCGGTTTACAGGTATCTGTGCCGCTATCCGCATTGGATTGAAATCAATCGGAGATATCCGTGATGTTGTAATCAGCAACTGTACCATGCGTGATGTATGGAGAGAAGGAATCAAGATTGAATGTACGGAAGGTGGTATCATTTCTGATATTTCGATATCGAATATGGTAATGCATAATGTGACAAGACCAATTTTTGTGATTCTGAACAATCGTCTGGATGTTATCGGTTCTTCTGTTGGATTAGAGGAAATGCCGCTGATCGGTGAGATGGCACGTATCCATATTTCTGATTTGATTGCCGTAGATGATGATGAAATGAAGAATACGCATTGGCGTTTTGGAGATGATATTATGGGTGAACCGAAGTTTAACGGAATACGTATTGATGCCGAAGAGAATCACCCAATCAAAGATGTAGTGTTACGGAATATCCATTACCGTGCAATCGGTGGTGTGAAGCTTTCGGATATTCCGAAGGAATACCCAATCGTCAAAGATATGCGTTTCTTCCAGGGAGAGAAGGTTTCGGAAAACTATTATCCGGATTGGAGTCGTGTTCACTTTATGGATATTCGTAATGTGAAACGGCTGTCCTGTAGTGATATTTTGTTTGAAACAGTCTATTCTGATGAACGTCCATCTTATATTCTGGAAGGTTGTGACTGCCTGAAAGAAGATATTGTCGTTATTTCCGAGGCATAGAAAAGGACATTGGTATATATGCAAGAAATGAGATTAAATAAATATTTAAGTTCAGTTGGGGTCTGCTCCCGTAGGGAAGCAGACCGTCTTGTTTCCGAAGGAAGGGTTACGGTTGATGGTGCCGTTGCTGCTATGGGCATGAAGGTAACCGGGCAGCAGGATATCCGGGTGAACGGAAAGCCAATTAAGAAACAGGATTCCTTTGAATTAATCGCTTTCTATAAGCCAAAAGGAATTGTATGTACGACAGCCGGGTTTGATAAGAATAATGTGATTGATTATTTACACTATCCGGTTAGAATCTATCCAATCGGACGGCTGGATAAAGATTCAGAAGGTTTATTGCTGTTAACGAACCAGGGGAATCTGGTCAATGGGATATTGAGAAGCAGAAATAATCATGAGAAGGAATATGTTGTAACCGTTCATCGACCGATTACGGGGGAGTTTGTGAAACAGATGCAAAACGGAGTTCCGATTTTGGATACGGTCACGAAACCCTGCAAGGTCACAAAACGGAATGACAGGACATTTACGATCGTGATTACGCAAGGACTGAACCGTCAGATACGAAGAATGTGTGAATACTTTGGCTATCGGGTCGTTTCCCTGAAACGGGTACGCATTATGAATATTCGCCTTGGTAATCTGAAACCCGGGGAATATCGCCATATTGAAGGAGAAGAACGCGATCAGTTATTAAAAATGATTGGAGTGGGGAAGCATGAATAAACAGGAAAAGGAACCGTTACTGGCTCGTATGAAGGAGCTGGTTCCGCTCTTGAATGAGGCATCAAAAGCGTATTATCAGGAAAATCGGGAAATAATGTCGAATTATGAATATGACCGACTCTATGATGAACTGTTGGATTTGGAGAAAAAAACCCAGGTCGTGTTATCCAATAGCCCTTCGATTCATGTAGGTTATGAATTGTTATCGGAGCTCCAAAAGGAACGGCATCCTTCACCGATGTTATCTTTGGATAAAACGAAAGAGGTTTCCGCACTTGCAGCATGGCTGGAAGAACAGGAGGCACTGCTGTCCTGGAAGATGGATGGATTGACAATTGTACTTACCTATGAGAACGGTCAACTGTCAAAAGCTGTTACCCGTGGAAATGGGGAAGTAGGTGAAGTTGTTACCAACAATGCCAGGATGTTTGTGAATTTGCCGGGTGTGATACCTTATAAACAGACGCTTGTACTGCGTGGGGAAGCAGTGATATTATATTCTGACTTTGAACAGATTAATGCTCAGCTTGGAGATGTGGAAGCGAAATATAAAAATCCCAGAAATCTCTGTTCCGGAGCGGTAAGACAGTTGAATAATGAAATTACCGCTAATAGAAAGGTGCATTTTTATGCGTTTTCTCTGGTTCAGGCAGATGGGGTTGATTTTCATAACTCATTGGAAAACCGGCTTTTGTTCTTGCAGGAACAGGGCTTTGAGGTCGTAGGATATGAAAAAGTGAATGCAAAAACAATTGCAGATGCGGTAGGACGATTCTCAGATGCTTTGTCCGGTAACGATTTTCCGTCTGACGGACTGGTGTTATCTCTGGAAGATATTGCATATGGCAAGAGTCTGGGGACGACCGCCAAATTTCCGAGAGACGCGATTGCTTTCAAATGGAAGGATGAGATTGCCGAAACAGTGTTAAGAGAAATCGAATGGAGTCCGTCCCGAACCGGATTAATCAATCCGATTGCCGTGTTTGACCCGGTGGAGCTGGAAGGTACCACGGTCAGCAGAGCCAGCTTGCATAATATCAGTATCATGGAGGAACTGGAGTTAGGAATTGGTGATACAGTTACGGTGTATAAGGCGAATATGATTATTCCGCAGGTGGCGGATAACCTGACGCGTTCAGCATGTCTGCCCATTGCAGAATCCTGTCCGGCTTGCGGTGCACCGACGAAGATACAGGAAAGCAGCCAGGTCAAGACTCTGGTATGTACGAACGAGTATTGTAGTGCGAAGAAAACGAAATTGTTTGCGCATTTCGTTTCAAGGAATGCAATGAATATAGAAGGTCTGTCAGAGGCAACTCTCGAAAAACTGATTGATGAAGAAATGCTGACGGACCTGCCGGATATCTATCGACTGGAACAGTATCATGACCGTATCATTGCCATGGATGGGTTTGGTGAGAAATCTTATCAGAATATGATAGACTCCATAGAAAAGTCCAGACATACATCATTGGCACGTCTTTTGTATGCAATCGGTATTCCGAATGTCGGAGTTTCCAATGCAAAACTGCTGTGTAAAGAATTTGAGTACGACTTTGATAAGTTACGGAGTGCCGATTTATCCGATTTTACATCGATTGCCGGTATCGGTGAAGTGATTGGTGAATCCATCATCCATTATTTTGAGAATCAACATAACCAAAAGGTAGTGGAAGCGTTATTGCAGCAGTTAATACTGGAAGCTGTATCGCAGGAAACAGAAGCTACAATTTTGTCCGGGAAAACTTTTGTGATCACCGGTTCCGTTCATCATTTTGCAAACCGTGATGCAATGAAGGAGAAAATCGAGTCCCTGGGCGGAAAGGCAACCGGTAGCGTTACGAAGAATACGGATTATCTCATTAACAACGATGTGAACTCAAACTCATCTAAGAACAAAAAAGCGAAGGAACTCGGTATTCCGATTATATCAGAAGAAGAATTTCTGGCTATGATACACGATGCATAATGGTTATAAAATTGCAATAGTTTAAGATTGCTTCACTTATGAAGATGGCATAGAAGTATCCTGTGATTCCGATTCGGGGAATCAGGAGCAGAATAATGAGAAGACTGATGAGATTATGAACCAGATAATGAAAGAAGATTCTTTTTGTTTCTCCCAGTCCGTTCATAATGGCTCCTAATGGTCCGGTCATGTAAATCAGGGGACACAGATATGCCATCTTTTTCAGATAGGTACCGACCAGGGGCTCCTGATAGATGACATTACCAATCGTTTCGGAAAAGGTAATATAAAAAATCATGCTGAGTAACCCAAACAGGATACAACCTGTCATACAGGTGTATGCTGTTTTTTTCACGATTTTTTTCTCACCGGATGCCATGGCACCGGATATGGTAGGCAATAGCATCTGTGATAAGGAATTCGTAAAAGCGGTTGGAAAATAAATGAGTGGTGTTACCATACCTGTTACGATACCAAACATACTGACGGATTGCCGGTAACTATGAAAATAACCGGTAAGAAGATATGGGAGTAATACTGTTTCTACACTTTGCAGACCACTCATGACCATCCGGTTTCCGGTCAGAGGAATACTATGCTGAAAGAATTCATGTAAAATCATACGGTGTGATATGGAATCATCAGTGTTTCTCAGATATGTATTTTTCTTAAACTGATAAAAAAGAATGGTATAAATACAGGACCCCGCTTCTCCAAACAACATTCCTATGACAGCCAGATACGGTCCCTTATCCAGGATATAAGCAGAATTGGATAAGAGATAAATGGTAACAATACGTATCAACTGTTCAATTAACTGTGTGCTGGCAGGTAACATGGTATCTCTTCGTCCGAGATGGTATCCCTGGATACAACCCTTGATTGTGACAAATGGTACGCAGACGAGAGCCAGACGCAATGACAAAAGACACGAACTCTCTTTGATGATATATTTACATATGGCAGGTGAAAGTGTCATGGTAAATAGACATAGTATGAGAGATAAGGAGATGGAGAATAAAAGCACGAATCTCATTAAAAAACGGATCCCTTGTTCTTCTTTACGAATCTCCATAGCAGCAACCATTTTGGAGACAGTAGTAGAGATGCCCTGTACGGTAATACTGTATAGAAACATTAAGATTGGAAAAATCAGATGATAGATTCCAATGGAAGTGGCACCAATTGTTCTGGATAGGAATATTCTATTATAGAACCCAAGAATACGTGAAAACAGACCAGCTGCCGTCAGAATGATCGTTCCTTTAAGAATTTCTCTTTTTCGGCTCATGTCAGACTCCTTCCAGTTGCTTTTTAAATCCTATGAAATGAAAGCGGTACTTATGCCAAAGACTGAATATCTTACACATATCGTATTGACAGAAAATCGGGTTGGTGCTAGTATAGGTAAAGTGATATCTGAGTGATTTAGTCGGAATTGAGGTGATATGGTGAAACTTTCCACAAAAGGGCGATATGGCTTGCGTGCTATGGTTGATTTGGCAACACATAGTGCAAAAGAACCGGTTTCGATTCAGAGTATTGCAAATAGGCAGGCGATATCGGATTGTTATTTGGAACAGTTATTTCGTAAATTAAAAAAATCGAATCTGATTACCAGTATTCGTGGTGCACAGGGGGGATATATTTTGGCCCGTAGTGCCAGTGAAATATCGGTTGGAGATATTCTGCGTTCTCTGGAAGGAGATTTAGCGCCGGTAGAATGCGTGGAACTGAATCAGGAAAATACCTGTGCCGGATCAGATTCCTGTGTTACAAAATATGTATGGAAACGGATTAATGACAGTATCACGGATACGGTTGACTCGATTCTGTTAAGTGATCTTATTAGAAACCAGACAGGAAATGAAACAGACCATTTGGCACATCAATGTAAGATATAAGATATAGGAGAGAGAAAGATGGAAAAAGTCATTTATTTGGATCATGCTGCAACAACTGCTGCAAGACCTGAGGTTGTTCAGGAAATGCTGCCATATTTTACTGAAAAATTTGGTAATCCTTCGAGTATTTACAGTATTGCGGCAGATAATAAAAAAGCAATCACTCATGCCAGAGATGTGATCGCCCAGTCCCTGGGTACCGAGAGTGCCAATATTTATTTTACGGCAGGCGGAAGCGAATCGGATAACTGGGCGTTAAAGGCAACTGCACAGGCGTACGCTTCCAAAGGAAAACACATCATTACATCAAAGATTGAACATCATGCTATTTTGCATACATGTGATTATCTGGCAGAACAAGGCTTTGAGATTACCTATATTGATGTAGATGAAAATGGTATCCTGAATCTGGATCAGCTTGAGCAGGCAATCCGACCGGATACGATTCTGATTTCGGTTATGTTTGCCAATAATGAGATTGGTACCGTACAACCTATCACAGAAATCGGAGCATTAGCGAAAAAACATGGCATCCTGTTCCATACTGATGCAGTACAGGCTTATGGTCAATTGCCAATCAATGTAGATGAAATGAATATTGATATGCTGAGTGCCAGCGGTCATAAATTAAATGGTCCGAAAGGAATCGGCTTTTTGTACATCCGAAAAGGTCTGAGGCTGCGTTCTTTCATTCATGGCGGTGCACAGGAAAGAAAACGTCGTGCAGGTACTGAAAATGTACCTGGAATCGTAGGCCTCGGTAAAGCAGTAGAAATTGCCATGGAGACAATGGATGAACGTATTGAAAAAGAATCAAAGATGCGTGATTATCTGATTAACGAGATTGAAAAGCGCGTTCCTTACGTGAGAGTCAATGGTGATCGTATCAAACGACTGCCAAACAATGTCAATATCAGTTTTCAGTTTATCGAAGGGGAGTCACTTCTGATCATGCTGGATATGAAAGGTATCTGTGCATCCAGTGGTTCTGCATGTACATCCGGTTCCCTCGATCCGTCTCATGTATTACTTGCGATTGGGTTGCCGCATGAGATTGCACATGGATCTTTAAGACTGACATTGGGTGATGAGAATACCTATGAAGAGATGGATTATGTCATTGAGAGCATTGTTGAGATTGTAGGGAAATTACGCGAGATGTCTCCTCTGTACGAGGATTTTGTGAAGAAACAGAAATAATGGAGATAGATAAGGAGAGAAACAATATGTATACAGAAAAAGTAATGGATCATTTTCAAAATCCAAGAAACATGGGAGAAATAGAGAATGCAAGTGGTGTAGGCACTGTGGGAAATGCAAAGTGTGGCGATATCATGCGTATCTATTTTGATATTGATGAAAATCAGATTATCCGTGATGTCAAATTCAAAACATTTGGTTGTGGAGCTGCAGTAGCTACCAGTAGTATGGCAACAGAGCTTGTAAAAGGAAAATCCATTTATGATGCCTTGCAGGTAACGAATAAAGCGGTAATGGAAGCATTAGACGGTTTGCCACCTGTCAAAGTTCACTGTTCTCTGTTGGCGGAAGAAGCCATTCATGCTGCACTTTGGGATTACTGTGAGAAAAACGGAATCACCATAGAGGGATTAAGTAAACCAAAGAATGATATCAGCGAAGAAGAGGAAGAAGAGGAATACTAAAACAGGAGACTCCTATATGGGTAAAAAGGTAGTAGTTGGAATGTCCGGAGGAGTGGATTCCTCTGTGGCGGCCTATTTATTGAAAAAAGAAGGCTATGATGTAATCGGTGTTACTATGCAGATTTGGCAGGATGAAGAGCAGGCGATACAGGAAGAAAACGGTGGCTGCTGCGGACTGTCGGCTGTAGATGATGCCAGACGTGTAGCACAGCAATTGGATATTCCATATTATGTCATGAATTTTAAAGATGATTTTAAACACCATGTCATGGATTATTTTGTTGATGAATATCTTCATGCCCGGACACCAAATCCTTGTATTGCTTGTAACCGTTATGTCAAATGGGAATGTCTGTTAAACCGCAGTCTGGCTTTAGGCGCTGATTATATTGCGACCGGCCATTATGCCCGTGTCGTACAACTGGAAAATAGACGTTATTGTTTAAAATGTTCGGAAACAAAGGCAAAGGATCAGACCTATGCGTTGTATAATCTGACGCAGGAACAGCTGGCGCATACCCTGATGCCGGTTGGCGAATACGAAAAAGATGAGATTCGTGCCATTGCAGCAGATATCGGTCTTATGGTTGCCAATAAACCGGACAGTCAGGATATCTGTTTTGTCCCGGATGGAGATTATGCAGAGGTTGTGGAAAATCTGACAGGTGAACCTGCCAGACCGGGCAATTTTGTAGATATGCAGGGGAATGTTTTAGGACAACATAAAGGCCTGATACATTATACCATAGGACAGAGAAAAGGCTTGGGCATTGCTCTGGGCAGACGTGCCTTTGTATGTGATCTGCGTTTGGATACCAATGAGGTTGTAATTGGTGAGAATGAAGAGCTGTTTACCGATGTGCTGTATGCTGACCATTGCAATTTTATGATGATAGAACGCCTGGAACAGCCGATGCGGGTCATAGCGAAAATCCGTTACAATCATAAAGGAGCGCCATGTACGATTGAAATGGCAGATGAAGATGTAGTTAAAGTGAGTTTTGAGGAACCGCAGCGTGCAATCACGCCGGGACAGGCAGTCGTTTTCTATGATGGCGACTATGTGTTAGGTGGTGCAACGATTATGAGAAGGAGAAAAGAAGATGCCGATTTGTGTTAATGATGATTTACCAGCAAAAGAAATACTGGAAACTGAAAATATATTTGTTATGACCAAAAGCCGTGCATCCACACAGGATATCCGACCGCTACGTATCGTGATTCTGAATCTGATGCCATTGAAGCAGGATACAGAACTTCATTTGCTGCGCAGCTTATCGAATACTCCATTACAGGTAGATGTTACATTTTTAAAAACAGAGACGTACGAAGCAAAGAATACCAGTGCATCCCATATGGAGAAATTCTATACGACATTTCCTGCCATTCAAGATAAAAAATATGATGGTATGATCATTACCGGTGCACCGGTAGAACAACTGCCGTTTGAAGAAGTGGCTTACTGGAATGAACTGACACAGATTATGGCGTGGTCCAGAACAAATGTCACATCGACACTGCATTTGTGCTGGGGTGCACAGGCAGGTTTGTATTTCCATCATGGAATCAAAAAATATGATTTGCCGCAGAAAATGTTTGGTGTATACAAACACAATACCATGCATAAAAAAACGCCTCTGGTAAGAGGATTCGATGATACATTTCTGGCACCGCATTCCAGACATACCGGAATCAAACGTTCTGATGTCTTAGAAACCGGGGAACTTACGATTCTGGCAGATTCCAAGATGGCGGGTCCGCATATTATCATAGATAATCAGGATAAGAACATCTTTGTACTGGGTCATCCGGAATATGATACTCTAACATTGGATTCAGAATATCGACGGGATCTGGATAAAGGGCTGGATATTCAGGTGCCATACAATTATTACCCGGATGATGATCCGGATAATGCACCGGTGAAATCTTGGAGATGTCATGCGAATACGTTGTATTCCAATTGGCTCAATTACTACGTCTACCAGCAGACTCCGTATGACTGGTCGCCAAATGCCTGAAATGATTAGTGGAATAAGTACTTAAGAAAGAGTTCTTTTAAATATCCATTCAGGGGAATCTGATAGCTACGAAGTACCTGGTCAAGCGCATGCAGGGTTTCCAGCATATTTTCGACAGTAGCATTGGCACCCATATGCCCGATTCGGATGACTTTACCAGCCAGTTCATCAAAAGAACCGGCAAGCAGGATATTGTATTTCTCTTTCATATCAGCGAGAATCTGTTCTGTTGTGACGCCATCCGGAACATCCAGAACCGTTACGGTGTTTGAGTATCCGCTTTTTAGATGTAAAGTCAGACCGGCATCGAGGAGTGCCTGACGTGTAGCATGCGCGATTTGTGCATGTCGTGATATCATATCCGAATCATCAGCGATGTGGTCGAATGCGGCACGAAGACCATAGATGTCGCTGATTGGCATCGTATACGGAAACCATTTTTCTTCGTAATAATGAAAGAATGTAGCCAGGTTTGCATAGAAAGAGGCAATCGGAGTTGTGCGGTTTTGCATGGCTTCTTTTGCCTCTTTGCTTATGGTGACAAAAGTCAGTCCCGGAGGTGCAGAAACGGCCTTTTGCGAGCCGCCGCACAGAAGGTCAATTTGGGCATGGTCTACATCAAGTGGTTCTCCGAACATAGCAGAAACAGAGTCTACTACGGTCAGAATCCCATATTGCTTCAGAAGCGGACAAATGGCATGGACATCATTTAACATACCACTCGGTGTGTCGCAGTGAACAAGAGTAGCATATTTATAATCATGATGGTCTTGTAAATAGAGTGCCAGTTCTGCAACATCCAGTGTGTGTTCATAATCAGCATGATAGATATCGGGTATGCCACCATACATGGTGACAAAATCAGCAAATCCTTTTCCGTAGATGCCGTTATCCAGAACCAGGACACGGTCTCCGGGTTCGGTGAGGGAGGCACATGCAGCTTCCAAACCGAGAATTCCTTCACCGCTTAATATGATAGTTTCATTCTTTGTATGAAGCAGAGAACTGATGAGGTCACAGGTCTCCTTGTAGTACTCAACAAAGGTAAGATCCACATCAGGATTGGTACATTCTATGCTTCGGGCTTTTCTTACATAATCCGGTACCTGAGTAGGGCCGGGTGTCATAATCTTATACATAAGGTTCTCCTATTTGATACGGTTCGTGATTTTTCTGCATTGTTCAACGATAAGCAATACCAGAACAGCGGCAACACCTACCTGAAGAAGATTGCCCGGGATGGAAGTAACAGGTGTTACCCAGTTATGGTAAAGGACAACTTCTGCTATGTAATATCCGACAACTTTGATCACAGCAGCAAGTAAAAGTGCCAGAAGCTTCCACTTGAAAGTATAGTGATGTTCCGTGACAGCACCGACTACATAACCCATCAGTGCAACAATGACAAAAGTGAACGGAGCCCATGCGGTCCATCCGGATAACAAGTCAAATAATCCCATTCCGACACCACCTGCGATAGCGCCTATACGTTTACCAAATAGAATGGCACATAAGAAGAGTGGTACGTTTCCAAGATGAATCAAACCGCCGTTTGGCGCGAAAGGCAGGCGGATATTGATAAATGCCGTAAAGACATAGGTAAGTGCAATGAAAACTGCGGTTATAGTTAATAGCTGTGTTTTTTTCTTCATAGTTTTTCCTCATTTCTTTGTTTTATTATGATGTCGTATATCATAAATCCAAATTGGCTTGTTGAAAAACTCCAATTTACAAAAAAATGACAAGGTCAGATTGGAAGCAAGCATGGCTGATGATGTTGATAGATGGTATAATGTGTGAATCCTGCTGATTTCAGAATGTCAGCAGCAAGCTCCCGACCGTAACCAACAGCGTCAGGTATATGGGCATCACTTCCAAATGTAATGTATTCTCCCCCCAGTTCCCTGTAGCGCCTGATAATCTGCTCGTGAGGATTCGGCTGGTTTCCACCTTTAAAGAGGGCCGAGGTGTTGATTTCGATTCCTTTGTGATTTTTGATAAGAATCTGTAAAATATGGTCAATGGTTTCCATAAAATCTTCCGGGAGATATGAATAGTCGCCTTTTGGAAGATAGCGTACAACATAGTCGAGGTGACCTAATACATCAAAATCCATAAAATGCTGAATAGAATTAAGAATGGTCTGCAGGTAAGCCTGAACACCAGCTTTTCCGGGATATTTGAGATAGTATTCAGGATAATAGGGATCCATTCGGTCTACCACATGCACGCTGCCGATGATATAATCAAATTGTTCTTTGTGTTCGGAAACAAATTGAGATAGTTTCCCGGTTGTAGATGGCATCATACCTAGCTCAATGCCTGTAAGTAATGTCAGGTCTTTTTGGTAAAGTCTCTTTTTTTCTTCTATTTCACTCAGAAAACCGTTCAAGTCCAATTGAAAATCCATGTCCGGCATGTCCGGCAATCCGGGGAAATCAATATCGTGGTGTTCTGTGATACACAGATAAGAGAGCTTTTGTCGTATGGCAGCAGTAATGATATCATCCATAGGAGCAGTGGAATCACTGGAATAACTTGTATGGGTATGAAAATCTGATAGAATCATGGAAAACATCCTTTCTGTTGATATGTTCTTACTGTATCATATTCTTCAATGGGTGTCATATAAATATGAAAAATATGTTGATTTTTGTATAGGAAGTATTATATGATAAATGTTGGATAAAATCCAGAATAAGACGAATGATAATTGTATGGAGGCAGTCATGACATTAGTTGATATTGGTAATCTTTTTACGTTTGTCGGTGGCCTTGGTATGTTCCTGTATGGTATGAACATTATGGCAGATGGTATGCAGAAATCAGCAGGAGGGAAACTTTCCAAGCTGATAAACTACATAACGAATAACCGGTTTCTGGGAGTTGTGATGGGAGCACTGATTACTGCCATTATCCAGAGTAGCGGTGCGACCACAGTTATGGTAGTTGGATTTGTAAATGCAGGAATGATTAGTCTGTCACAGGCTGTTGGCGTTATTATGGGTGCTAATATTGGTACCACGATTACTGCATGGATTGTCTCGTTAAGTCAGATCGGTGATGCTATGCAGGCGATGAAACCAGCCTTTTACGCGCCTTTATTATTAGGAATTGGTGCTGTAATGCTCCTGTTTTGTAAAAAAGAGCGTAAGATCACCATTGGACAGATATTGATTGGATTAGGATTATTGTTTATGGGACTGGATTTTATGTCCAGTGGTGTTTCCTGTTATTCCGATGCTCCGATTTTTGCAAAAGCATTTGAAGTGTTGGGAAGCAATCCTTTCCTTGGCGCACTGGTGGGTATTGTGGTTACCTGTATGCTGCAGAGCTCATCTGCTTCTGTAGGTATCCTTCAGACCCTGGCAATGAATGGTCTGGTAACATCCAGTTCTGCCATTTATATTACGCTGGGACAAAATATCGGTTCCTGCTGTACCGCATTACTGTCCTGTATCGGTGCCAATAAGACAGCAAAGAAAGCAGCTGTGATTCACCTGATATTCAATGTAATCGGTTCCGTTTTATTCGGTGTTATCTTCTTTACCTTATTTATGTTTAAGCCTATGCTTGGAACGAGAATGACCAATACGTTTGAAATTTCGATTTTTCATACGATGTTTAATATAACGAATACTTTGATTATGTTCCCATTTGCGAATGGTCTGGTGAAATTATCCGGCCTCTTTATCGATCGGTTCAGTAAACCGGAAGAGGAAGATGAAGATGAACATGAGGATGCTCATGTAGAGATGTTAAGAAGACATTTGGACGAGCGTTTACTGAGTACTCCGTTTACTTCTATTGAAAATGCGATTAATTCGATCGTTTTCATGGCGGCAGCGGTTCGTAAGAATACTGTTCGTGTTATGGAATTAGCATCCGGCGATGTATTGAATAAGAAAAAACTGGAGAAAGTCTTTGGAAGAGAACATAATATCAATCAATATGAGAAGATGATTACTGAGTATCTCGTAAAAATCAGTAATACCTCACTCAGTGAAGAACAGCATATGCTGGTAAATCATTTGTTTTATACGGTAAGCGATATTGAACGTGTTGGTGATCATGTTGAGAATATTGCGGAATGTGTTGTCCGTCTGAATGAACATGAAGTAAAAATGTCAGAGCTTGCGCGTGGTGAACTGGAAGAAATGACCCAGTTAGTGTTGTCAGGATTTACATTGGCACTGAAAGCACGATCCAGCGGAGAGATTGCTTACTGCGATGAGGTTGTTGAGATAGAAGAACAGATCGATAAGATGGAGAAGAGACTCCGTGAGGAGCATATTGAACGACTGGCAAACGGTCAGTGTAATACAGAGTCCGGTGTGGTTTTCCTTGATATTATTTCCAATTTGGAGCGTATGTCGGATCATTCTATGAACATCGCTTCCTATGTAAGGACAGAACATTGTTAAAAATTTAATTTATTACTTGAAATTTAATGGTATATTATGTATTATATAGCTATATGAGTTCAGGCTTTCAGTCTGATTTCACATAAGATTATTTTAATTTTAGGAGGAAATTAAAAAATGGCAGTTAAAGTTGCAATTAACGGTTTTGGACGCATTGGACGTCTTGCATTCAGACAGATGTTTGGTGCAGAAGGCTATGAAGTAGTAGCTATCAACGATTTAACAGATGCTAAAATGTTAGCTCACTTGTTAAAATATGATTCATCTCAGGGAAGATACGCATTAGCTGATAAAGTAGAAGCTGGTGACGGTGAGATCACTGTAGATGGCAAAACAATCAAAATCTATGCAGAAGCAGATGCTTCCAAATTACCTTGGGGTGAGATTGGTGTAGACGTTGTACTTGAGTGTACAGGTTTCTATGTATCGAAAGCAAAATCTCAGGCTCATATTGATGCAGGTGCTAAGAAAGTTGTTATTTCTGCTCCGGCAGGTAATGACCTTCCTACAATCGTTTACAGTGTAAATGAAGGTACATTAACAGCTGATGATACGATCATTTCTGCTGCATCCTGTACAACAAACTGTTTAGCTCCTATGGCAAAAGCATTAAATGACTATGCTCCAATTCAGTCCGGTATCATGTCTACCATTCATGCTTATACAGGTGACCAGATGGTACTTGACGGACCACATAGAAAAGGTGATTTCAGACGTGCTCGTGCAGCTGCTGTTAATATCGTTCCTAACTCAACAGGTGCTGCAAAAGCAATCGGTTTAGTTATTCCTGAATTAAATGGTAAATTAATCGGTTCTGCACAGCGTGTACCGGTTCCGACAGGTTCTACAACAATTTTAACATCTGTTGTTAAAGGTAAAGACGTAACAGTAGAAGGTATCAATGCAGCTATGAAAGCAGCATCTTCTGATTCTTTCGGTTACACAGAAGAGCAGTTAGTATCTTCTGATATCGTAGGTATTACTTGTGGTTCTTTATTCGATGCTACTCAGACAATGGTATCTCACATTGCAGATGATTTATATGAAGTTCAGACTGTTGCTTGGTATGATAACGAAAATTCTTACACAAGCCAGATGGTTAGAACAATCAAATATTTTGCTGAATTAGCATAATTTATATTAGTAGATCCAGAGGGGTCCGGTCTGCAAAAGGACCGGGCCTCTTTTGTTATTATATGTATAGTAGAAAGGAGCATGAACATGCTTAATAAAAAATCAGTTGATGATATCAATGTAAAAGGAAAAAAAGTCTTAGTACGTTGTGACTTTAACGTGCCATTAAAAGATGGAAAAATCACAGATGAAAACCGTCTTGTAGCTGCATTGCCTACCATTAAAAAATTAATTGCAGATGGTGGTAAAGTGATTCTTTGTTCACACTTAGGTAAACCAAAAGGAGAACCCAAACCGGAATTATCTTTAGCTCCGGTAGCAGTTCGTTTATCTGAGCTCCTTGGTCAGGAAGTTACATTTGCTGCTGATGCAACTGTTGTAGGTGAAAATGCGAAAGCTGCCGTTGCAGCTATGAATGATGGCGATGTTGTATTATTAGAGAATACACGTTATCGTGCAGAAGAAACCAAAAATGGTGAGGCATTCAGTAAAGACCTTGCAAGCTTGTGTGAAGTATTTGTTAATGATGCGTTCGGTACTGCACACAGAGCTCACTGCTCCAATGTTGGTGTAACAGAGTATGTTGATACTGCAGTTGTTGGATACTTAATGCAAAAAGAAATCGATTTCCTTGGAAATGCAGTAAACAATCCAGAGAGACCTTTCGTAGCAATTTTGGGTGGTGCAAAAGTTGCTGATAAATTAAATGTTATTTCGAACCTTTTAGAGAAATGTGATACCCTGATTATTGGTGGTGGTATGGCATATACATTCTTAAAAGCAAAAGGTTATGAAGTTGGTACATCATTAGTAGATGATGAAAAAATTGATTATTGTAAAGAAATGATTGCAAAAGCAGAACAGCTTGGCAAACAGCTGGTATTGCCTGTTGATACTGCCGTTGCAGCTGCATTCCCTAATCCAATTGATGCAGAAATATCTGTTGATAATGTAGCAGTTGATGCAATTCCTGCAGATGCAATGGGATTGGATATTGGTGTTAAGACAGCAGAAATGTTTGCTGATGCAGTAAAATCTGCAAAAACGGTTGTATGGAACGGACCAATGGGCGTGTTTGAAAACCCTGTTCTTGCAAAAGGAACCATTGCAGTAGCAAAAGCGTTATCTGAAACAGATGCTACGACAATCATTGGTGGCGGAGACTCTGCAGCTGCTGTAAATCAGTTGGGATTTGGTGACAAGATGTCTCATATTTCTACCGGCGGTGGTGCTTCCCTTGAATTCTTAGAAGGAAAAGAATTACCGGGTGTAGCTGCTGCAAATGACAAATAATAAAGGAGAAGAAGAATGGCTAGAAAGAAAATTATTGCCGGTAACTGGAAAATGAACAAAACTCCCAGTGAGACAGTTGCCTTAATTAACGAATTAAAACCATTAGTAGCAAATGAGGAAGTAGATGTTGTATTCTGTGTACCAGCTATTTCTTTAACAAAAGCAATTGAGACAGCTGCAGGTTCTAATATCCAGATCGGTGCTGAGAATATGTACTTTGAGGAGAGTGGTGCCTACACAGGTGAGATCGCTCCTAATATGCTTACAGATATCGGTGTAAAATATGTTATTATTGGGCATTCTGAGAGAAGAGAATACTTCGCTGAAACAGATGAAACGGTAAATAAGAAAGTAAAGAAAGCTTTTGAACATGGTATTACACCAATCATCTGCTGTGGTGAGTCATTAACACAGCGTGAACAGGGTGTTACAATCGACTTTATCCGCCAGCAGATTAAGATTGCATTCCTGGATGTCACAGCAGAACAGGCTAAAACAGCGGTAATCGCATACGAGCCAATCTGGGCAATCGGTACCGGTAAAGTTGCAACAACGCAGCAGGCTCAGGAGGTTTGTGCAGCAATTCGTGCATGTATCGCTGAGATTTATGATGAAACAGTGGCTGAAGCGATTCGTATCCAATATGGCGGAAGCGTATCAGCAGACAGTGCACCTGAATTGTTTGCTCAGCCTGACATCGATGGTGGTCTGGTTGGCGGTGCCAGCTTAAAACCGGATTTTGGTAAAATCGTAAATTACAAATAAGAGGTATAGACTGATGAGTAAAAAACCGACCGTATTATTAATTCTGGATGGGTATGGCTTAAATGATAAAACAGAGGGCAACGCAGTAGCAATTGCGAATACTCCTGTCATGGACCGATTAATGACAGAATATCCGTTTGTCAAAGGAAATGCCAGTGGTATGGCTGTTGGTTTACCGGAAGGACAGATGGGTAACTCAGAAGTTGGTCATCTTAATATGGGTGCCGGACGTATCGTTTATCAGGAATTGACCAGAATTACAAAAGAAATCGAAGATGGTGATTTCTTCGAAAATGAAGCACTGTTGGCAGCAATGAAAAATGCTAAAGAAAAAGGTTCTGACCTGCATTTCATGGGTCTGCTTTCGAGTGGAGGTGTTCATAGCCATAATACGCATTTATATGGATTGCTTGAAATGGCTAAGAGAAATGGGATTGAAAATGTGTATGTACATTGTTTCTTAGATGGAAGAGATACTGCACCGACATCAGGCAAAGGCTTTATCGAAGAATTAGAAGCCAAGATGAAGGAAATCGGTGTAGGTAAGATTGCTTCTATCATGGGTCGTTATTATGTAATGGACCGTGATAACCGTTGGGATCGTGTTCAGCTTGCATACAAAGCAATGGTGGATGGTGTTGGAAATATGGCTGCTTCCGCAGTGGAAGCGATTTCTGCCTCCTATGCGGATGATAAAAATGATGAATTCGTTTTGCCGACTGTTATTACTGAGAATGACGCACCTTTGGCCACAGTGAAATCAGATGACTCCGTTGTATTCTTTAACTTCCGTCCGGATCGTGCACGTGAAATTACAAGAGCATTTTGTGATACTGATTTCACAGGCTTTGCCCGCGAGCAAGGCAAGCTGGATCTCACCTTTGTGACATTTACAGAATATGATGAAACAATTGAGAATAAACTCGTTGCGTTCCATAAGGTGCCTATTACCAATACTTTTGGCGAATTCTTAGCTGCAAATGGAAAAACACAGCTTCGTACTGCGGAAACAGAAAAATATGCGCATGTTACCTTCTTCTTTAATGGTGGTAATGAAGTGCCGAATGAGGGAGAAGAGCGTTTATTAGTAAAATCACCGGCAGTTGCAACGTATGATTTACAACCTGAGATGAGTGCATATCAGGTAGATGACGGATTAGTAAATGCCATCAAATCAAACAAATATGATGTCATTATCTGTAACTTTGCAAACCCTGACATGGTAGGTCATACCGGTATTCTTGATGCTGCTGTAAAAGCAATCGAAGCGATTGACGTCTGTGTCGGCAAGGTAGTCGATGCTTTGTTAGAAGTCGATGGACAGATGTTTATCTGTGCTGACCACGGTAATGCAGAGCAATTGGTTGATTATGAAACCGGAGTTCCTTTTACTGCTCATACAACCAATCCTGTTCCATTCATACTCGTGAATTATGATCGTGATTACACCTTAAAAGAAGGTGGATGCCTGGCAGATATCGTTCCGACATTAATCGAAATGATGGGAATGGAGCAGCCGGCTGAAATGACAGGAAAATCTCTGTTGATAAAAAAATAAGTTCGTATAAATTATGATAAAAAGACCATTATTGTTAAAGAATGATAGTGGTCTTTTTTGTGTGCAATATGTTATATTTTTGGAATTTTTCATTGCACTAATTGTAAGAAATAAATAAATCTATATTATGATGTTGGGGTCAAAAGCCCCTCTATAGCACCTTGAAAAGTTCATATATTTT
>JBJELB010000103.1:0-5306 GCA_051878935.1 Lachnospiraceae bacterium | reverse complement strand
TGTATCGGCATCCACACCGATATACTCGTCGAAGGTAACGGTTTCGCCGGAAGCACTTCCGGTCGTCACAACACCCGTGTTCATAACAACTCCTTCCTGTTCTTGTGCTGATGCCATAGGCACGGATGTGCATACCATCGCGGTTGCAACTGCAATCGCAATTGCTCTTCTTAGCTTTCTCATAATAACTCCTTCCTTTACGTTATATTTTATTCCCCTTCATTGTTCCTATCAATTATAGCAGATTTGCACAAAAAATACATTGTAAAGCACAAACAATTTATTGTAAAAAAACAAATATAGCTTCATAAGAATGCTTGCACAATCCGATTCATTCATGTTATTCTTACATAAGGAGGGTAAAAGAGATGAAAAACGGATTTATCAAAGAATTTAAAGAATTTATCATGCGTGGCAATGTTATGGACATGGCGGTCGGTGTTATCATCGGTGGTGCATTCCAAAAAATCGTTACATCACTGGTCAATGATATCTTCGTGCCGGTCATCACTAGAATTACAGGCGGTATTGACTTTACCAACTGGTTTATTGCACTGGATGGAGAAAAGTATAAGACACTCGCTGCTGCAACAGAGACCGGTGCCGCAACTCTGAATTATGGGGTATTTATCACGGAAGTCATTCAATTTCTCATCATGGCATTTGTTATCTTCTTATTAGTAAAAAGTATGAATGCCATTGCCAGAAAGACTGCCCGCGTGGAAGAAACGATAGATGAACCTACCACCAAAGCATGTCCTTTCTGTAAAACAGAAATTGCAATCGACGCTTCCAGATGTCCACACTGCACTTCACAATTAGATTAAGAAAATTGAAACAGGAGCACTGGTCGAGATTGTAACTAGTGCTCCTTGGTTTTATAAAGTATGTTCTATTTCTTGACATCCATAACAAGTTTATCAAAATCTGACTCATACAGTTGATCTTGCACTATTCTATATTTTTCATATTCGCTTTCAGCGTGATCTTTTGCTATCTCCATTGAAATCTTACCGGCATCTGTAAGAATATCTCTATCATCCGAAAGAAGATATTTTTCCATACGTTCTGCCCAATCCTGCATCGTCATAGGGATATGTTTTCTTGCTCTTGCTTCGGCAAAATCCAAAATGGCATTCACAATCAGACTTAAATCGTCTAATTCCTCTTTTGAGAGATAATTTTTTGCAACAGAAACATCCGATTTCAAAATTTTACCATCAGGAGCTTTTTTCCAAGTGGATAATCCCATATGGTTTTTGGTGCTGTCTGCACGGTTATATATAATTTCTGCCACAGTCTGATGTGATACTGCATAGTGAAGCTGATTTTGAATTTTGGCAAAAAACAGCTTTGTCATTGGAGCGTCTTTGTCATAATCCATGCTGGTTGCATACTTTTTGCGTATATTGCGATAAAACTTTCGTTGCCCATCTTCTGAATTGTGTTGCTTTTATGGAATTGACTCTATACCCCACAGATATGATTGCGTCCAAATTATAATGGTCAATTTCTCTGTTTACATTGCGTTTTCCTTCTTGTTGAACTACTCGAATTTTTCGAGTAGTTGAAATCTGCTCTAATTCTCCGGATTTATAGATTTCGCCTAGATGATATGTAATCGTATTAGATTCCACATCAAATAAAAATCCCATCATTCGTTGTGACATCCACAACGTACCATCCTGATATAGTACTTCTACTCCGTCAGCATGTGACTGTTCTTCAAATATTAAAAATTCAGCTGCACTGCTTCGAACTGTCAGTTCTTTTTTTGCCATAAGCATCCATCCTTTCTCTATTCCTCTTATCCTTCACCCGACCCTTATACAGATTATACAGGTTCTTCATTTACCACTGCAAAATACACGGTTAATTATACCAAAAATAGCTATGGGTGCGAGCCCATAGCTATTTTTCTTTTAGAGGGACTTTACAGCCCCTTTCTTTAACAATGACAATGCCCGAAGCGGGAGTCGAACCCGCAGAACCTGCTCTCTGAAAACAGTACGTATGCCTATTCCGTCATTCGGGCGCAGAACCATCTTGGATAATATAACACATATTGAAGCATTTGTCATCATGTTTTTTAAATTTTTTTAAAATTGATGATACCGGAGCCAAAGGTTCAAAATTCCTTCGGCTCCGGCGTTATTTCTATTTTGTAGCTTCCTGAAGAATCAGACCTGCATCCTGCTCATCTACTTTGTTATCACCGTTCATATCAGCAACATCCAAAGCCGCGTTCTCACTCTCTAATAGCACAAGCAACGCATCGACAGCCGTTATTCTGCCATCCCGGTTCACGTCACCTTTTAAGACAGTCGGCTCTACAGCAGTTAATACCAGATTCTGTCCTACTGCCTTCAGATAATAATTCGTCTCACCATCCGGTGCTACAGCAAAATCATCTGTGTTTGGCGTGATACCCTCTGCATAAGTCACCAGTACCGTACCTTCTACATAGGTCTGCGGAATCAGGGTTGCATGGGTTGTATTCGTAGTAAATGCAGCATCTACCTGAATCTGCATATCTGATACTACATACACATTTCCTGCCTCAGCACTTCCTGATAAATAACAGTTGTTATTGGCAACATATACATCATAACCGGTATTATCATAAATCTTACCACCGGACATATGGAACTGTCCGTTTTCCGTAACACTGACACCACCGCCATAGTTTCCTTCGGATGTATTCTTTGTAATCTCTCCGCCGGACATATTCACAACACCGGAACCAATTGCAGCAATCGCACCACCACCGGATGTTCCTGTCGCAGTATTGCCGGTCATCAGACCGCCGTAAATATTCACTGTTCCACCGGATTTACAATCGAATCCGGCACCTCTGGCATTGTTACCGCCGCTGATGACAGCACCGTGGTACAGATTAATGGAGCCTGTATTTACCTCAGCAAATAACTTCTTATTATTGGCATTAAACCATAAGGATTTGGCAGCATCCGTTCCGGATAACTCTTTATCACCGAGATTCAACTGTGTTGTAGTGCCATTCTTATTCAGGAACATCATACCATTGGAGGTATTGGTAATTGTCGCTTTCTCGCCACTGCCCTTTATCGTAATCACTTCTGTAGAATTCAATTCTGTTCTCTGGGCGGTTGTCTGGTCAGAATAAATCACGATTTCATGTTCCTTTGAAGTATCCGCTTTTGCGGTATTTAAGGCAGTATCATACCCTTCTGACACTTTCGCATCGTCCATGTATACACCGTTACGCACTTCTTCCTCTGTCAGATATACCACCTGGGAAGCGGTCGCTCCATATACCTTCTCCCATTTACCTAAATTGGATGCAACGATGTTGATTGGAATCGGATATTGTGCATTCTCCGGAATCTGATCCAACAACACTTCAACCTTCCAGCTGTAAGAACCATCCTCAGGATCCATCGTACGAATCGCCTTTGCCGGACCATATTCTACAAATACATCCGTATATTTCTGGAGGTCTGCATCGGTGGATGTGTAGGTTACATCAATGACCGGATTCTCTGTCAGTTCTTTTACGCAGATATTATCCATCGTATGTAACGCCAGGGTCTGTGCCGTACCTTTTTGTACATATGGGATGGTCATTCCGGCAGCCGTTACCTTAAAGGTGGAAATGACATTGCCATTCTCATCTGTAACCTCCGGTGAATAAATAAATCCGGTACCGCCATCCGTATGAGCATACTCATTCAACGAACCACAGCCCGTAGCATACCATACTCGGTTATTATGGAAACGTAAGGTAGTTCTGGTAACGGATGCTACATTGTTTGATTCTCGAACGATATTCTCATCTGTATTTTCCATATCACGCTGCATGGTACTGATGTCTACTAATTCCGATGATACATATTCATATGGTGCAATCAACGGAATAAACGGACAACGGACATCACTTGGATAAGCCACATCAGCGCCTTCATTTTCATAAGCAGAATTGCTGTTCGTTGTAATCGCAGGCACCTTATTCATATAATAGGTATCCACGGTCACTTCCCCATAACCGGCTAAATTTGCCGAATTCGAAGCATCACCCGATGGATTTGCCATCTTCCGATAGTTGATAAAACGGTTGCCGCCATACTTGGAGTTTCCGCCATAGGTTAAATATGGTGAGATTAAGTTAGAAGACGTATATGGAGTATCGGAGTAGGTCGATTTACTCGGGTCTTTCATTAACATAAACGGTTCTTTTTCTGAGTATGTATTGCCTGCAACCCCGGTGCCTTTCGAATCCGGAGATTCCGGTATACCATAGCTGGTAAAATCATTGACTGCTCTCTCAAATTCTTCATCAAAGAACCAGAAGGATGCCTTTTTATCTTCATCCGACGCGGAAGCCTCCGCCTGTCCCGAGGTCAGCCAGCCTTTCAATGTATCACGATAATATCCTGCCGGACGCTCCTGGTTATCGGCATCCTTCTCAAACGGCTTTGCAAGATAACCGTTACCCGCCAAATCATTCAATTTCTTTATTTCAGAATAGTTGTCCGGCAAACGGTATGTAATCGCTTTTTCGATATAAGCAATCATCATATCCGTTGCATTATCTGACCAGTCATAATGACCGCTTCCCCACTCAATGATATGGGAAACTAACATATTGGTATCTTTCGCTCTCTGGTTATTGATATGCCATCTGGCATCCCGGACCGAGCGGTCACGGTCCGTATTCATAGCGTGCTCCGTGTATTGTGCGGCATACTGGAGCGAAGGAATACCCGGAACAATTCCTTTATTACTCAGATACGTTGGCGCTCCCATTCCATTTTTCATCTGAACCTGTGCAATGATACGGTCCGGATTCCAGTTACCACTACGGTATCCAAATGGAGAGGATGCCGAATGACCAATCGTAATCAACGGCGTTGTATCGGCAATCTCCGTATATCCGGATGATGCTGCGATTCCGGCTAACATCTCATCCATGATATCCGCAGCATCTTTTCCATCTGTGGTAAATACCGGAGTTCCACTAATCTCATCTGTTTCCGTATAAAGCGTTTCTCCCTTATAATCTAATCTCGTATTGAAATTATTGACCGTAGTATTATAACGCATATTGTCCTTCTGCATCACCAGAAAAAGAATACCAAAATCCTTTTCTGCCAGCGCACTCTTCAATTTCGCAGAGTAGACAAAAGGAATTTCGATCAGATTCATCTTGATCATAACAAGTCCTTTTAATTCTCCCGGTGATACCGATGGCGGTACCCACAAGTATTCATCATACGCTTTACCGGTAGCGGATTCACCACGGTTGTAGGCATCCGTACCACCTGCAT
>JBJELB010000102.1:0-89827 GCA_051878935.1 Lachnospiraceae bacterium | reverse complement strand
TTCGCGGTTACAAGAAAGTAGATAGATTGCCAATTTCAGAAATGATTAACGTATCCGATGCTATTCAGGGAATTTTTGACAGGTTTGTTTAATGCTATGTATGAGGAGCTACAAACACCAAAACTGAAAAAGAAGAAATAAGAACGTGAGACAGAACCTGCATCGGCCCGTCGCATTGACCGCAGGTTCTGTTTCCTTATGAGTTTTACCATTCCTGGTTTGAATCAGCAAATATCTGCGCTGATATTTCGCTCGAACTATCTTTTTTTATAAAGAACAAGCTCCGGATTTCTGCCTTCTGCCTCATATGTTGCAATCATAATAAAGTCCATATTGGCCAAAATTCCGAAACAACGATCTCCACCAAATTCTGATTCCAGTTGGTTTCCTAAATAAGTAGTTGCATCATTTAAAAACTTTACACACATACCATTTGGAAGCGGGTATTCAAGATTTACATATTTTCCAACGAGAGCATTTAACTGATTAACCTTTGGCATTCCCTCAATATGCAATGCATTGATCTCATCGATCAGTTGTTTTTTTAATGCTTCGAATTGCCCATCGTCGCTTAATTCCTCATATCGCTTCCAATAGTCTAATGTAGGCAGTAACTCCGTTATGTAAGCTCTGGCCTGTTCCTCGGTAAAGTTTTCGTTTGTCATATGCTTAACACATATATCAGCCAGTTCATCCATGTTGTTGTAAGTATAGGTGCCATCCGCATAACACCATTTACAATAGTCTTCGTTCAGAAATCCGTCTTTATCATGACCAATGATTTCATCGTCTAATGGCATTCCACAGCATTGACAGATAAGCTTTCTTGGTGAGCCTAAGAGTGTGTTGATTGAAACGTTCAATTCCTTGGATAACAGTTTCAGCGTATCGGTGTTTGGAATGGTCTCACCATTTTCCCAGCGTGATACGGCTTGTCTTGTGACCATAACCTTTTTTGCTAACTCTTCTTGAGATAAACCTTTTTTGTTTCGCAGTTCAAAAATGATATTCTTTGTTTCCATACAAACCCTCCTTCTGCTGTTATCATATCAATAAGTTTATCTATGGGCAAGCAACTTGTTGTTTCCTCTGAATGTTGAATTTACGCTTGTTTGTTATTGCGATATCACTGTATAAGTTCTCTTTACAAGTAAAAGTGTTTTACAATCAACTATTGTCCCTAGTTGCTGTTAAGCAATCGTTGTAAAGCGCATTATATTATCTTATAATAAAAACACAGTATTCGAAATTGAAAACAAAATTTTGGAATGAAAGAGAAGATTGGAGAGAAAATAAATGGATGTTTTACTGGAGAAGATAGAAAAAGGGGTGTTATTATGCGGATTTTGGTAGCAGAGGATGAACGGGATTTGAACCGCGTCATCGAGAAAAAACTGACATCAGAAGGTTACTCTGTTGATGTCTGCTTTGATGGAGAAGAAGCGTTGGATTTTCTTAATATGGCAGAATATGATGTGATTCTTCTGGATGTTATGATGCCGAAGGTGGATGGATACCAGGTGGTGGAGCAGCTACGCAGGGATGGAGTGCAGACACCGGTATTATTTTTGACGGCAAAAGATACGATTGATGATAAAGTCAAAGGATTGGATATGGGTGCGAATGATTATCTGGTCAAGCCGTTTTCGTTCCGGGAACTGCTGGCGCGTATCCGTGTGTTGACACGAATCAAGTATCAGAACACGACGAACCGGTTCACGGCGGCAGATCTGGTGCTGGATATTGAAGCTCATAAGGTATCACGGGCTGGCCAGGTTCTGACGCTAACGGCAAAAGAGTTCGCACTGCTTGAAGTTTTGATTCGGAATAAGAATCAGGTATTGAGCCGGGAACAGATTGAGAATCATTTATGGAATTTTGATTATGAAGGCGGAACGAATGTGATAGATGTCTATATCCGCTATCTTCGCAAAAAAATAGATGAGCCATATGAGCAAAAGCTGATTCAAACGGTACGCGGGGTCGGATATGTATTGAGGGATGAAACATGAAGAAACAAACGATTAAAGCGAAAATGACAGTATGGTTTTCTGCGTTATTCTTTGTTCTGATTATGCTCGTTTTTGGTGCATTCATTATGATCGGAAGGAACACGGTGAAAACCGATACAAAAGAGAAATTACGTACACTGGTTCAGGCAAATGCCGAGGAGCTGGAATATCTCAATGTTGGTGAAGAAAGGGATGATGACGAGGGAGATCATTTTGTTGCATACCGCGATCATTATCTGGAGATTGACGATGACTTCTGCGATTATATGGATGGAGTATCGGTTTCTTTGTATTATCAGGACCGCTTTTTATATGGAGAGAATCCGATTCATGCATTTCCGGATGAGATTCCTTTTCAAAATGAACAATTACAGACAGTAAAATATGAGCAGGAGAATTACTATGTATATGATTTGCTTGTGGAGGGAGAAGGTTTAGAAGAACTCTGGCTGCGTGGAGTGGTGAGTAAGAAGCAAAATGTACCGGCATTGTATCATGCAATCTGGTTGATGCTGCTGGCGTTACCTTTGCTGGCACTTATTGCTATCACAGGGGGCTATCACATAGTGCGCCGTTCTTTACAACCACTGGATGATATCTGTGAACAGGCAAACCATATCAATGAAGGAGCTGATTTGACACAGCGAATTCAGATAGCCCATAAAAGTAAAGAAACCGATATATTAGCGGATACATTTAATGGTATGCTTGACCGCTTATACACATCCTTTCAGGCGGAAAAACAATTCACTTCAGATGCATCTCATGAGCTGCGGACACCGATTGCGGTTATTCTGGCAGAATGTGAGTATGCTTTGGAAGAGACGGATGCCACAGAGTGGAAAAAGGCATTAGAAGTAATTGAGCGACAGGGACAAAGGATGTCCTCCCTTGTGGAAAATTTATTATTGTTTACCCGTATGGAACAGGGAACTCTGTCATTGGGAGATGAGCTTGTCGGCCTTACAGAATTAGTAGAAGAAATCGTTCATGAGCAGGAGCTGCTGCATCAGGATGGGAATATTATGGTAAGCCTGCAGCTGCAACCCGACAGAGTCATACGGGGTGACCGCAATCTGTTAAGCCGTATGATTACCAATCTGATTTCCAATGCATACAAATACGGAAAAGAAAACGGAACGATTCAGGTGCGCTTATATACCAATCAAGAAGACAGATTGGTATTAGAAGTGCAGGATGACGGAATCGGAATCAAAGAAGAGGATTTACCATTCATATGGAATCGTTTTTATCGTGCGGAATATGCCCGCCACGACCATACCTCAGTAGGGGTGGGGCTGGCTATGGTACGACAGATCGCGCAGCTTCACCATGCAGAAACAGAGGTTATCAGTGAATTTGGAAAAGGAAGTACTTTTCTAATCTTATTTTAATTTTTCTGTGCTATCTTGATCTTACCAAAAGAGAGAAGGAGGAATCTTAGATGAAGAAATCAGGAAGAAAAGCATTTTCATTATTAGTAATCGTTGGTTTGTTAACAATATTACTTGTCGGTGCTACGGTAAATAGCACAGCTGCGGGAAAGGTAACCCGTACAGAGGCAAAACGGATCGTATTGGAGCATGCCGGTGTGAAGGCGGAAAATGTACTGAAATGGAAGATTAAGAAAGATTATGATGACGGAATCCTGGTGTATGAGATTGATTTCAAGACAAAAAATTATAAATATGATTATGAGATCAATGCCAGAACCGGTAAGATTTTCGAACATGAGAAAGAATACTTTGTAAGCGTAGATGCGAAGTATATCGGTATTGATAAAGCAAAGGCGATTGCTTTAAAAGATGCCGGAATTACAGGAAGCGTCTCTTATACCAAAGCGAAGCTGGATAAGGATGACGGGGTTTATGTATATGACGTAGAGTTCCGATATGGCAGTGCAGAATATGAATATGAGATTGATGCTAAAACAGGGAAAATATTGGACAGGGATAAAGACTTTTTTTGATGAGACACATTGACAAGGGAAAATGGATGTGATAAAGTCAACACAATTTAATCAGTAAACTGCCACCGGGTAGTAGAGTGCAAAAGCATTCGTAAGTATATCGTTAGGTCTTTGAAGATGTGCTGCGAGTGCTTTTTTGCAGTGAGAAAAGTTGATTATGAGCAGGAGGTAGAAATTGCAGTAGTGCGAAAAACGACATGGATTGGCTTGCTTGTGTTAACTGTAGTTGTGACGTGGATTTTTTATTATATCTTACAGTATTTTCATACAGCAAATCTGATAGTAAGTAGTCTATCGATTGCGACCAGTTTCTTTGCCGCTTCTTTAATGGTATTGAGGACTCCGTGGTATGCGGTTGCCTATTCATGCAATGATATGGTGTTGGTTGTACTGTGGATACTGGCAAGCATGAATGATATAGGATATATCTCAATGGTGTTATGTTTTGTGATATTCTTTGTTAATGATTTGTATGGATTCTATAAATGGAAAAGAATGAGGATGAAACAAAGTAATAGCATCTTAGAAGAAAATGTGGTATGATATTCAGTGGTACGAATAGTGTCAAATTCATAAGAAATGGGGTAAGAAAACTATGGCAGGAACAAACAAATATGCAGGAACAAAAACAGAGAAAAACTTGTGGGAAGCATTTGCCGGAGAATCTCAGGCAAGAAATAAGTATACGTATTTTGCTTCTGTTGCAAAAAAGGCAGGCTATGAGCAGATAGCAGCATTATTCCTGGAGACAGCGAACAATGAGAAGGAACATGCAAAGCTGTGGTTCAAAGCACTTGGTGAGTTAGGAGATACCGCTGAGAATCTTCTTCATGCAGCAGAAGGTGAGAATGCAGAATGGACCGATATGTATGACCGTATGGCGAGAGAAGCGGAAGAAGAGGGCTTTACAGAGCTGGCGGCACAGTTCCGTGGAGTAGCTGCAATTGAAAAAATGCATGAAGAACGTTATCGTGCATTACTGAAAAATGTAGAAACAATGGAAGTATTTAAGAAGAGCGGTGTGACGGTATGGGAGTGCCGCAACTGCGGACATGTTGTAGTAGGTCTGGAAGCACCGGAAGTATGTCCGGTATGTAATCATCCACAGAGCTATTTTGAAGTAAGAAAAGAAAACTATTAAAACCCAGGAGGCGCTGCCCGATGATCGGAGGCAACGCCTCCTGTATTTCTACAAAGAATTATGTCGTTTCTTGAAGCTGTCCGTGTAGATTTTGGGAGCTTAAAAATTATTGACATGGGGATAATAATAGCATATAATTTAAGTACGAAAAACCATACGTTTTTTGATGCGGAAAGGAGTGTTTCCTATGTTAGCTGTAAAGAGCATGGATGTTAGGAATAATTTTAAGAGTTTGTGCGATAAGGTTTTTAATGGCGAAACATTGATTATATCAAGACCCAAAAATGAAAATGTTGTCATGCTTTCTGAGTATGAATACAATGAAATGATGAAAGCCAAGAGAAATGCTGATTATCTTGCTATGATAGATAAATCTATGGCAGAAGCCGAAGCAGGTGGATTTATTATAAAGGCGACTGCGGAACTGGAGGCTTATGAATAAATGAATATCGTATTTACACCTACTGCATGGGAACAGTATACCGAATGGCAGAGGGAAGATAAAAAAATGGTAAAGCGTGTAGCAGATGTATTACAGATGAAGACAGATTAGTTTACAATATGGATAGTAACCAAAATCTGATTATATATGCGTGCAAGTATCATTATGAAGATTAGTATCCTTAAAGGTGCTAATCTTTTTTTACGACTTGAAATAGCGGCGATATGTGATGATGAACAGTATCGCGGCCAGTATCGTAGCAAAATAATCGGTTGTCGGCTGCGCAAGGGCAAGCATTTCCGGAGTATCAAAGGTGCGATACAAAAACAGGATAGGAATATAGAGCAAACCCTGACGGCTAATAGACAAAATCAGCGATGGCAATGCGGCACCTGTTGACTGAATGGCATTGATGAATACAAATAACAAGCCAAGAACAGGACCGGAATAAATATAAATTCGTGCAAACGACATACCATACTGGAAGGCATTTGGTTCTTCCAGAAATGCCCTCACTAAAGGACTGGCCCCACAATAGCATATGGTTGTCATGACGGCACTGAGGCCAAAAGCCAGAGCGAGTGAAAATCGAAGTACGGACATGTAGCGTTTTTTATCTCCGGCACCAAAGCAATATCCTAATAGAGGCTGTACACCGGTTCCAAGACCAATGAGTAACATAACAGCAATCATGTTGACTTTCATGGCAACACCAAGTCCGGCAACCGCCATATCTCCATGTTTTTGCATCAGATTATTGATAATAATATTGGACACACTCATCAGAATGCTGTTGAGTGAAGCAGGAATACCGATTGCCAGTACGCCAGATGTTATGTGGTCACCTGCACGGTAATCCTGAATGCGGATGGAGAGTATCGATTCTTTGGATAATAAGTGAAAAATGTAAAATACGGCAGCAGCAATATTTCCAATCACGGTTGCAATCGCAGCACCCGCAACATCCCAGCCGAAGCCCAGAATCATAACAGGGTCCAGAACGATGTTGAGCAGATTACCAATAATCATACCCATCATTGCTTTTTGTGGTTTTCCCTCAGACCGTATAATGTTGCTAAAACTATTTGCTACAATCAGAAATGGAATTCCGACAGACACGATGCGTAAATATTGAACCGCATAATCCAGCGTATCCCGGCTGGCACCGACCAGACGGCAGATTGGTTCGGCATAGATAAAAATCAGAATCATAGATAAGACGCCAATAGCAACACCGGTATAAAAGCAAAAAGAAGAAATATGTCTGGCTCTGTCTTTTTTTCCTTCACCAAGCATGCGCGAAATCAGGGAAGTACCACCGATACCAAAAAGCATACCGATCGCCATAAAAATTAAAAATACAGGAGTAGCAATGGATACCGCAGCTACCATATATGCATTCTTAGTTTGACCAATAAAAAAAGTATCTGCAAGATTATATATTAAAACCATAATCATACTGACGATAGATGGGATGACATTGGTTAATACTGCTTTTGGCACAGGTGCATTTTTGAATATTTCCGTTGTTTTGTCGTTCATTACAGTCCTCCATATGTTCATAATAACAGTCATCATACAGGATAATGACGATAATTGCAATACATTATGGATTTACAAAGGATAAAAATCCATTGTAGAATGGACTGGACAGTTAAAAAGAGGAAAAACAGGAGAAAGAATATGTTAAAAAGAAATTTTTTGATGTTGATGATTGCAGGTGTAATCAATGCGTTTGGTGTAACGGTATTTTTAATGCCGGTGAAATTATATGATAGTGGGATTTCCGGCACGTCCATGCTGTTGTCACAGATGACACCGGAATGGCTGTCTCTTTCAGTTTTTCTGCTATTGTTTAATATTCCCTTGTTTCTGTATGGACTCCGGAAGCAGGGATGGCAATTTACCGTCTCCGCTATTTTTACCGTAGCCGTCTATTCTCTCACAGCATGGCTGATTACGGATGTGCTGCCGATTGATGTGAATCTGGCATCACCACTTGCAGGAAGTGATTTACTGCTTTGTGCAGTATTTGGTGGTGTTATTTCCGGCGTCGGAAGCGGATTAGCGATTCGTTATGGCGGAGCAATGGACGGTATCGAAGTGATGGCGGTTATCTTTGCAAAGAAGCTTGGCATCACTGTTGGAACTTTTGTTATGATTTATAATGTCATTCTCTATATCATTTGCGGTATCATTATCCAGAGTTGGATTTTGCCTCTTTATTCTATCATTACCTATGGGGCTGCATTAAAGACGATTGATTTTATTGTAGAAGGCATTGACCGGTCAAAATGTGCAATCATTGTGACAGAGAAGGCTGATGAAGTATGTCAGATGATATCCAATGTGTTTGAAACGGGGATGACACGTATTGAAGCAAAAGGCGGCTATTCCAATGCAGATAAGACGATGGTTTACTTCGTGCTGAATCGTTTTCAGGTAGTGAAACTGAAGGAACTGGTTCATAGCATTGATGAGACAGCATATATTACTATCAGCGAAGTAGCAGATGTTTTCTTGTCGAATCAATATAAATAAATTCTTCCACGTATGATGCCGGAAGGTTTGTACATACTAAGGGTATCATGAAACAAGGAGGAATCATTATGACATTTACAGAAAAAGAAAAGACATTGTTAAAAGATATGAAAGCACAGGAGGAATTGTGTGTCGAGAAATATACAAAGGCAGCGGAATGTGCACATGATCCACAACTAAAGCAGTTGTTTACGGAGATTGGCAAGGAAGAGCAAACACATCTCCAGACCATTACACAGATAGAATCCGGTACGGTTCCGGCAATGAAGTCATCCGCTTCGGGTATGAGCGCAGGCATGACATATCAGGCGACCTACCCGGCGGGAGATGATTCGGAGGAGAAAAAACACGACCAGTATCTTTGTACTGATTGTCTGGGAACAGAAAAGTTTGCATCCTCTGTTTATAATACTGACATTTTTGAGTTCCGTGATAAAAAGGTGCGTGATACTTTAAATCATATCCAAAAAGAAGAACAGGAGCATGGTGAGAAAATCTACCATTATATGAGTGCCAATGGAATGTATTAGTTTTTTTGATGCCAAGCCGTATGATAAACTCTTTTTTGATGAGTGTAATAAAAAATATGGTTTTGAAATATTGTATCACGAGGAAAAACTGAGCCCGAAAACAGCAACCTTTGCAAAAGACAGTGACGCAGTATGTGCTTTTGTTAATGATGACATCGGCACAGAAACCATCAGCCGATTGTATGAACAGGGTATCCGTGTTCTGGCACTTCGATGTGCAGGCTTTAATAATGTGGATTTTAAAAATGCATTTGGTAAGATTCATGTGGTACGCGTGCCGGCATATTCTCCTTATGCGGTTGCGGAGCATACGATGGCACTGCTGTTGACTTTAAACCGCAAATTACACAAGGCATATAACCGTACAAGAGATTTTAATTTCAGTTTAAATGGATTAACGGGAATTGATTTGCACGGAAGAACCGTTGGGGTTATCGGAACCGGAAAAATAGGGCAGTGTTTTATCAATATTTGTAAAGGTTTTGGAATGGAAGTACTGGCATATGATCCATATCCGAATCCGGAAGTATTGGCCCCATATGTTTCTCTGGACGAATTGTTACGACAATCTGATATTATTTCACTTCATTGTCCGTTGACGAAGGAAAACCAGCATCTCATTAATGCAGAAAGTATAGCAAAAATGAAACAGGGAGTGATTCTGTTGAATACATCGCGTGGCGCATTGGTAGACAGCAAAGCGTTGCTGGATGGATTGCTTCAGGAAAAAATCCGTGCCACCGGATTGGATGTGTATGAGGAAGAAGCCGATATGTTTTATGAAGACAATTCCTATAACATAGTGCAGGACGAAATTTTAAGCCGCCTGCTAACCTTGCCGAATGTATTGCTGACTTCCCATCAGGCCTTCCTGACAGAAGAAGCACTCCAGAGTATTGCAGAGACGACACTGCATAATTTAAAAGAGTATTTCGCAGGAGCACCATTGACTAACGAGATCTGCTACCACTGTACACATGATCCGTCCCATTGTCCGAAAAAGAAAAACGGACGCTGTTTCTAAATTTTTTTGACGTAAATAGTAAGAAATGCTATAATTTTATAGAATATTTGCTCCAATGTTCCTGCCGATGGCACGTCCCTGTTGCTGCCCGGCTGGCGGTTCCGTCTCTATTTTTTTTGCACCGTTTTCCGGTTTAAGAAAGACATTGTACTCCATGCCCATCACGCCTTATTACGCGCCTTATGACACAACTCGTCAACCAGCTGTGTTTCATGTATCTTTTCGGGGGCGTTTGAAAACGTCGGTGCTTAGCTCCTGTATTTTAGGAGCTTATGCACCGCTACGTTTGAAATCGCGCGAGAGCATCCCCCGAAAAGATACTGAAATCACTAGCGGTTGACTCAAACAAGTCATCGGCGCGTTGTGTGATGTTCATTGGAGTGCTGTCTTTCTAAAAACCGGGGTGTCAGCGAAAAATTGAGACGGAACCGCCAGCCGGGCAGCGACAGGGGCGCACCTACGGCAGGGGCATTGGAGAAATCCAAAAGTAATGTGGAAGTGTGAAAATGATAAAAGGTGTTATATTTGACGTGGACGGTGTATTGCTGGATTCTATGAAATACTGGATGGGAATTGCTGAAACTTATCTCAATAAAATGGGAATACAACCGGAAACGAATCTGAATGAGAAGATGCTTTCACTGAGCTTAGTCGAAGGGGCTGAGTATTTAGTGGAGCATTATCCGGTGAAACAGACGGTAAAAGAGATTCTTGATGAGATTATGGAACTCATGCAGCAGTTGTACGATAAAGAGATTCCGTTAAAACCGGGTGTAAGAGAATTGATTCAATATTTTGAAGAGAAGAAGATACCTATGGCAGTTGCAACGGCGGGACATGAACAGCATGTCATAAATGCTTTACAGCGTTTGGGAGTATTACATAGCTTTCAGAGGATTTTAACCTGTACAGAGTTGGGAGTGTCTAAGAGGACGCCGGATATTTATCTGGCGGCAAGCGAGATACTGGGCACTACAGCAGAAGAAACGTTAGTGTTTGAAGATACTTATTTTGCAGCAGGTGCGGCCAAAAGTGCCGGTTTTCCGGTATTTGGCGTATATGATGAAACAAGCAAAGCAGACAAAGAGAATATGCAGGAACTGTGTGATGACTATATAGAGGACTTTCGGGAATGCATAGCTCGGATAGGGGAGTTAGTATGAATATAGGCTTATTTACAGATACCTATTATCCAGAGGTAAATGGTGTTGCAAATTCAACCTATGAGTTGAAATGTAACCTTGAAAAAATGGGACATACGGTATATGTGTTCACTGTTACGAATCCAAAGGCAGCAGCAGAGGAAGAACCGGGAGTGTTCCGTATGACAAGCGTACCGTTTATATTTTTAAAGGACCGACGTGTGGGCATTCCCCAGATGCATTGGTGGTGGAAGAAAATAAACAGCATTTCGTTGGATGTGATACATACGCAAACAGAGTTTACTATGGGGCATTTGGGGAAAAAGACAGCACAGCATTTCAACATTCCACATATCCATACTTATCATACCATTTATGAAGATTATACACATTATTTAAAGCTACCGGGTAACGAGAGTATGAAGAAGGCGGCAAGGATGTTCAGCAGAATGTGCTGCAATCGTGCAGATACGATTATCGTTCCTACTGAAAAGGTACGTAAGTTGCTCTATTCTTATCATGTAAAGAAGAGTATTCATGTGATTCCGACCGGAGTAGATGTAACAAAGTTCAGTCATTATAATGAGAAACGCAGGTGTGAGATTCGTGAAAGTCTCCATCTGGAAGACGATCACCATGTTCTCATTTATTTAGGAAGAATATCAAAAGAAAAGAATCTGGAAGAAGTACTGATTTATTTCAAAGAAGTGATTGCCGAAGATGAACAGGCGAGACTCATGGTTGTAGGCGGAGGACCGCAATTACCTTTGCTAAAGGAACTGGCAAGGGCATTGGGCATTGAACAGTACACCTGTTTTGTGGGAGAAGTTAATTGGGAAGAGGTGCAGGATTACTATGCTGTTGGAGATATTTTTGTCTCAGCATCCACATCGGAAACTCAGGGACTGACCTATGCAGAAGCACTGGCAGCAGGAAAACCGTTGCTGGTACATAAAGATGAATGCCTGAAGGATTTGCTGGTACATAAAGAAAACGGATATGAATATGAGAGTGTGGAAGAATTTGTAGAAGGGTATCAATATCTGGTAAACAAATGCAAAGAAACCGGGCTGCGGGACCACATGATACAGAGCATGCAGCATTTTTCCGGTATGGAATTTGCCAGAAAAGTTTATGAGGTGTATGAGAAGGTGTGCACAAAATAGGCGTGATTATGTACAAAAAACTCTTTCTATTGATAGGTTTTTATGTTAGAATGAAACAAAATTTTGTTTTTGGGAGTTAGAAACAGGCTAATCAAGGAAGGGGAAAAAATGAATAATAAGTTGAGACAGAACGTTGCATGGCTTCTGATGTTCATCATGATAGCCGGGGTATTAGGTAACCGTAGTTTGGTATCAGTACAGGCAGCTGATACAAGAATACCAACTGTTGCGACTCTGTTTGGATCGCAAGGCGATAACCTTTATGGAGTCAGTATTACCGGAATGGGTACGAAAAACGTGTATGCAGACAACGGAACCACGGTTTCAGAAGTGGTGGTCAACAGTGTGACGGCAACAGTAACGGATTGTGATGCTTTTTTAACACAATTGAATGTGCAGGCATCTTACTTCGGACAACCATATGATAATACGATTTCGGGAGAGCAGGGCTCAGTAGAAGATCAGTATTATCTGAAATATACAAATGGGTCATACACGTTAACGCAGCCGGAATGGTTTGAGGGAAACCGTAAGGTAAAGATTTCGGCCACAGATGGTACCGATACGGTAACCTATAACTTTACCATACCGAGAAAATCTGGTTCTGTGACCGATAACGGAACCATCAGTAATTATGTTGATATTGGTAATACGGACAGTGAGAATAACAACCAGTTGTTAATGGTTCGGGCGAACAATCCGGAGACTCTGACGCTGGAAGGAGAGACCTATTCTTATCGCACTCTGAAGCCCCGGGGCAGTTTTGGTATTACATTAAAATGTGATCCTGAAAAGCAGAATTATTTTACAGTAAAGCTATGGGGAAATGATACCCATTCGACTGCAGATGGTATGTTATGGGTGACGGATCCGGCTACAAACTGTATTGGTGTCAGTCCGAATAATAACACAGCAGAAGCAGTCAATGTGGAACCGATTCGTACAGGAGGAACGGACCGGAAACAGTACGTGGAATTATCGTTTTTGGGAGATGATCCCCAGTGCGAGAATGGATTCATCTATTCGACCTATATTATCCCAAAGACACTGACTAAAGGAAAAGAGTATGTCACTTTGCATCTGTATTCTACCGGTGAATATGTCGATTATAGCACACCTACGGTGAAGGAACAGACCGGAAACAGCAGGAAGATTTTTGCTGCTTATATGACACAGGATGCTTCCTTTGTCCCGGAACAGTTTGCAGAACAGGGAGAAACCGCCGTGCGTGGCGATGTCAACAGAGGTGCAGCACCATATAGTGTGGTCAATTCTTCTGATGTAACGACTACGAAGAACAAGATGCTGGAAATGGCAAAAAAAGAAATTGATATCTTCAAAAGCCGTCAGGTGTATTCCGGCAGTAATGCGGCGTATCCGGCATATCGGGAAGGTATGTTTACGAGAAATACATCTGCCAGTTCGAATACATCAACCAGTAAAGATACCTTTTATAATTCCAGTAATGGTATGCTGGCGCAGAATATGACCCCGTTAAATGGGATAGAGGCGTTGGCATATGCTTATACGCATGATTTCTATACAACAAATACAACGGAGAAAAATGAATTGTTTGACCGCGTGATCAAAGGATTTGACTTCTTAACACGTGCACAGGGTTCTAACGGAGGATATTTCTCTACCACTTCGACGACCAATCCGACGGCGTGGATAGGCGGACCGGACAGAAGAGCTGCTTCCGGTAATCATCTGACGGGATTCGGTTTGCGTTCTGTCGGAAAAGCATTCCTGGAATTATATGAGAATGATCCGGATAAGTTCGATACCTATTTATCAGAGATGATGGATTCGGATGCCGATGATAACAATACGAAGGATCAAAATCGTGCCATAGCGTATGCTGCCATGTTTTCAGCAGCGAGGGACTTTTTGGAGTCAAAGGATGGCGCAGGACATGCACCAAACCAGGATATGGCAGACATCATTGCATTGTTACGTTTTGATCAGTGTCTGGCTATCTTAGATGAGTATATTAGTGCACATGGCTTAACCACGACACAGGAAACAACCTTTGGCACGTATACGTATCCGTATTCGTGGGAGAATCAGGGTGCAGACGGCGCTGCACATATTCAGAACAGCGTTGATATTGGTTTAGGAAGAAAAATATCTGCCGAAACCTATTCCTACTGGGTTTCACCAAAAGGTACGATACTGGAGAATTTTGGCGCTATCAATGGTGGCTATACCGGCGATTATGGAACGGCAGCAGTTGTGGAAATGTCGCAGATCGTTGAGATGGCTGCAGAGCATTATTACCCGGAAGAAAAAGCATTCTATCAGAGTATCCTCACTACTGTTTACGAAGCGATTCAGAATTACTATTTTGTAGAGAATAATGAGAATGGTGTACCAACACTGTATTCAGAGGGAATCATGGGCGAACGAAATGCGAAGTATCCGGGTGTGGAACGTTATGTATTAGACCCGTATGCAGCCACTTCGCTGGATTCTGACAAAGGAAATGTTGTTGCGTTGAAGATCGTCCAGATGTTTTGGGAACATGGAAAGATTATCAATGATGCATCATCGATCTATAGCAATAGCGGATATGCCCATTTTGAGGATGACGCGTTGGACAACATTCGCTTATATTTGTCATTCGATGAAATTATCCAAAATGTCACAGGGAATAGCAACAGGGTGCTGAATTATGCCTTCCCGATGGAAACCGATACCACTTATGCGTGGGCAGATGAAATGGCAAGTGACATTGTAGTTAATGTCAAGGGTGAGAGAATGTATTTCGGCATGAACTGGAGAGGCTGGATGCATTCGCAGAAGGCATATGTACATACCACAGATACACGTATCCTGCCAAGTGGATTAACACGTTTTCACCGGAAGAATGCCCTGTATGATAATTTTGGCTATGCACAAAATACAGTGCACGGATGGAGCTATAGTAATACGTCAGGTGGATGGAATTACAGCAATGATTATATCGAAGCATTGTTTTATACAGAGTATGGCAATCTGACGATGATTATGAATACAACCAATTGTGGTGCGGAATATGGTGCAGGCGACCCGATTGATTATACGGGAGCAGATATTGGACTGGATATCACGGGAGAATATACCGATTTGATTACCGGAACCAAATATGTGTTTAACCAGGAGCATCCAAGCAGTGAATTGCAGATACCGGCAGCAACAACGATTGTTTTGCTGGATGAAAGCGCTTATGAAGAGCATACGGTTACTTACCAGTCGGCAGGAAGTGTGACAGTTCCTGTGGATACGAAGACTTATTATGCGAATAACAGTGTGGTGGTTTCCGGTGAGGTACCGATGCGTTCCGGATATGAATTCCAGGGATGGTTATTAGAAGGAACAGAGAAAGTGTATCAGCCGGGTGACAGCTTTGTTATGGGTAAGGAAAATGCTGTCTTAACGGCACAATGGGCAAAGCAGTATAGTCTGACAGTAAAAGAAAGTCAAAACGGTACGTTGTCCGTTAGTAAAGAGAAACCGGTAGCAGGTGATACGGTCGTTGTGTCTATCGTACCAAATGCAGGATATCGTATTCAGGCTTTCGAAGTAAATGGAACGAATGTGACGACACAGCTGTCGTTGCAGGATACGGTAACTTATACCTTCACTATGCCGGCTGGTGATGTCGAAATGCTGGCATTGTTCACAAAAGGAAAAGAAAGCATTAAGACTCTGTATCCGACAGAAGACCGGGGTTACCGCTTGAATAACAAATCACAGAAGGGGACTGCTTCTACGGTGGAAGTAAGAAATGCAACGCAGGGAACAAATGACTGGAACTTTGTGGCTTCTTTGAAATTCGACCTGACGTCTCTGTTATCAGAAATAAGCGCTTCATCATCGGAAGTACGTCGCGTTACCCTGAAGCTTACCAGTGAGCGTGCTATTGATGGCGATGTGAAACAGATTCATCTGTTCACGAATGACTGGTCGGAATCGGACGATGCTTCGAACCAGTATGCTAATAAAGCAAATGCTATCTCAGAAGCACTGGAGTCTGCCATGATTACTTCCTTGGTATCTCATGGAAAAGGAAATGACAGAGACAGGGATCCATTCATAGAGAATGCAATTACCTGCAAGAAGTCGGATTATAAAAGCTATCAGACGTATTCTGATGATTTTTCCGATTGGATGAGTGATGCTATTTCGAATGGACAGTTTACAAATGATAAGAATTTTAGTATGCTTATAGCAGACCACGAAGGTTCCTCAGCAAATGACTGGTTTTTCACAAAGGATGCCGGTAGTCATGTAAGGACTATTAATGGTACACAATATACATTAGAAGATGCCTTGCAGGTATATGGCATTTCCGCAGAAGAGGTATATCCGACCTTGGTTGTAGAATATGGTGACGCGATGGGTAATATAGCGCAGGAGAGTCAGGAAGCCTTGCAGGAATATTATGGATTAAATTATACAAGCGGAGATGTGGATGGTAATTATAAGATTAATACAGTGGATGTACTGCATATCTTATTATACTTAAGTGGTAAGGAAGAGTTGTCTGCGACCTCGTGGAATGCCGCCAATGTCAATGGTGGAGCTGAGGTCACAGAGAAAGATGCACAGATACTTCTGGATTATGTTTCCGGAAAACGTGCCAGCTTACCGGAACGAAGTTCATAAGGAGCAGATATGGTGAATCAGCAGACTTTATATGCGGATATCATTATTAATATTTCACATGAGGCACTCGATCGGGTTTTCCAGTACCGGGTGCCTGCTTTTTTATGTGACAGAATCACAATCGGAACTCAGGTTGTGATTCCTTTTGGTGTCAGTAACCGGGAGAAAGAGGGATATGTTGTTGGCTTGTCTCATCAGGCTCAGTTTGATAAGTCCCGTATCAAGGAGATCCTTCGTGTTGCAGAGAAAACGGTATGTCTGGAACAGGAAATGATTACATTGGCATACTGGATGAAGGAGCAGTATGGCTCCACGATTTTACATGCACTGCGTGCAGTATTACCAGTAAAAAAGAAGATTGAACATAAGCCGCAGAAACAGATTCGACGTCTGGTACCAAAAGAAGGAGTGCAGGAGGCTTTGGATCAGTGTTCCGTGCATCATGTGGCAAAACGAAGAATATTGACGGAATTACTGTCGCAGGAGGTATTACCGTATGATTTAGTGAGTAAGAAGCTTGCGATTGCACCCTCAACCATCCGGTCGCTGGTAAAACAGCAGCTGATTCAGGTGGAAGAGATTCAGAATTACCGGAATCCGGTAAAGCGTAAGCTGTCATCGGCTCCATTAGAAAAAACGGTCTTTACTCTGAATGAGGAACAGCAGGCGATAGTAGAAGAATTTGAACATCATCAGCGGCAGGGGATAGCGGCCACCTATTTACTGCACGGGGTAACAGGCAGTGGCAAAACGGTAGTCTATATTGAGTTGATTCGAAGAGTATTAGCCCAGGGAAAACAGGCAATCGTTCTGATCCCTGAGATTGCACTTACGTATCAGATGGTAAAGCGTTTCTATGAACAGTTTGGGGAACGTGTTTCGATTTTAAATTCCAGGATGTCGCAGGGAGAACGATATGATCAGTATTTGAGGGCAAAACGCGGTGAAATTGATATTATGATAGGACCTCGTTCTGCTCTGTTTGCGCCATTTGCCCAGATTGGCATCATTGTGATGGATGAAGAACATGAGAATTCCTATAAAAGTGAGACAATGCCGAAGTATCATGCCAGAGAGGTGGCACTTCAGAGAGCTTCCATGCATGGAGCCAGTGTCGTGCTTGGTTCCGCCACTCCTTCCATTGAGTCGTATACGAAGGCAAAAAGCGGGGAATACCGTTTGTGGAAGCTGACAAAAAGAGCAGTAGAGGAGGCCGAGCTTGCAAAGGTCGAAATCGTCGATTTGCGAAAAGAACTCGAAGCAGGGAACCGGACGATGTTCAGCCGGAGCCTGTATCAGAAGATACAGGAGCGGTTAGAGAAAAAAGAACAGATTATGATTTTTATTAACCGGCGTGGATATGCAAACTTTGTCTCTTGTAGAAGTTGTGGACATGTAGTAAAATGTCATCATTGTGATGTATCACTGACCATTCATAAGGAGGGACCGAAGCTTGCCTGCCATTATTGTGGGTATACGACGGAATTGCCGAAACGGTGTCCGAAATGTGGTGGTAAGCAGATTGCAGCCTTTGGAGTGGGGACACAGAAGGTTGTGACAGCCTTACAAAAGCATTTCCCGAAAGCAAGAATCCTCCGGATGGACATGGATACTACCCGCGGTAAGGATGGACATGAGAAGATATTACAGCAGTTTGCGAACGATGAAGCTGATATTTTAGTAGGAACACAGATGATTGCGAAGGGACATGATTTTGCGAATGTAACGCTGGTTGGTATTATTGCAGCGGATCTGTCATTGTATAGTAATGATTACCGTGCCGGTGAGTCTACCTTCCAACTGCTGACCCAGGTAGCCGGAAGAGCCGGGCGTGCCAGTCGGCCGGGTGAAGTTGTGATTCAGACCTATACTCCGGAGCATTATAGTATCCAGGCGGCTGCGACACAGAATTATGAAGAGTTTTATGAACAGGAAATGGCATATCGGACGATGCTGCAATATCCGCCTGTCTGTCAGATGTTGGTTGTTCTGGTGACAGGAGAGGAAGAAGTACAGGTAATGGCTGCTGCAAAGCAGCTTCATGGAGCAATCCGGGCAGCCTTAGAAGAAATGGAGCAGGAGTGTACCGTAACGAATCCTGCACCTGCAGCGATTGCGAAGCTTCAGGATATATACCGGAGAGTCATATACGTGAAATCCGGAGATTATACAAAGCTTATATCGATAAAGAATCATCTGGAGACATATAGTGATGAACATAGCTTGTTTCAATCGGTGCATGTTCAATTTGATTTTAATCCACTGCACATGTATTAGTGAAAGGAGAAAAAGGAAATGGCAATTAGAACGATTCGCGTGGACGGTGATGAGATATTAAGAAAGGTGTGCAAGCCGGTGACAAAGGTAACAGAACGCACATTGGAATTGATTGATGATATGTTTGATACGATGTATGAAGCCAATGGAGTTGGCCTGGCAGCTCCGCAGGTAGGTATTTTAAAACGAATCGTTGTCATTGATTGTGGTACGGAGGAACCGGAACCGTTATTGATGATTAACCCTGAGATTGTAGAGAGAGAAGGAGAACAGACCGGTGACGAAGGGTGTTTAAGCCTTCCGGGACTGACAGCACAGGTGACCAGACCCAATTATGTGAAATGCCGTTTCCAGGACGAAGAACTAAACACCTATGAAATCGAAGCAGAAGAGTTATTAGCCCGTGCAATTTGTCACGAGTGTGATCATTTAGATGGAATTTTATATAAAGATGTAGCAGATGGACCGCTTCATCAAGCAGGAGAGTAAAGAGAATGAAGATTGTATTTATGGGAACACCGGATTTTGCTGTTCCGACGTTAGAAGCGTGTATCGCTCATCATGAGGTTGCAGCGGTATTGACGCAACCGGATAAACCAAAAGGAAGAGGAAAAAGTGTAGCATTTTCTCCGGTAAAAGAAGCTGCATTGCAGCATCAGCTTCCAATCTACCAGCCGGTTCGCTTGCGGAATGAAAATATGGAAGAGGTTCTGGCACAACTGACCCCGGATGTGATTGTTGTAGTTGCTTATGGACAGATTTTACCGGAATCCATACTGAAGCTTCCAAAGTATGGCTGTATCAATGTGCATGCTTCCCTGTTACCGAAATATCGTGGTGCGGCACCGATTCAATGGTCGGTGATTAACGGAGATCCGGTCAGTGGTGTGACAACGATGTATATGGAAAAAGGCCTGGATACCGGGGATATCTTAATGCAGCGGGAAGTGGTGCTGGATGAAAAAGAAACCGGTGGCAGTTTGTTTGATAAATTATGTCGTGTTGGCGCCGATTTGTTATTAGAAACGTTAACGGCATTGGAACAGGGAACTGCGACCAGAACAAAACAGGATGACAGCCTGAGCAGTTATGCTAAGATGTTGGATAAATCATTGGGTAAGATTGACTGGAACCAGTCTGCAGTTGTGATAGAACGTCTGATCCGTGGCCTGAATCCATGGCCGAGTGCCTATACCAGATGTCAGGGTAAAATGATGAAAATCTGGGATGCCAATGTCATCCTGAAAGAGGAATATGCGCAGGCTGATGTGGTACCGGGAACGGTTCTGGCAGTTTCCAAACATTCTTTTACCGTTGCCTGTGGAGTAGGAGCATTAGAGGTTATGGAGATGCAGTATGAAGGAAAGAAACGTATGAAAACAGAAGCGTTTTTGCTTGGATATTCTATGGAACCGGGGATGAAACTGGGAGAGTCTGAATAACATGAATGAAAGAGAGATTATCTTAGATATATTATATAGTATTGAAAAAGAACAGCAGTACAGTCACCTGGCATTACGAAAAACCCTGATGAAATATCAGTATATGGAGAAACCAGCGCGCAGTTTTATTACCCGGGTGTGTGAAGGTACGTTGGAACACCAGATTCGTCTGGATTATATCATCGATTCTTTTTCCAAAACTAAGGTAAGAAAGATGAAGCCGTTGATCCGCTGTATTATGAGAATGTCAGTCTATCAGCTCTATTACATGGATCATGTACCGGAAAGTGCCATTTGTAATGAGGCAGTAAAACTGACCAGAAAACGCGGTTTTTCCGGTTTGTCCGGGTTTGTAAATGGCGTGCTTCGTAATATTGCCAGGGGAAAAGAGTTGGTTGTATTCCCATCCAGGGAACAATCTTTTGTAAAATATGCATCCGTAGAATATTCTATACCGGAATGGATATTGGAGCAGTGGCTGGAACAATATGATGAAGAAACTGTGGAAACGATAGCAAAAGCGTTAAATGAACAACGTCCTACGACGATCCGGGTGAATACCAGCAGGATATCTCCGGAAGATTGTAAACAAGCTTTGGAGCAACAGGGGATGTTGCTAACACCGGCAACCGAAGTCTCCGGAGCTTTTTATCTGGAACAATTTGATTATCTTGACGCAATACCGGAATTTGAACAGGGACTGTTTGTGGTTCAGGATGAGAGTTCCATGATGGCGGTACAAATGGCACAGATAGAAAAAGGAATGCATGTTGTGGATGTATGTGCGGCACCGGGTGGAAAGAGTCTTTATGCAGCAGATATCATGAATGGGACCGGACAGATTCTGTCGCGTGACCTGACTGACAGAAAAGTGGAGTATATCAGGGAAAATAGAAAACGCTGTGGATTTGAACAGATTCAGCCGGAAGTCTGGGATGCGACTGTGGACGACGAAAGACTGCATGGCTGGGCAGATGTGGTACTTGCAGACCTTCCCTGTTCCGGACTGGGAGTTATGGGACGAAAAAAAGATATTAAATATCGGATGACTCCGAAACAGCAGGAGGAGCTGGTATCGTTACAAAGAGAGATACTATCCGTCGTACAGAAGTATGTAAAGAGTGACGGCGTGCTGTTATACAGTACCTGTACCATTCACCGTGCGGAGAATGAGGAAATGATAGAATGGTTTACAAAGCAGTATCCGTATGAAGTGGAAGAAATGAAACAGTGGCTGCCGGGTGTGGATGCCTGTGACGGCTTCTTTGCCTGCCGGTTAAGGAGAAAATAGTGGATAGAAAAGATTTGAAATCGATGACGCTGCCGGAGTTGACAGCGTATATACAGGAAATCGGTGAGCCGGCTTTTCGTGCCAGACAGTTATATGGATGGATGCATCAGAAGCTGGTCTCTTCTTATGATGAGATGAGTAATTTACCGAAACAGTTAAAAACAAAACTGCAGGAACAGGCAGATTTCGTTGCGATTCAGGCGGTGCAGAAGTGGGTATCTCAAATTGACGGTACCACGAAGTATCTGTTTCAGTTGGAAGATGGTCACGTGATTGAGAGCGTCTTGATGCGTTATAAGCATGGGAATTCCGTTTGTATTTCTTCACAGGTCGGCTGTCGGATGGGATGCCGATTCTGTGCCTCAACGCTTGGTGGTTTGACCAGATGTCTGCGTCCTTCCGAAATGCTGGAGCAGATATACCGTATTCAGGCAGATACCGGGGAACGCGTATCGAATGTAGTGGTTATGGGCACAGGTGAACCATTTGATAATTATGAGAATCTCATGCGCTTTATTACTCTGCTAACGGATGAAAACGGATTGAATATCAGCCAGAGAAATATTACGGTATCGACGTGTGGATTAGTAGAACGCATGAAAGAATTTGCTGATGCAAAATTACAGGTAACACTGGCGATTTCCCTGCATGCGCCGAATGATGCGATGCGAAAAGAATTGATGCCTGTTGCCAATAAATATACCATTGCACAGATTATGGAAGCCTGTCATTATTATTTGGAAAGAAATAATCGCAGAATTACATTTGAATACAGTCTGGTTGCAGGCGTGAATGACCGACCGGAGCATGCAAAGGAGCTGATTGCCCTCTTGAAAGGAATGCTTGCTCACGTGAATCTGATTCCGGTGAATCCGATTAAAGAACGCGATTATGTTCAGCCGGATATGACGGCAGTTACGAATTTTAAAAATATGCTTGAAAAAAGTAACATAAATGTTAGTATAAGAAGAGAGATGGGTAGAGATATCCAGGCTGCATGTGGGCAATTAAGAAAAGATTATATAGATACTCATAAAGAATAGGAGGGAACCATGAACGCATATGGATTATCTGATGTTGGCTGTGTTCGTCGGTCGAATCAGGACTCGATTTTCTATACTACGGAATCCATAGGAAACCTTCCGAACCTGTGCATTGTCGCAGATGGAATGGGAGGACATAAAGCGGGTGAACTGGCTTCATCCATGGCGGTGGATGAATTTGTAAAGCATGCGAAGCAAAATGACAGTGTTAATCCGGTTACGATTATGAAACAGGGACTCGCACATGTAAACCGCATCATTAAGGATAAAGCAGTAGAAAACCCGGATTATGAGGGTATGGGAACGACATTTGTTGCATCCGTTTATCAGGACGGACAATTGTATGTTGCCAATATTGGAGACAGCCGGTTGTATCTGATCGAAGATACCATCAGACAGATTACAATTGATCATTCTTTGGTACAGCAATTAGTACTGGAAGGAAAAATAAAACCGGAAGAAGCGAGAAACCATCCGGAGAAAAATATTATTACGAGAGCCGTTGGGGTAAAGAACGAAGTTGAGGCAGACTTTTTTCAGGTAGAGAGTAACGGCAAGGTCATGCTTTGTTCCGATGGATTGTCAAATATGCTGACGAATGAAGAAATATTTGACATTGTGAAAGAGGCAAAAGATAATCAAGATGCAGTAGAGAAATTGGTTGAACAGGCCAGATACTATGGCGGGAAAGACAATATTTCCGTTATACTGTTTGAACGATAGGAGGAGTTCATATGCTAAGTCCGGGGACAATCATAGCAGAACGCTATGAGATCATTGCACTGGTTGGGGCAGGTGGCATGGCAGAGGTATATAAGGCAAAGTGCCATAAACTGAACCGTTTTGTAGCAATGAAAGTATTGAAAAGAGAATATAATAACGATGAGACGTTTCTGCGTAAATTTGCAACGGAAGCACAGGCAGCTGCCAGCATCTCTCATCCTAACATCGTAAGTGTTTATGATGTAGGTACAGAGAATGATTTGTATTATATTGTGATGGAGTTAGTGGAAGGGCCAACATTAAAGCAATATATAGCGGCACATGGTCCGTTAGATCCGAGAAAAGCAGTGGATTTTACGATTCAGATTGCATCTGCACTGGAAACAGCTCATGCACAGCATATTATCCATCGGGATATTAAACCACAAAACATTATCGTGGCGCAGGGCGAGACCTTGAAGGTGGCAGACTTCGGTATTGCAAGAGCAGCTACATCAGGAACGATTACTGCATCGGATACGGTCGGTTCTGTACACTACATTTCGCCGGAACAGGCAAAAGGCTCGATTAGTGATGAACGCAGTGATCTGTATTCTCTGGGCATCTGTCTGTATGAAATGCTGGTTGGTGAAGTACCGTTTGATGGTGAGAATACTGTGGCAGTGGCGTTGATGCATTTGCAGGATGCCATGGAGAATCCACGTAATTATAACAAAGAGATTCCGGTCAGCCTGGTGGAGGTATTGGAGAAATGTACACAAAAATTGCCGGTGAACCGCTATGAGAACGCACGGCTTTTCATTGAAGATTTACGCAAAGTCTTTATACAGCCGGAAGGTGGATTTGTGAAATATCCACAGGAAGATGTCGGTGGAGTGACAAAAATTATAACGGAGGATGAGATTGCACAGATCCGTAGTGAACTGGTGGCAGAACAGGAAAATCCGGTTGCAGATGATACCGAAGAAGCAGAGGAAGAACTGGAAGATGGAAATGATATGGATCCGAAGCTGGAAAAGGTGGTCATCGTATTAGGCGTTGTTGCTGCAGTCATTGTAGCAATGATAGCAATCTTTATTATTGGTAAGGCAATCGGGGCATTTTCTTTCAAGAGCGGGGATTTGAAGAATAACACACAACAGACAACGGAACAGCTGGATGATTCCAAAACCGTGACGGTGCCAAATCTGGTTGGTCAGTCTTACAGTACTGCGAAGGCAACATTAGCCAGCATGAATCTGAATATTAAAGCAACACTGCAGGAGTCAGAGAAAGAACAGAATGAGATTATTGAGCAATTGACACCGGTTGGCAGTGAGGTGCCGGAAGGTTCTTATATTGAAGTTGTAATCAGCAAGGGTCAAAGCGGTGGTAAGGTAGAGGATGTAGAAGGCCTTGAAGCCGATGAAGCAACAGCCTTGTTGGAGGCAGCAGGTTATACGGTAGAAAAAGAGTATGATTACAGCGACTCGATCAAGGAAGGTTATGTCATTTCCCAGGATCCGGTTGCCGGAAGTGAAGTATCCGGAGAAGGAGTAGTCACGATTACCATCAGTAAGGGAAGTGATCAGGAAAGAGAAGTTCCTGATGTTAGAAATAAAACGACAAAAGAAGCGGAAAGCTTGTTGGAACAGGCTGAACTGACTCTTGGTAATGTAACAGAAATCTATAGTGATTCTGTGGATAAAGGCTATATTATCAGTCAGGGTTATTCTGGCGGCACGAAAGTGGAAAAAGGCACATCCGTGGATGTGACAGTCAGTAAAGGTTCGGAACCGGTTGAGGAACCGGCAACGCCGACGATGTATTCCGGTGTCGTAACGATTCCAGAGAGTATGAACCCATTTGCAAAAGGAGAAACCGGTAATATTACGGTAAAAGTGCAGGATGGAACGATTCTGGATAACCGTACGATGTCATCTGCAGATTTTCCAATGAATTATAATGTAACCGGCAATACCAGAGGCTCCGTAACCGTTTATGTATACTTAGAGGGTGATTTAATCGGTTCTGCGAATGTTACATTGGATTAGGTGAGCTATGCAGGGAAAGATTATAAAAGGAATTGCCGGATTCTATTATGTATATGCAGAGAATCATCAGGTATATGAATGTAAGGCCAAGGGGGCTTTCCGTAAAGAGAAAGTGAAACCTCTGGTAGGTGATAACGTATGCATTGACGTTTTGGATGATACAGAAAGAACCGGAAATCTGATTGAAATATATGAGAGGAAGAATGAATTGATCCGTCCGGCAGTTGCCAATGTGGACCAGGCACTTGTCCTGTTTGCAGCTGCCAGCCCGGAACCCAATCTCAATCTCCTTGATCGTTTTTTAATTATGATGAGACGTCAGCATATCCCCGTAATTGTCTGTTTTAATAAGCTGGATCTGATAGGAGAAGAAGAACAGGAACGCCTGTTTCATATCTATGAAAAAGCAGATTGCAGTCTGCAGTTTATCAGCGTCAGGTCCTGGAAAGATACAGATGCACAATCAGAACTACTCAGAATCAGAGAGATGCTGGAATATAAGACAACGGTACTGGCAGGACCGTCCGGTGTCGGAAAATCCTCGCTGATGAACGTATTGCAGCCAAAGGCTGAGATGGAAACCGGTTCGGTGAGCGAGAAGATACAGCGTGGAAAACATACAACGCGGCATTCGGAGCTGATCTGCGTATCCGAGGGCACATATGTCATGGACACACCGGGATTCAGTTCGTTAATGGTAGATGACATAGAAAAAGAAGAAGTCAAAGATTTCTATCCGGAGTTTGAACCATATCTGGGAGAGTGCCGTTTTCTGGGATGCAATCATTTGCAGGAACCGGGCTGTATGGTGAAACAGGCGTTGGAAAATGGAGAAATCAGCCGGAGTAGATACGAGAATTACACACAGATTTTTGATGAAGTAAAGAATAAGAGGAAATGGTAATATGTACAAATTAGCACCTTCAATTTTAGCAGCAGATTTCAAGACATTAGGCGCGGACATTCAGGAAGCAGTAGAATGTGGGGCAGAATACATCCATATTGATGTGATGGATGGTATGTTTGTACCGAATATTTCCTATGGTATGCCGGTAATCGCATCGATTCGGAATGCAACGGATAAGCCCTTTGATGTTCATTTGATGGTGCAGGAGCCGATTCGATATGTGGAAGCAGTGGCAAAGGCCGGAGCGGATATCCAGTGTATTCATGTGGAAGCGTGCCGAGATGTGGAAGTAACTTTAAAAGCGATTAAGGATGTGGGATGTCAGGCCGCGATTGCGATTCGACCGAGTACAGATATGGAACAGGTAAAACCGTATCTGAATCAGGTGAGTATGGTACTGGTCATGTCGGTAGAGCCGGGTTTCGGTGGACAGGTTTTCCATGAGAATACGTATGAACGTGTTCGCCAGGTTCGCAAGTGGTCAGTAGAGATGGGCAATCCGGATATGGATATTGAAGTAGATGGAGGAGTCAGTCTTGACAACCTGGAGGCGTTGTTGGACGCCGGTGTAACCGTTTTTGTTATGGGAACGGCTTTTTTTGGCGAAGACCGGAAAGAGGTTGGCCGCAAAACACAGGAACTCTTTGCAAAAAAAGAAGGGGAACGGAATGAATAGTTTGATTATTACAGGCGGATCGTTTGACAAAACATTCGCCTGCACTTTTTATCATAGCAAAACATGGGATTATGTAATTGGTGTTGACAAAGGTGTGGAATATGCCTGGGAAATGGAAGTGCCTATGGATGCGATTCTGGGGGATTTTGATTCTATTGCACCGGACAAAAAAGAACGGCTGTGTCAACCGGGTATCTATATAGAAGAGCACCCTTCGCAGAAGGATGAAACAGATACCATTCTGGCGGTTCATCATGCCATAGAGAAGGGGTGCGACAGTATTACGATTCTGTGTGGAACAGGTACCCGTCTGGATCACACACTGGCAAATATCAGCATTTTAGCAGAATGTCTGGAGAACAATATTGATTGTGAGATAGTGGATGCCCATAACCGTATCCGAATGATTCGTGATTCTTTGAAGCTTGAAAAAGAGGAACAATATGGACAATATGTCTCTTTGCTGGCCTATTCATCTACAGTAACCGGTGTTACTCTGACCGGTTTTGCGTATCCACTGAAGGATGCAATTTTGTATCAGAAGATGGGATTGGGAGTCAGCAATGAAATTGTTGAGCAGACTGCCACGATTCAGATAGAAGAAGGAATCTTATTAGTAATAGAGGCAAGGGAGTGAGAAACATGTTATTAAATATTCGTTTTCCAAATCTGGGAATCTCATTACCGGAGTTTGGAACAGGCTTTACTTTGTTCGGATTAGAAATAAAGTATTATGGTATCTTCATTGCGATAGCATTTATGCTAGGTCTGCTGGTTGCCTGCAGAGAAGCCAAAAGAACAGGGCAAAACAGTGATGATTATATGGATTTTCTGTTGTGGATGATTATCCCCGCGATCCTTGGCGCGCGATTGTATTATGTATTCTTCTCTTTTGATTATTATAAAGAGCATCCCGCTGAGATTCTGGCAATCCGAAACGGCGGGCTTGCTATTTATGGAGGAGTCATCGCTGCATTTATTGTGCTGCTTATTTTCTCAAGAAAGAAGCATTTGTCCATGCGGCTGATGCTGGATACGATTGCGATGTCACTGCCGCTTGGACAGGCAATCGGACGATGGGGCAATTTTACGAACCGTGAGGCATTTGGCTGCTATACCGATAGTCTGTTTGCGATGCAGATTGCAGTGGATGAGGCAAGTTATACGACTCCGGAGCTTTTAGAGAAGCTGATTGTCGTAGATGGTATCTCCTATATTCAGGTACATCCTACCTTCTTATATGAGTCATTATGGAATCTTGCCATTGTACTGATTATTCTCTTATATCGCAAAAGAAAGAAATTTGATGGGGAACTGTTTGCCATCTATGTGTGTGGTTATGGCATCGGTCGTACATGGATTGAAGGTCTGCGAACGGACCAGCTGCAGATAGGCAATAGTGGAATCGCCGTGTCGCAGGTGTTGTCTGCGGTTCTGGCATTGGCAGCGTTGGGAACGGTGATATGTAAACGGGTAAAAAGAAAGAAAACAAACGAAGAAAAAACGGAGAAAATGCAAGTGTAGATGCCTACATTTTTTAGAATTTGGGGAATCTGTAAATTTTTTTAAGTATACAAAATATTTTACTTTTTACGCATAGCTTTAATCAAGTTCATTAGGGCATTTATTTCATCTTCTGATAATCCAGACAAATCAATCTCCTGTTTGTGTTCAAATCCTAAAAGAAAATCGATGCTTATTGGTTTGATTTTGGCGCTTATTGGTTTTTCCATTCTGATGGATAGCACTATTTTAGGACTCCTTTTAATGATCATTGGAGTGGGTGTGTTTGGTGGTGGAATCAAAACTTATTTCACAGTAAACAGAGCAGGAAGTAACTATACTATAAGTGGGGCATGTTACAGCAAAAGAGCTCTTGTATCAATTAAAGATGATATTGAAAAGGCACTGATGGATGATGCTGATAAGACAGATATTGGTATGCATATTCAAGCACAAGCACAGGCTAATGCAGAAGCCATTGCACAGGCTTTAAATAAATAAGAATTAGTAGAAATTCATAGTTAATTACATATTTAGGAGGGAGTTATTTATCACGAAGTGCCTTAAAGAGGCTGTAAAAACTCCCCTAAAAGGGAAAACGCTGAGATCTGAAACCCCAGCGTTTTTTTGGTATAATTAATTATGCAACTAATATAAGCAATACACTTTCATAACATATCTTGAATCCTTAGAGTAAAATATTAGTTGGAAGAAAATAGAAAAAATAAAGGAAGAGGCACGAAACCTCTTCCCTATCACATAAATAAATCTTATTATTAAGTTTGTCCAGACTAATGATAAGGAGATTTATGTGACAATACTATGCTAAACGAAAATGGATTAACATTCAAGGACTTTGAGAAAAAAACTTTTGAAATGATATGCAAACTCGGTCAGGAGTATACCAGAGACTTTCTGGAACGTTATGATACGTACCTCATGGAGACAAGAGATAAAGATGCGTATCGAAACAAGGGCAAGAAAAAGACTACAGTAAAGACGGTCTATGGTGAAGTTGAATATGAAAGAAGAATCTATCAGGTGACCCGAGAGGATGGATTACCAGAGTTTGTCTTTCTGCTTGATGAGCAGCTTGAGATATCAGGAGTAGGTTTGATATCAATGAATATGGCAGAACAGATGGTATCCAATATCACAGAGATGTCATATCGTGAAACAGCAGAAAAGATAACAGATATGACCGGGCAAAGTATAAGTGCAATGGGTGTATGGAATGTAATCCAGGCACTTGGTGAAAAATTATTACGGCTTTGCGAAGATAGATATTGTCGCTATCTATAGGGAACTTCGGCGTGCTGAATATTATGTTGCGACTGACAGACGATGGATTTCGCTTCGTCTTTCTACTTAGAACGGTTATAGCTATAATACAAAATATAATAAGTTACTTATTATTGATTGTATATGTAGAACAACTAAAATATAATAGAATAGAAATTATTTCACAATAAAATACCACATTATGATATAATGTATTTTAGTTGGAGGATTATCTTACGAGACATCTAGGAGTGCTGAATCATTCAAATTGAAAGTTCCAATATTGAGATAGGAGTATCGATACAATGCTTGAAAAATGTTGTAGATGTGGGAAAAGGACATATTTAAATGAGCAAAAGAAATGCTTTAACTGTGTGAATATTAATGCTAAAAAATATAAGAGAAAGCGACTGGTGACTCCACGTTTTATTGCGGCATCAATTTGGCTGTTCTTTGGTGTGGTTGAAGGATTACTCTCTTATACTGTTTTATTAAATGTTGATTTTGGAAAGTTCTTTAGTATTCTTTATTTGATTGGGTTTGTTTGCTACATAGGAAATGAAGTAAAAGAAGGAGAATATATCCGTTATTGGGCAGCACCGATACTTAGCATTATAGTGAAAATACTATTGGCTGTGGATATTGCATATACTTGGAAGCATTTAAGCATAAAGGTAGATGGTATATTGGCTGATTGCTTGAAATATTTTCTGACAGATTTCTTGGATATGGTATATTCTCTTGATATAGGAATTTTGATGGGATTAATAGTAGCGATATCGGTTTTCTTTTTAGTTCCCAGTGTTGTGTATGGTTCAATGTTTTTAATATTTAAAGTATGTATGCTGCTTTGTCAAGTTAAAAAGAATAGGGAAATTTATCTAAGATTGAATAGAATTATAGATGTTGAAAATATAATGCAACCTTTGAAAAAAATCCCTTCGTATGATTATGAGAATTTGTTCGAAGTTGATCCTATCGAATTAGATAATGAACGAAATAATATAATTTGTGAAATAAGAAATTCTAATATTCCGTACGGCATCAAACAGACTCTGATTGGATTAGTCAATAATAAGGACCCTAAATTGATGGTTGATAATGTAATTAGATATTATTATTGTTTCTATCTAAATAAAATGATAAATGAGAGCGGAATAGATTCGTGGTGTGATACAATAAAAGAGGACGAACGGAGTAAATTATTTGCATTGTCAATACCAACATCAGTATATGGCTATATTACCAAAAGACAATTTGAACTTTCTGCTAGGGTCAATCAAGAAATCAATAAGCCGGGAAAGAAATTTTTTGATATATTCAATCAAGAAGGATTTCAAGAGTGGGTTAGAGAATTCCAAAAAGATTTTCAAGGAATAAATCGTGGCAGAATGGGAGAAAAAAGGGTTTTGGAGGAGCTAAAAAAATATGAAAATGAATTGTTAATTCTTTCAGATATAAGAATTGAAGTCGGGATAGAAAGTTTTGAAAGTGATTTTATTGTCATATCACCCTTTGGCATCTATGTAATAGAAGTGAAGAATATAGCAAGTAAAGGAGAGTGCACAATTAGAATTGACAGAGATGGCAGATGGAATAAGGTATATAATAATAAAAAAATAGTAATGGAAAGTCCTGTTCATCAAAATGAACGGCATGTACGCTGTCTTGAAAAATACATAAATAAAAAATTAGGAAATAATTTAGATAATTATATCAGGGCTGAAGGAATTGTGGTGATTGCAAATGATGATGTAGACATTGATAATTGTTCAGATAATAAAGTCTTAAGATATAATAATATCATAAACACAATTCGTAGCAAAAAGGTGGTTTATAGTGAAAATGAAATGAGAAATATGCATGATTTGATTTTAGAAGGCAAAATTCCAGCCTCAAAATATGAAATGCCGAATTATGTTAACATGTATGTTGGTGCGAAAATCTATATGAAAAAGTACAATTATTGGAAAGATAATATAGAGCAATTAAGGACGTATACCGATAATTATATATATAATATAAATAGGATAATATAAAATAGTATGAGTATTCTGGGCCGGATTGAGCCATCGATCCAGAGTTTGAGAGCCACCATTCCGGACTCACAGAGTCATCTGAATTGTCATCAGAAATAGTATTCCATGGTGTTCTTGACACAAATCTTCATGTGATATTATTTCTAATGGTTTCCTATAATCGAACTGGTGGCTTCGTTACATAAGAATATTCAAATTTCTAATTGCACAAATAATGAGACATAACATATAGATGCTCGTATTGAGGAGGGATGACTTTGAAAAAGGATGATGGTTTTTCATACTTGGGAGTGTATGAGAAAATGCTAAAACAGGTATCAAAATCATTAGAAATATACAATCAAATGAATTCTGCAAATATACTAGGAATTACTAAAGCAATTAAACCATATCTGGCTTTTACTTCTGCTAATTCAAATTCTCTTAGATTAGCAGGAGCGTTACAAAAAACAATAGATGCAAGTGCAACAAGAAAAACATCAATTGTACAACCAATACTTGGTTCAATATCTTCGGTTCAGGCATTAATAGAACCTCTAGAAATATATAAAAGTATTCTTTATCCGGATTCGTTAAAAAAATGTATTCCGCTATGGAAGCCGCTTCAAGAGTTATTACTAAGCAATTCATTAAACTTCGATCAATAGATTATTCCGCCATGGTTGCCTCTGACATTTCCAATGTAGCTACATTGTCTGATGTTTTAGAAATAGCTCATGTAATGGTTGAAGACGAGTTGAAAGAAGGTATTCAAGATGCTGATTCTTTTACAGAAGAAATACAAGAGGCATTACAGGAACAAGTAGAAGCACCTTTAAAATTTCAGGAAAGAGTTGCTAAGTGGAGTGAAAACAAGAAAGCGCAATATAGGATTGCTTTTCAGTTTCTTTTGTTTTTGTGGTGTAACTTTGTTCAGCCATATTTTCAAGATAATATCGGGAAACCTGTTACAGCATATGTTGTTAGTAATGTAAAAGAACTTCCAGAAAAAGGAGCAAAGATAATTGGACAGCTTCATGATAATATTGAAGCAATAATTATTGAAAACACTAATTACTATTATAAAGTTACTTTTACTGACGATGAGGGCGAAACCAAGGAGGGGTATGTTGCAAAGCGTAATTTTAAAATTGTTGAAGAAGAAACAGAGAAACAAAATGAAGAAAAATCAAATAATAATTCTTAATTGTCACAACAGCGTAATTGCTGTTGGAGTGCGTTCACCGGTTCTTTATGGATGATCTTTTACCATGGTCACAAAATCTACCGGACGGAATTCGCAAGAACTGATAACCAGGGCTGCCGTGAGGCGGCTCTTAATTTTTGAAAGTACTCGCTATTCTGCGTTTACGGAACTTAAGCGAGAAAGTAATGGAAATAAAATATTTGCCGGAAAAATCCTTTGACAATGAAGAAAAACTGGATATAATAAAAGTGAAAATATTAATTTCAAAATTGTGAAAGGGGAGTTCTGTATGTTATATGATTATATTATTACCAATTATCAAAAAGATGAACCAATCTTTCTTGCGGAACTTCCGGGCAAATCCAGAGAATCTGTAAGGCAAGAGATGAAGAAACTTACGGATGAAGGGAAAATAGAGCGGTTATACAATGGAGTGTATTATCGTTCTTACAAAACTATTTTAGGCACTAAGGGAAGAGTTTCGGTTGATAAATTTATACAAAAGAGATATCTAGAGGTAGACGGAGCGGTATCGGGATACATTACAGGTATCCAACTTGCAAATATGTATGGTTTTACAACGCAGAATCCGTCATGCTATGAGGTATGTTCTAATGAGGCATCTACCAAACAGCGTAAAGTAGATGTAGATGGCAGGCAGATAATTGTCTATAAGCCGGTAGTGGAAATATCAAAGGAGAATAAAGGTGCATTGCAATTTTTAGACCTTATGAGCACGATTGACAGATATAGCGAAGTAAGCGGTGATGAATTTACAGTTAAGATAAGGAATTTTATTTCTATAGTAGATGTTGACTTTGGTCAGGTAAAAAAATATTTGTCGTTATTCCCAGATAGAGTATATCGAAATATTTATCAAGGAGGTTTGATGAATGAATTGGTATAAAGAATATCAAACTGAGTGGAAAGAAATTATCGATATTGCAAAGAATTTGGAATTGGTGTTGTCAAATTCGGAAGAGATAAAGTCACGGTATGATTACAATAAATATGTATTTAAATATGACTCTTTGTTTTTGGTAATTCCATTAGAGATTATTATCGAAACAAGTTATTATCAGTCGGTATCATCTTGCCGATTTCTTTTGAAGCTGCAGAGGTGATGATGAATGTTCAATCCGTAGAAAGAACCTTCGTAGATAAGGTGTTTGCCGTATGCGATTATAAAATACAGAATATGCAGGACAGGGATTCAAGACACTTATATGATATCTGCAAGCTTCTACGAGAGGTTGAGGTGAATGAGGAACTGGATAAGTTAATTGATATGGTCAGAGATGATAGGATGCAATCTAAGAATAATCTATCGGCGCAACTTGATTATTATATTCCTGATATGCTTAAGGAGATAATTACAAGCAGATTCTACGAGTCTGATTATAAAAATGTAACACAGAAATTATTGTACGAGGATATTTCATATGATTACGCAATTGAGAATGGAATTGCAATAATCGCAGAATCAGATGTGTTTGTATATAAGAAATAAATAGAAATAAAAACTTAGGAGCTTATCAGAAGTGATAGGCTTTTTTGGAATTATTCCAAAGAAATATAGGAATTTACTTTTGAGCTTAGACATGATATAATTACTGTCGGTTGTCTGGGCTCTTTTTTAATAAGGAGGGAACAGCAACATGGGAAAAAACCTTCGTGGTAAGGAGCTTGGTCGGGGTATAAGTCAGCGTGAAGATGGGTTATATGTCGGCAGATATACAAATAAATAATGAAGCCGAAGACTTTACAGATCATTCTTGGACATTCCAATATAGGAATAACCATGAATTTGTATGTTCATACCACAGAAGAACAAAAACATAAAGAAATTGACCTTGTTGCGGATGCATTAAAAGTGATTTAACTATATTTTTTTACCCTGAAATTGGTACGTAACCAAGATGCAGAATCGCGAAAAGCCCGTAAAATAAAGGTTTTTCGAAAGGAGAATATATTTTATGAAACTAGGAATCGTAGGCCTGCCTAACGTAGGCAAAAGTACATTATTTAATTCATTAACAAAGGCAGGAGCAGAATCGGCAAATTATCCGTTCTGTACGATAGATCCGAACGTCGGCATCGTTATGGTGCCGGATGAACGTCTGACGAAATTGGAACAGTTGTATCATTCCAAAAAGGTTGTACCGGCTGTGATTGAATTCGTGGATATCGCCGGTCTGGTAAAGGGTGCTTCGAAGGGAGAAGGATTAGGAAACCAGTTTTTATCGAATATCCGTGAGGTAGATGCGATCGTGCACGTGGTTCGTTGCTTTGACGATTCTAATATTGTGCATGTGGATGGTTCTGTTAGTCCGTTACGTGATATTGAAACGATTAATTTTGAATTGATTTTTTCTGATATCGAAGTCTTAGACCGCCGAATTGCAAAACAATCCCGAGCAGCAAATAATGATAAGACGATCGCGAAAGAAGTGGCACTTTTAAAACGTCTGAAAGAACATTTAGAAGAGGGCAAGCTTGCAAAGACATTTGAAGTAGCGGATGAAGACGAAGCGGCAGTTATTAATGAATGTAATTTGTTAACCATCAAACCGGTGATTTTTGCCGCCAATGTAAATGAGGATTCGGTTGCAGATGATGGTGCCACGAATCCTTATGTACAGGAGGTTCGGGAATATGCGGCAGCAACCGCTTGTGAGGTGTTTGTTGTATGTGCTCAGATTGAGCAGGAAATCTCCGAATTAGATGATGATGAGAAGAAAGAATTCTTACAGGAACTTGGTATGGACGAGTCCGGCTTGGAGAAATTAATTAAGGCCAGCTATTCTTTATTAGGATTATTAAGCTTCCTGACAGCCGGAGAAGATGAGTGCCGCGCATGGACGATCAAGAAGGGCACTAAGGCTCCGGGAGCAGCCGGCAAGATTCACACCGATTTTGAACGTGGATTTATCCGTGCAGAGGTAGTGAACTACGATCATTTAATGGAGTATGGTAGTGTCAATGCTGCAAAGGAAAAAGGTCTGGTACGTTCCGAGGGAAAAGAATATGTCGTACAGGATGGGGATGTTATCTTATTCAAATTTAATGTGTAATACCAGAGAGACCGTTTCGAAAGAGACGGTTTTCTTTTATTTTCAGATAGCCCTTTTGCTGAAAATGGTTACTAAATATCAAATATTTGGTGCTTTCAAGAGGTGATAGATTGTGTATAATTTAGCGTATAAACAGATATTGCAAGCAAAAGGAGGAGATGTGCTATGAAAAAAACATGTAAGAGCATTATTTGTTTTTGTTTAACTACAGTAATGGCATTCTCATGGATGGGAATTAGTACTAAGGCGGTGACAGGAGGGGGAAACACTCAAATTTCAGCTGCAAAATATGGGCAATGCCGGTATACTGCGGGAAGTACAACATGGAATGACGGATTGGTAATAAATACAGCCTACAACAATAGTGCTACAAGCAGGGGCGACGGTTCTGTTACAGCGGAATATACCAGAGCAACTAATGCGGCACAAATTGTACCAGCGGTATATTATGATTTGTCCACAGTGGATAAAAATAAGCGCATAAGTTGTGCTACAATTACATTTTCTGTTACTAATCCAAGTTATTGGAATACAACGAGCCTGGATTTATATGCTATGGATGTAACATCAAAATGGACAGACGGGTCGACATTTGAAGAATATGAAAAAGAGAATGACTCGGCTTTTCTTAATGTGATACTAGGCAACAAAAAAGATGATGTTGTCGCGACAACGGAGAGAGTGCCAAATAGTGAGGCAGTTAGTGAGTCGATTAGTTTTGACATTACACGTGATTTACAGGCACGGATATCTGAGGGAAGTTCATATGCAGGATATGCTGTGTTTTTTACGAATCTGGAAAGTAATGGTAAGATTCAATTAGGAACCGGAAATACAGGACCGGTGTTGACAGTAGAATATACAACTGAGTATGATTTAACCATTGACGGAGACCCATATAAAGCCCCATACAATGCAAAGGTGGCTTTGAAGACACCGGAAAACAATGATGCAGGACAGGTGTTTAGTCATTGGGAAAAAAATGGTAACATAGTAAGTTATTCAAGAGAGTATACATTTTATGCATTTGAAGATGCAACAATAGTGCCGGTATATGCAGATGCAAAACCGGAAACGAAGTCATGCTATTATATTGCATACAATAAGGATGACGATGGTAATTTGAATTACTATATTGAGTTAACTTATCCGGAAGGTTCCACAGGCAATCGTTGTTATTTTGGTGCAACAATCAAAATGGCGAGTGATAGTACGAATACGAATAAAGCCAATGGTAAATATGCAGTATTAACAGATGCGTTAGGTTCGGGAACTTCACAATACAAGGTAAGCTTGGGAAATGCAGCTTCTTTTGATGCTACACAGTATACTGAGAGCCGTATAAAAATAGAGTTTGGTAATAAAGATAAAACCGGTGTAGGAGGACCGCAAAGTAAAGTGTTCTGGTTTGCGGAAAATGGGACTACTAAAACGGGTACTGACTGGATTGATCCGGTTAACTTTACCGGTACAGGTTATCTGTGTGGTGTATATTAAATGTTGTAACAAGAGATGAGGTGGATATCATGAAAAAGGTGTATATAAAACCTAATATGGAGCAGATGCAATACAGTGTAGAAGATTTATTGACTTCTGGCAGTACTTTGGTGCAAATTACAGAGAGTCAGGATAACCCGAATAACTCGGGGATTGTAGAAACAACGGGTTATTCGGCATTGTACAGTTCATTTTTTACTTATGAAGGATAAGAGAAGCCGGTATGATAGCAGAGTGTTCTCATCTGTTATCATATCGGCTCTTTTTTTGTTCCTTATATTTCTGTGGCGGCATACCAAATCGTTCATGAAATGCTTTGCAGAAATGAGAAATGTGTGTGAAACCATTTTGTTTTGCCACATCGACTGTTTTCATGGAAGGATATTTCAGTAGCATATCAGCTGCCATTTGCAGACGATATTCCTGAAGATATTGTTTTGGTGATTGACCATATGTTTTCTTAAAATCTTTAGAAAAAGTACTATAAGATAAACCAACCATTTCAGCTAAATCAGAGATAGATAAATCATTCATGTACTGAAGTTCCATCGTTTTTAAAGCGATAGAGAGCGGGGCCTGTGTATCCTGTGCGGTGAGAGTTTTGACCTGAATCAGGGTATTTAACTGATATATGATTTCATGTATACGACCGGAGCATTCTAATAATGCTTCCTTATCTCTGGTCCAGAAATTTCTCCATATATAAGTCATGTTCTGCAGAAAATCATATTCCGACTGAGTTACATTCGTAAAGCAGACAGATTTTGTAATGTTAAAACAATTCATGATTTCTTTTGCATATACCCCATCAAAACAGATTTCCAACATACGAAAATTATCGTTAAGAGCGTCACAACGATAGCATGCATATGGTGTGTTTAAATAGATTTCGTTTCTATGCATGAGATAAGTTTCGCCGCCTTCAGTGGTTATTTTCCCCTCGCCACTCATGCAGATAGAGAGACGGTAACTGCTAGGGGGTGTGTTCATATAGTTAATGATTGCTTTTTGTTCGTGACGTCTGGTATTGGTTATATAAAGGGGCTGCCAATATGGAATAAAATTGATCCTGGGAGATAAGCCTTGTTGTTTTCGCTGTTCGCGATATCCACTAGGACTTATATGATACATTTGTTTGAATGTTTGACGAAAATAGTTCGTAGAAGTAAATCCACTTCGGATTCCGACTTCTTCTACAGTCATATCAGGATATTCTAAGAGCGTTTTTGCTGCTCCAAGCAGGCGCTTCTGTAGCATAAACTGTGTTGGTGTCTTGCCGGTTACATCTTTAAAAACACGGCTTAAATGCGTCGGTGAGAGACCGGATAATTCCGCAAGCTCCTGTAAAGAGAGTTCGGTGATATTAATCGGGTTATGAATTCGTTCAAAAACAGGCGCCAGCATGGTTCGCTGCCGTTGCTTTTCATCGTTGTATTCCGGAATGAAATAAAAATGAAGCTGAATCAACAGGCGGTACAATAATGTCTGTTTTTGTAAATCGGGTTGTTCTGTCGATAACTCAGTTTTGTTTGTAATCATCAGAAAAATATGACAGACATTGTCATATTTTTCTGATGTTGCTTCAGGGAAGATATTGATGTTCTGAAATCCTGTTTGTGATAAAAAATCCTTGGCCAGCACACCACCAAACTGGATTACACGCATCTCAAAATCCTGAGAGCAGGAGGAATGGCTTAAGACAGATTTCGGCTGTAATAAAAAAATATCCCCTTGCTGTAACTGGATGCTGTCCTTCTGTACCAGATAACATGCAGATCCGGATGTACACATAGCAATGTGGTATAAGTTGCCACAGGTTTCCAGTTCCTGAAAACTATGACAGACGATGGTTTTTATATATTGTAATGGTAAGACTGCCATAATGTTCCCTCCAAGTAAAACTAACCTTATTCTATAATAAGTTTCTATGTATTGCAAAAGATATTTTCAAAAATGGGATATCTTTTGTTCGTATTTTAGAGTCACACAGAGAGAAAAAACTACAGTATAATGAAAACATAATATGAGATGAAGGAGGATATTATGAAAAAATATAAGATGAGGAAAAAGATAACAGCATTCCTGGTTTGTATTGCTATGTTGCTGCAGATGTCGACAGGATATGCATATGAGTGGACGGATAGTAATAATGGGCTTGCCCCGGATGGAACCAGACCGGTTTCCGTAGCAGGACATGATTCATCAGAATATGATGCGGTTTATAGTTACACGATTCCGGAACGAGAGGATGAAAACTATGCACAGGATTATCAGCATCATCCTGTTGTGCAGGTGGAACCAGATACAAAATACCGAATATCGGTAGGTATAGAGCTGCTTAGTGGCAGCTCCAACACAGGTAGAAATGGTATTTATTATTTTCTGCAGACGAATCAAAGCCATAAGAATCTGTTGAAAAATGGTACTTATTATCAGGGGGATTATGTAGCATACAATGAAACAGATGCTGCGAAAAACTATAATTATTCTTCCTATGAATTCTTTTCCAACAATGCTCCAATTGGAGATGTAAATGATACGGTTACTCCGATTTATCAAAGAGGAGGAGTTCTGGTGAATATACATAATCGTGACTGGAATGCTGGGACTAGGACTGTGGCTGGTGTAAAAATAGAACCCATTGCATATAAGATCGCTACAGTGGGTGATAATGTATCGGTTACATCCAATTTAGATGAAAATGGAACAGAGAGATATTTGGAAAAAAATGGTATCTTGACTTTTGCCGTAGATGAGGGTTGTCGTCCTGTGGTAACGGTAGCCGGTGAGAGTGTGAGTCCGGCATCGGTAGAGAATAAAGATAATTTTTATACGATTGAAGTAACCGGGCCTGTGGTTCTTACGGTAGAGGGAACTGCCCTGCCAAAAGAAGGGGTATATCTGGATTCGGAAAAAACAGCGGGCTTTGATGCAGCTGTCACAACGGCACAGGAAGCTCCGGATAGAGCACATTCTATCGTCGTTTACACGGATTCAGCACTGCAGAACAGGGTGAATCTAAAGAATTCCGAGAATTACACGGTGGCAAACGGAAGTGAGAAAGCTACGCTGGAAATGACAACGGACAATATCACGTTTTTATTAGCTACCGGTTCTGTTGCTCCAACTTTAAATCTTGGAAAGAGTTCGCTGGATGCAACTGAGGAAGCGACTGCTTTGTACATCAAGGGCAGGAAAAGCATTATAGAAACCAATAACGGAATCGCAAATCTGTTACATGGTATTGTTTTGACCGGAGCAACAGCAACACGCGGTGCTGCAGTTGACTGCCGTAACGGAATACTAAATATATATGGTGGCATCATATCCGGTAACAGGGCAACCGGCGAATATGGTGGCGGAGCAATCTCGATCTTGGGAAGTGCTACGGTTACGATGACCGATGGTGTGATCACAGGCAATATATCGGATGCAGAAGCCGGTGGAGGTGTTGCCCTTTACGAGAACGGTAAGTTTTATTTTACAGGTGGAGAGATTAAAGATAATAGTGGCTATGATGTATATGTAAACAATGATAATTTTTACATGTCAGGAAGTGCTTATGCGGGTAATGTATATTTATCCAATGCCAATGGAATTCAGGTAAATAACAAATTTACAACAGCAGGATCTCATGCTGTAATCGATTTCGCATCGCCAAAGAATGGTGCAAAGGCAGCAGTTTATGCCGGTGCCATAACACCATCGACAGATGATTTCACACTGGCGCAAAGTCTGGTTGATGAGGGATATGAATTAAAAGTATATGGTCAGACATTGCGGATTGAAAAAGCGGGAAAAATCGAAGAAGATCCCTACAATTCTTCTCTTGAGGCATACGCATACAGTATTGCATGGGAGGATATACAGGGAGAGAATCTAAGTAGTACGAATGTAACAAAACCTTTAAATCTGAATCCGGAGCTAAGAGACGGTGTCAGTGTTACCTGGAAGGCTGAACCGGAAGGAATTCTGGATACAAAGACCGGTGCAATTACGTTACCTCAGACAGGCTTTCGAGAGGTAGTTTTAACGGCGATCTTTGCGGATGAAGAAGAAACGGTAGAGAGAACCTATTTCTTTACAGTGCAGGGCGCGGAAGAAGCAGAAGAAGCTTTGACAATCAGTAATGTGGTTGTAACTGATTCAGAACAGGGAACAACAGTGGCAGCGATGCTCTCAAATGATACCCTGTCTTATGTGGAAGCTAATGTTTACCTGGGCCTTTTCGATAAAAATGGTCAGTTGAAAAAAGCAAAAAAAGAAATAGTCGCATTACAGAGTGCCGGTGAAACAGAGATCCGCTTTGATATGGTAACGGATAGTACGGATATGTTCCGTTTGTTTGTATGGGATGATAATCTTGCACCGCTTTGCAACGCTCTCAGTATTTCGATAGATTCCAATTCAGAAGAAGGGGATGTACTGTATGTTGCTGCTGAAGCGGATGGAAGAGGAACAGGTTCACTAACAAGCCCATATACGTTGAAGCAGGCGACAGACGCAGCGAAAATTCTGTTGGCAGATGATCCGGAAAAACAGATTACGATTTCTATCATGGGTGGAACATACTACCTGGATGAGCCAATTAGCTGGATGCAGGAGGAAACACCTTCCGGTGAGGGATGTGTCACATATAAAGCTTACCGCAATGAAAAGGTTACCTTAAGCGGTGCTATGCCATTAGGACATCTGAACTGGAAACAATATGATGGACATATCATGCAGACACAGCTGGAGCCGGGATACGATTTTGATGCCCTGTATGCAGGAGATTCCAAGCAGATACTGGCTCGTTATCCGAATTATGAAGCAGCAGCAGAAAATGATCCGGATGCGCCGTTCGGATATTTAGGAGATGCAACGGATGTATTAGATGAATATCGTATATCGGCTACATGGGGAGCAGGAAATACACCGCCTAATGGCTGGATTCGCGCATTGCACGGCGCAAAATGGGGAGGAAATGATTTTAAGATAACAAACGTAACAGACAATGGTAAAGTAGAATACTCCTGGATTGGTGATAATAACCGGGGGTCAAGTATGTTATCCTCACAGATGATGGTAGAAAATGTTTTTGAAGAGCTGGATGCTCCAAACGAGTGGTATTACAATACGGACACGGGAGTGTTATATTATTATCCGGAAAGCACCGGTCAGTTAAATGCATCATTTTATGCAGCAAGAAGTGAAGCACTGGTACGAGTGACCGGTTCTCAGGCACCGGAATCTTCGTCTCAGACGGATGGCAGCAGTATAACGACAGCGCGTAATATTACTTTTGACGGACTGCGTTTTGCCCAGACACACCGGACGATGTTTACACGCGAATGGGAAAGACCGTTGCGCGGCGATTGGGGAATACAGAGAGCCGGTGCAGTTTTTATAGAAAATGCTGAGAATATTAAAATTACGAATTGTACCTTTAACGAGCTCGGTGGAAATGCGGTTATGATTAGTGGGTACGGGAACGGACATGTAATTTCCGGAAATGAAATGACACAGATCGGAGCAAGTGGTGTCTTATTAGTAGGAAAAACGGATGCGGTCCGTGACCCATCCTTCTGGGATTCCAACAATCATAAAACAACGGTGAGTGATACAGTGACGGGACCGAAGACGGAAGATTATCCAAGAGATATCCTGATTCAGAGCAATTATATTTATGATATTGGTATGTATGATAAGCAGGTAGCGGGTATCTGTACCTCCATATCTTCAAGAATAACCATGGATGGGAACACGATTCACCGTACACCGAGATCCTGTATTAATATCAGTGACGGCACATTTGGCGGGCATATAATTGAAAATAATGACATGTTTGATTGTATGCGTGGTACTGGGGATCATGGTCAGTTCAACTCCTGGGGACGTGATCGATACTGGTCATACCTGGGATATGACACAAGTGGTACAAAAGGTGAAGAAAAATATCCATATGCAAAATTAGATGCGTACCAGACGGTTACCATACGCCATAACCGCTTATATAGTGTAGATGGTCGGGGATTTGGCATTGATTTAGATGATGGATCAACAAATTATGAGATATATAATAATCTGATTCTGGGAGTTGGTATCAAGCTTCGGGAAGGTTTTGACCGTAAGGTATACAACAATATTATTGTCGGCGGAAACTTACAGCAGCACTGTACATTCAAAAACAGTCATGATGAGATTCATCATAATCTGATTATTAACAGAAAGCCATACGGATATGCTTCTATCAGAACAACAGTGGATGATGAATCAGAATCAACGATGTGGAATAATATTGCATATTACGGTGAGACGGTTCCTAGCTTTGAATTAAAGGCGAACATCACGGATAGAGATCAATTGGTAGCAAATCCAAAGTTCAAGGATACTTCAAAACATGATTATACGGTTATGAACCAGGAGATTCTGAATCATGGATTCGTAAACTTCTCTATGGACGGGTTTGGTGTTGCAGGGAAACCGGTTCCGGATGTCTATGAGGTGGATTTTGATATGACAAACACGGACGATACACAAGACTATCTGGGTGGAAAGATTTCCAGTGTTGATGCTGCAAAACAGTCAGCAGCCGGCACACCGGATCTGGATGGCGTTTATGTTGTGGAGACACTGGCCGAGCTGGAAGGAAAGTATCTGACAACACAGACACTGCCACAGGATAGTGTCATCCGGACGATAAATGGAGTAGTGGTAAAGGATAAACAGGCATTTATTAATGCATATGAAGCATTGGAAGCAGGAACAACCGTTACAGTAACATTTATGACACAGAATCTTGGAGCTAATGCCGAGTTTACTGCGAAGTGGAGGAAGTAAGGAGCACGAATTATGAAGAGAAAACAAATTATGAAGAGTATTATTGCTGTAGTACTCCTGCTCAACTGTTTTACCTATGGGGTAATTGCAGCAGAAACTTACGGAGAGGTGTCACAGAGGGGTGACACCTTGACGATAGAATTGAATCATACAAAACTGGCCGGGAAAATGGTTTCTTTTATGGTTTATCATAGTGAGGGAGATATTGAGAATATAGAGACACAGTATATCGGACAAATCGGGCAGGGTACAGCAGATGAAAATGGACATCTTATCTTTTCTGATGTTCGGATGCCGATACCTGAGAGCGGTGAAGATACGTATGACATTTATATTGGGTATGAAGAAAATACATCTAAGATAAAACTGGGGTCTGTTACTATGCCGGCCGGTTCTGCTGAAGCACGGCTGGGTGATATGAACGGAGATGGGAAGCTGACGGCAGTAGATGCTTTATTGGTGTTGACTGTAGGTATCAATCCTTCCCAGGAGCAGCTGGAGCGTGGCGATATGAACGGAGACCAGAGACTGGATATTGCAGATTCCCAGCAGATTCTGGAGTATGCAAGCGGATATCATACAGCAACATAAAACAATATCATACAGCAACATAAAACGCTTCTTCTTGACTTTAAAGTGTAAAAGGTTCATAATAGGGCGTATGAAAGTTTACTTGAAAGGAAGCGTATACATATGTTAAACATCAAAGTGGAAAGAACGACACAACCCAAACAGAAACCGGAAGCCGGAAGCCCGTTGGGATTTGGTAAGATTTTTACCGATCACATGTTTGTGATGGATTATACAGAAGGTAAAGGGTGGCATGACCCGCGAGTGGTACCTTTCCAGAATTTGAGTTTATCTCCTGCCTGCATGGTATTCCATTATGGTCAGGAAATGTTTGAAGGATTAAAAGCATATAAAGGTAAGGATGGAAAGACTTATATGTTCCGTCCGGATATGAATGCGAAGAGAGCTAACGCAACGAATGTGCGTCTCTGCATTCCGGAGATTCCGGTAGAAGACTTTGTACAGGCAGTAGAAGCCGTAGTGAAAGTGGATGAAGACTGGATTCCGGAGGAGCCGGGTACCTCTCTTTATGTTAGACCATTTATCATCGCAACGGATGATTTTTTGGGAGTAGCACCATCGAAAACGTATAAATTTATGGTCATCTTATCACCAAGTGGTGCATATTATGAAAGTGGACTTGATCCGGTTGGCATTTGGATTGAAGACGATTATGTACGTGCAGTTCGCGGAGGTATCGGATTCACGAAAACCGGTGGTAACTATGTTGCCAGTCTGGCTGCACAGGTGAAAGCACATGATGCAGGTTATTCTCAGGTGTTGTGGTTAGATGGAGTAGAACGCCGGTATATTGAAGAGGTTGGCGCAATGAACATTTTCTTTAAGATTAATGGTACAGTTGTGACACCTATGTTAACCGGCAGTATTTTACCGGGTGTAACACGTGATTCTGTTATTCAGTTATGTAAGAGCTGGGGTGTTCCGGTAGAAGAACGCAGAATCTCTGTAGATGAATTATATGAAGCACAGCAGAATGGCACATTAGAAGAGGTATTTGGTACCGGTACTGCAGCAGTTATCTCACCGGTCGGCAAGCTTCGTTGGAAGGATGAGGTAATGCAGATTCAGGATGGCGGTATCGGAGAATTAAGCCAGAAGATTTATGATACGGTAACGGGAATTCAATTAGGCGACATAGAAGGACCGGAAGGCTGGCGTGTAGAAGTTAAATAAGAAACAGCAATAAGTAAAGGAATAAAGGCGTTCAAATCATCATCGGTTGGAACGCCTTTTCTGAGTAGAAGGAGAGTAGAACATGAAGTTTACCAAAATGCATGGATTGGGAAATGATTATGTTTATGTGGATTGTACCGAAAAGACTTTAGAACATCCCGAGCAGGTTGCGATTGTGGTAAGTGACCGTCATTTTGGCATAGGAAGCGATGGACTGATTCTGATAGAGCCTTCGGAAAAAGCAGACTTCTTTATGTCTATGTATAATGCAGACGGCTCGCGTGGAGAGATGTGTGGTAATGGGATCCGTTGTGTGGCAAAGTATGTGTATGATAATGGATTGACAGATAAAACGAGGATTTCGATTGATACACTCGTGGGTATCAAATATATTGATGTTTCCGTAGAGAATGGGAAAGTTGTTTCTGCAACGGTGGATATGGGCGAACCAATCTTAAAGCCTGAGATGATCCCTGTTGTGTCCGATTCGGATATTTTTGTCAACGAACAGGTGGAAGCAAATGATACGGTATATCATATGACCTGCGTTTCGATGGGAAATCCTCATGGAGTGATTTTTGCAGATGATGTGATGAATCTGCCTTTGGAGAAAATCGGTCCGGCTTTAGAGCACCATCCGATTTTTCCGAAACGGGCAAATATTGAATTTGTAGAAGTGATGGATGAGAAAACGGTTCGGATGCGTGTCTGGGAACGTGGAAGCGGAGAAACGATGGCATGTGGAACCGGCTCCTGTGCCACGGTTGTGGCATGCGCACTGAATCATGTAACGGGTGATGAAGTCACTGTAAAGCTGTTAGGCGGTGATTTACAGATTCGATGGAATCGTGAAGACAATCATGTTTATATGACAGGACCGGCTACGACTGTTTTTGAAGGAAATATTGACTTATAAAGTTGGTTCGGTTATTCTAGTAGTATACTGTTTAGGAGGAACGAGAGATGTTTAAAATTAACGACAATTATTTAAAATTACCGGGAAGCTATTTGTTTTCTACAATTGGCAAAAAGGTAAGAGCATATAAAGAGGCGAATCCGGAAAAAGAGATTATTAGTCTTGGTATTGGTGATGTAACACAGCCGATTGCTCCGGCAATTATTGATGCAATGCACAAAGCAGTAGATGAGATGGGAGTAGCAGAGACGTTTCGTGGTTATGCACCGGATTTGGGATATGAATTTTTGAGAAGTGCGATTGTTGAGAATGACTATAAAGCACGTGGTTGCGATATCGCCATTGATGAAGTATTTGTGAGTGATGGTGCAAAATGTGATTCCGGTAATATTCAGGAAATTTTCAGTCTGGATAATAAGATTGCAGTATGTGACCCTGTATACCCGGTTTACGTGGATTCCAATGTTATGGCTGGTCGTACCGGTCAATATAATGCAGCTACCGAGAGATTCGAGAATGTGATTTACATGCCATGTACAGCAGAAAATAATTTTGCTCCGGAATTGCCGGAGGAAGAGCCGGATATCATTTATCTGTGTTTCCCGAATAATCCGACAGGCTCCACGATTACGAAAGCAGAATTGCAAAAATGGGTTGATTATGCAAACCGTATTGGTGCTGTTATCATATATGACGCAGCATACGAAGCGTACATCTCAGAAGACGATGTACCGCATACGATTTTTGAGTGTGAAGGTGCCAGAACCTGTGCGATTGAGTTGAAGAGTTTTTCCAAAAATGCCGGATTTACAGGAACCCGTTTAGGATACAGTATAGTACCTAAGGATTTAAAACAAGGCGATGTTTCCTTGAATGCGTTGTGGGCGAGACGTCACGGTACGAAATACAATGGTGCTCCATATATTATTCAAAGGGCAGGTGAAGCTGTTTATTCCGAAGAAGGCAAGAAACAGTTAAAAGCCCAGGTTGCATATTACATGGAAAATGCCCGCATGATTCATCAGGCGTTGGCTGATATGGGATATTCTGTTTCAGGCGGTGTGAATGCACCATATATCTGGTTAAAAACTCCGGATGGCATGACATCCTGGGATTTCTTTGATACCTTGTTAGAGAAAGCAAATGTTGTCGGAACTCCGGGTTCGGGATTTGGACCTCATGGTGAGGGATATTTCCGCCTGACAGCATTTGGTACACGTGAGAATACCATGAAGGCAATTGAACGTATCAAACAGTTATAATTTATAATGAAACATAGAAACAGTTGGTGAAGAAAAGGAAGGGGTTATTCAAACGAAATGGAGGAGAAGAATGAAAAAAAAATATAAGATTGGGATACTGGTGTGTGTACTGATGTTATCGTGCAGTCCATTGGCAGTACAAGCCCAAACGGTAACAGGAGACTTGAATGACAGTTCGAAGGTCACAGCTGTAGATGGATTGCTTGCTCTTAAACGTGGATACTCTGAGAATGTAGTACAAAAGATAGTAGCTGTGGCATCTGAGAGTGAATCAACGTGGAATGATGACGAATTGTTAGCTTATTCAAAATGTGAAGCGATTTATCTTTTGAAACAGTATCGGACTGATGAAATTGCCGCGGAAACAAGTGAGACATTTAAGTCTAATATCAGTGCTGCATATACGAATGCGAGTGTTACGATCAATGACTCTACAACAGAGGAGGAAGTTAGTGCGGCTCTGGAAACGGCTAAGAGTAATATAGACAGTATCATTGAACAGAGTGGTAATTCTGGATGGTCACCGATTGTATAGTTCTATAAAAAAAGAAACACACTGCTTAATTGTGAGTGAGCAGTGTGTTTCTTTTTTTTCTTATTCAAACAGTTTGTCCCAACCGAGGTCACTGATATCGACAACGTTGTCTTTTCCTTCTACAGTCGTATTGGAACCTGTAGAATCATTCGACGAATCTGGTTTACCGGCACTACCTCCGATGCCTGAGCCGCCGGTTCCGGAAGAGCCACCTGTGTTTCCGGAATTACCGGAGCCACCGGTATTGGTATCAGAGCTATTCTCGGTGGCAGGTGTTACATTGGTAACAGAAAGGATGGAATAGCCGGTTCCTGATTTCTTTAAGACGGCTTTGACATAAGCGGTATGTACGTCATCGGATTTTTGTGGGGTGACATAACGCACTGCAAAATACACGATAGCTTTCTTTGAATTCTTCTTGTAAGAAATATGATAAGCACGCTTGGTTACAGGAGTACTTGTCTTAACTTGATGAATCGATGTCAGGGTCTTCCAGTATTGTTTTCTCTGCTTTGTGGTAGAAGATGGAAGAATGGATTTTATTTTTTTATTCCAGTTGGTCTTTTGTGACTTTGTCTGATAGAGTGAATCGTCAAAATTCATGCCATAAATGGTAAGTTTTTTTATCTGTTTATCTATCTTTTTTGTTTTTGCTACAGACAGTACTTTTCCCGCTTTCTGATCTTTGGTTACCAAACTCTTTAAAGTTTTATTTTCTGTTTGTGTTATCGCCTGAGAAAAGGCTTTTGGTGTGTTGATTGTGCTTGTTTTCCACACATTTGTAGCAGCGGAAACTGTTGTCATGGAAGAGCAACCCAATAATGTAATACAAGAAAAAATGGCTAATTTTTTCGATACTGTATGGTGCATAGAAATATCTCCTTATAAATATATTTATTCTAGTATTATCATAGCATAGATGCTGTGGGAAATCAAGTTGATTTGTACATGGCATTTGTGCATAATGCACAATGAAATCAAAAATTTGCATTGATAATATGTGAAAAATGTGATACAATGACGATGATTTTCGAAAGGGTTTGAGTAAAAGACTGTTGGGAGGTATGACATGAGAAAAGAATATCAAAAGCCCAGACTGGAATGCTGGGATTATGAACCGACAGATGTGATTGCGACATCAACGCTGTGGCTTTTGGGTGACAATGATACGGAAGAACTGACGGATACGTCGGAATGGGACTACTTGTTTGAGGAATAGGCAAAGTGTATAAGGAAGGGTAAAAATGAGAAAATGGAGAAAATGGATGGCATTGTGGATGGCTGGAATCATGATTGTGCCTGGAATAATGCCTTGCCATACAAAAGCGGCAACAGAACAGAAAAAACAGCTGACAGTATATGATTATATTGATATAGGGAATATATCCAGTGAAGGGACAAGGGTATCTTTCCTGAATGCGAGTGATTGCCTTGCGAATTCGGATAACGGATATTCATACCGGACTTTGGGAGGTCTGGAGGAAGTTGATGCGTCTGTTTTGAATGAAACAAATACCAGTGGTACCAGTCTGGGACAGATTGGTTATATGGATGTTACGATTAATGTCAATCCGGATACGGACAATTATCTTACTGTAAAGTTATGGGGTAATGATACAACGAGTAATAGCAATGGTATGTTGTTCTGTGGGTACATGACAGAGGTTGCTACAACAGAAGCTGGAGAATCACTAAAAGCCATACGAGTAGGAGATGATTTGAGTCTGACACCAGTGCGGAATGCTCTCGTTGACCGTCAGTATATGGTAGAATTGAATTCTTTATCGCAGTACGGTATTCCGCAAGTAGAGGATGGATTTCAGTATGCTACTTATACGATTCCAAAGAAGGCAGTGACCGATTACCGGGATTCTAATAATCAGATTACGATGCGTATTTATAGTTCCGGGGCAGCGAGTGATTATAGTTCGGAGTCCATTACCCAACAGACAGGACCGAGTCGAGGCATCTACGAGATTTATGTGACGAAGGAAGCAAATGTAACACCGGATGTTCTCCCGGATGAATATTTGAAAAATGAGCCGGTTATTCAGAGAAAAGTATCGGGTGCCAATGATAGCTTGTACAGTGTTTATTCAGAGGATGATATGTCTGCTCTCAGGGCATCTTTAGTGACAGTGTCTAAAAGTACGGTTTCCAGGTTCATGGAACGTCAAATCTACTTAGAGGATGCTGCTTCACGTAATTATCCATCTTATGTAGAGGGTATGCCGACACGAACAACCGGGTGGAAGACGAAGTCTTCGACGGATACAGACTGGAAGGATGCCTATTATAATTCTTATCAGGCACTGGCACAAAACCTAACTACTATGAATATGTTCCAGGCATTCAAAGAAGCATATGTGGATGCAGATTGCCGTCCGGATGGGGTTGAACAGGTCGAATTAATGAATCGTCTGCTGGCCGGATATGATTTCCTGACGAGAGCTCAAGGCTCAAATGGTGGATACTATAGCAGCAGCGGATGGATTGGCGGACCGGAGCGAGCAGATGCCGGCGGTAACAATCTGACAGGATTTGGTTTACGCTATGCAGGTAAGTCTTTTGTAGAATTAGTGGATTATCTGAAGCTACAGAAAGAATCGGGAAAAACTACTCAGGAGTGGTATGAGGTTCTAGGATTATCAACCAAAATTGATGCAGATGCGGATGGAACCGTTGATACAACCAGGGGACAGGCATATGCAACAATGTTTTCCGGTATGAGAGATTATCTGGTGAGCCTGGACGGTGCCGGGCATGCACCTAACCAGGATATGGCGGATTTATTAGCTGCTCTGTATGCTGACCAGAGTCTGGCATTGTTGGACGGATATCTTGTCACATCAAGTTCATGGGAGAACCAGACGAATGGGTATGATATCATAAAAGATTATCTGGACATTGGTCTTGGAAGGAAAGCAAGTGTTTCTTTCCATGATTTCTGGATATCTCCAAAAGGAACGATCTTAGAGAATTTGGGATCGCTGTATGGTGGATATACCGGTGATTATGGTACGAACGCAGTTGTAGAGGCGGCAGAGATTGTCAATCTGGGAGCAAATTATTATGCTGCTAAGAGTTCTGCAATTGCAGCTGTAAATTATGAAACAGTGATTGATAATATGTATGATGCAATAGAGGAATATTATTATCATGGAAAAAATGGCAATGGGGATTTAGCTTTGTATTCAGAAGGAGTTATTAGCACACGAAACGGATACAACCCCGGAACTTTGCGGTATCCATATGATGTTTATTCCATATTAGACTTTAATAATGTCGTTGCGATTAAGGTTATGCAGTATTATCTGGAAGATAGTGCGCTTCAGAGAGATATTGATGAGGGAGCGTTCGGTTCAGGAGCTCATTTTGAAGATAATGCTTTAAAAGTTATTAGTATTTTGCAGAATTTTGAAGAAATCATAGAAAAAATAAAGCAGGACGGGGTGCAGTCTTATCAGTTCCCAATCGATCGAGATGCTACTTATGCAGTGGCAGATGAGATGGCACGGACTGTTACCATTAAAGATGGCACCACCAGTATCCAGGTAGCATTGAACTGGAGACACTGGATGCATTCCTGTTATTCCACCTGGGGTTATATTCGCAGTCCTGAGACTCATTTTATTTATGCAAATAATTTGGCTCGCATCCATCACACAACGGATCAGTATGATCAATATGGATATGCCAGAATGGAGACGAAGGGTTTTGCGACTGATTCGAAAATAACGACGGATTCCTCCTATGATTCTTCAGATGGACGCAGTAAGCTAGCGACCTATTTGACAAGTCGTTATCTGGAAGGTCTGTTGACCTTGTCGTATGGTGATTATGAAATCGTTATGAACTGCGACAAATGTGGCAGCAGTATTGAGAATGACGAGGATCATCCTGATTATGATTACAGTGGAACGGACAGAACGTGGTATCTGGTAGGTGATGCAGGTATCACTAAGGGAACATATTATGATATGATATCCGGACGATTTATGACAGTGGATGAAAAAACCGTAGCAGAGCCATCTACGACTTATGTATTGAAATCAATGGATAATCTGGGCGATGATATACGTCTGGAGCAGATTAATTCCAATATTTTGGAATCTGGTAATTTGACATCTGCAGAGGTAGAGGATTTCTTAGCTACAGTATCGGAAGATGCGGTTATGTTAACAGATTACAAAGGCTTAACGGATACGCAGAGGGAAGAGGTAATCCATATGATCAATCAGAAGGTGACTTCCGGTGGCAGCTATAAGAGTCTGGCAGGATTCTGTACTTCATGGAATTCCGCCATCTATCAAGTGCGGGCCAGAGATGAGGTAACTACGGAAAGTGCGACTTATGCAGGAACATCACCTAGAGGTGGTCAGATTCGTATCACCAGAGGTGATATAAAAGCCGGATTACGCTTCCGTTCTTATGTTAATAAAGGTATTTGTGACGAGGTAGTTGCAGATGAAAAGAAACAGGCGGAATTTGGAATGATTCTGGTTCCGACCATTGGTCTTACAAAAGCAGGATTATCAAATGAAGAGTTTAAAATTGTTGGCGATAATAATTATATATATCCGGGTAATGATACTTCACAAACAAAAGTCACTTCCTATGTCCGGGTGAAAGCAAATCGATTATTTACGGATAATACAAGTAATGACTTCCCATACCATGAATACACAGCTGTTTTGGTTGGATTGAAGGAGTCTTATTACAATCGTGCATTTACTGCCCGAACCTATTATATTCCGGCAGATGCATATGATGAAAACGGAGAGTTGGACTACAGTCAGATTGCATATGGTTCTCCGATTCAGAGGTCGATGTATGATGTGGCATATGCATGTCTGCATCAGGAAGATGCTACGATGACGACAGAAGAACGCTCTTATTATCAATATATTATTGGAGAATCCAGTGTCGTAGTCAGTGGTGCAGTAGGAACCTTCTTCTCTACAGCGCAAGAAGGAGAAGGATTGGACAATGTAGTAGAATTTGATTTTAAGGATTTACAATAGGAATTATAAAACAGGTGTTTCGATGATATGATCGGGACACCTGTTTTTTTCAAATATTTTATTCTGCGTGATGAATATCACATTCCTCGGTTGGAATGGTTCCAACAGCGAAGTACTCGTTTCTGACAGCACTTTTCGGGCAGATGCCTTCGATGGCCAGCTTTCCGGATTTTCTGCAAATAGATGCAGATGCTACTGTAGTGCAAACCGGGAAATCTGTTTGCTGTAAGTGATATGCACGGTCAATCTTATCCATGATTTGTTTCCATAAGAGAATATGGGTTTTATCTGATTCGGAGGAAGCTTGTTTATCGTATTCCATCCAAAGGGATGCCGTGTAGTATGGAGTAAATCCTGTATACCATGCACCCCCATTTTCATCCACGGTAGTAGAAACTGCGGCAGAATTCATATCAGTTAGTCCTGCATCTGCCATGGCATCCGTAATCAGCCAGGCTGTAGAATCTTTCATGACCTGACGGGTTAGAGATTCATTTTCTAACAGGAGATTACCATTTCGGTCCATCACCTTGGTATATAAGATTGGTTTGTGGTAAATACCCTGGTTTGCTATGGATGCGTAGGCAGCGGTTAAATCCATATTAGTTACACCATTACATAACTGACCGAGAGACAGGGAATTCTTGATATCTGTCAGAGCTTCTCTGTTTTCGGATGACTGGTTGTTTCGTAATGTTGAAAAACCAAGATTCTGCAGATAATCAAACCCAACCTGTGGAGTTACTTCTTTCATAGCTTTTAAAGCGATTTCCTTTTTTGCATCGTGGATTCCGTCCCGAAGGGTTCCGTCCGGATAGGCAGTCGATAAGGTCATTCCGGCAGTATCAATTGCGGGGATGTATGTGGATAATATCTGAAATACCGAACCGGGTTGTCTGGCAGTGCGAATGGTGCTGTTGCCAACAATCGCTTTTACATATCCGGTTTTCTGATCCAGTATCGCAACGGACACAGGGTCCGGAGTATTTGCGGATATTGTATCATCACAAATTTTCTGAATGGTGGAGGATTGTGTGGAATAGATTGTCAGTCCTCCGTTATATACAGCGTGATAAGCCTGGGTCTGGGTATATCCCTTTTGCTCCTGTAAGTCGTTTATTACTTCCTGAACCACAGCATCAGAAAAATCAGATACTGAGGCAGATGTGTTATCCTGACTAGTGTCATGGATGTTATGAATGCGCTCATATACCGGATCACGGAGCGCTTTTTTCCATTCCTGCTGTGATATCATTTGCTGGTCCAGCATCGTCTTTAGTATGTTGACCTGTTGTGACTGGTTCTGTTCCGGATTGGATACCGGATCCAGACGGATGGGATTTTGAGCAATGGCAGCCAGAACGGTGGATTCTGATAGTGATAACTCTGATACAGATTTGTGAAAATAGTATTGGGCTGCCGCTTCCACTCCAAGAGTGTTTTGACCAAGACTGATACTATTCAGATAGTATTCCAGAATCGTTTGCTTGTCGGTGTCTTTTTCCAACTGTAAGGCAAGATATTGCCCCTGTATATTGCGTTCTAATTGTTCTCGAAACGTACCTTCCCGGTAAACTGAGAAAACATTGTTCTTTATCAGCTGTTGTGTAATGGTACTTGATTCTTCACACAAGGATTGAGTGCGTATGGAGTACCATATATCCTTAAAAAAACCGGATATCAGGATGCCGTGATGCTGATAAAACTGTTTATCTTCTATGGCAATAAAGGCATTCTGTAGATGAACAGGAATCTCATCGATCGTTTTGTAACGATGTTCCGTAGAAGAAGTGGATAGCTGTTGCAATCTCTGATGTTCACTTGTTAGAATAACACTATCATAACCTTCCGTCTGTTGCTGCACTTCGGACAGATCAGGTGCATTCTGAATGATACTGTTCAGTTCACCAATCATAAAGATAGAAACCAGAACGAGGATGGCAGCGATTAAGAGAAGTATTATTTTAGTAAAAATAAAAACAAGATGATGTCTCGTTCTAGGTGCTTGAGAAGTAAATTGTTGTTGTAGCTTATCTATTTTTTTACTGTTGTAGTTCATAATATAACCTTCTTTATATTGATGCTTGTATTATAACAAAGAAGCAACGTTTAATAAAGTGAAATCTTCATGTAGGATTTTGATATGCTATGTCGTATTTTGTCGTGATTTAAGGGATAAAATGGTAAATTTTAAATCTGGATTCTTCTATAATATAGATAACACAAAACATTAAACAGAATATGAAGAGGAGTTATTTATGAAAAATACGCAAGAAGTATGTGAGACAACATTGTTGGATCAAAAGGGGAGAAATTATTTATTAAAATACTATTTATTAGAAACCGCTTCTAGTCAGGAAGAGGCATTGTATGGTATTATGGTAGAAAAATGCCAGGTACATGAAGACGGTTGTTATGAAGTGGTAGAGCAGGACAGGATTTCGGTTGTTTCGGATTCGAAGAAGTTTGTAGAAAAAACGATTTCCACATTGTGTCAGGGACAGGTGACACCGATAGGTATGACAGAAATTGTAGATGATATGATGACACATTATATTAATGATGAGGAGGAAGAGTGTGAAGAGTTATAAGACGGTTTATGAAGGAGCAGAAGGTGAAATTGTAGAAAAAAAATCCAGGTTTATCGCATCGGTTGCCAAAGCAGAAACAGAGGAAGAGGCGGTTGCCTTTATAGAGCAAATACGAAAAAAATACTGGGATGCCCGACATCATTGTTCGGCATTTTGTGTAGGATTATCTCAGGAAGTGGTTCGATGCAGTGATGACGGCGAGCCAAGTGGTACTGCAGGTAAGCCTATGCTTGAAGTCATACAGGGACAGAGCATCCGGAATATTGTAGTAGTCGTTACCCGTTATTTCGGAGGAACTTTGTTAGGAACCGGCGGATTGGTACGGGCATATACAAAAGCGACACAGGAGGGAATTGCCAATAGTCAGATTATTGAGATGAGGTCCGGTGTCCGAATGGACCTCAGAACGGATTATACAGATGTAGGTAAAGTACAATATATCTTAGCATCGCAAGATGTCCTGACCGAAGGAACAGACTATACCGATGAAGTAGTGGTACATATTCTCCTTCCAATAGAGCAGAAAGAGTATCTGCAAAACGAATTAACTGAAGGGACGAGTGGCAGAATACAGATTTCCGAAGGGGATACGATACAGTATGCCTTACTCGAAAATGGAGAAGTATACGAAGAGTAGAGGTAGTCTGGAAAGAATTTGCGCCTGCCTCAGCCCCCACGGGGTCCGTACGCATAGGGAATATTTTTCGCAGACGCACAGGTTTTTAGAAAAAAAGCGTTCCAGTGACTATCACGAAACGCGCCGTTGAGTTGTTTGAATCCACCGTCAGTGATTTCAATATCTTTTTTAGGTACACTTCGGTGGATGAGTTTGCTCATAAGGCGCGTAATCAAACGTGATAGAAACGGAACGCTATTTTTTCTTAAACCTGAATTCGCGCAAGAAAAATATTCCCTATGCGTACGGACCCGTGGGGGCTTGGCAGGCGCAAATTCTTTTGGATAAATTATTTAGTAGCCGTAATGGTAACGGTTATAGATGGTATCGGATATCTCGCCAACGGCTGCAGAAGGCTGGTAATCTGTAGTCCGGAAGAGATATTCGTGCAGACGTTTTACATTGTCTTTTAATGTTTCCGGTATTCCGTAATAGACACCTCCGATGGTAGTGCCAACGTTGAGCTCATCAAATGGGAAACCGGAGGTTTCGCCAAAATCATAGGAAAAGAGATCCTTCGCTAACCAGAGAATTTCGCCTGATGATAAACTGGTGTGAATATCCGGCAATATCTCGTTGCATAATTTGTATAGTGTGATAGGACCGGAATGCTTTGCCTTTTCCATAATGGAGAGAATCACGGTTCTTTGTCGTTCGGTACGACGGTAATCACCGCCGTCCGTATAGCGGATACGGGCATAGGCCACTGCCTGGTTGCCATCCAATGTCTGGAGTCCGGCATGTTTAATCTTCACGGAATGTCCACCGTTGATGTGGTTCATATTTCTGATATAGTCATTGAGATTGTTAATCTCATCTTCCTGAATCTCTATGTCAATTCCGCCTAATATATTCACCATATTTGCCAGACCACGGAAGTTGATGCAGACGAAATCCTGGATGTTTAAATCATAATTCCTGTTAATGGTGCTCATCAGAAGGGTTGGACCACCGTATGCATAAGAGTGGTTAATCTTGGTATATCCGTAATCGGATATGTTGCAGTATGTATCACGATAAATGGATACAAGCTTTACATCTTTATTCTTTTTATTGATGCTCGCTACGATAATAGAATCGGCGCGGGTATCTTCGTCTAAGTCGTTTGTCTGGGAATCCACTCCCATAAATACGATGTTCTGATAGTCTTTGATGTTCGGGTCATCAAAATCATTCATGACCACGGAAGACGTATCAATCGGTGTGACTTGCATCTTGGAATAAAGAAAGTAATAAAAGGCAAAAATAAGTGCTCCTAAGATAAATAAGATTTCTAGTAGAAGCAGTATTCTGGTGCGGCGTCTGCGCGCACGGATACGACGGGCTGTTTTGCCCTGAGGTGATTTTATTGGTTTCGACATGATGTGTTCTCCTTAATATGCATTTTCATTAATGAACCCTTTAAATATGGTCAGAAAGAGTATTTTGATATCAAATAATAAGGTCCAGTTTTCGATATAATATAAGTCATGGTCAATACGTCCACGGATGGAGGTGTCACCCCGAAAACCATTGACCTGAGCCCAGCCGGTAATGCCGGGACGTACCTGATGTTTGATCATATAACGTGGGATTTCTTCCCGGAATTTCATGACAAACTGTGGGCGCTCCGGTCGTGGACCAACGAGACTCATGTCTCCTTTTAATACGTTGAATAATTGAGGAAGCTCGTCAATACTTGTCTTACGTATAATGCGGCCAATTGGAGTTACCCGGGGATCATTTTTTGTTGTCCATCCTGTTTTTTCCTGGGAGGCCTTCTGCACTCCCATGGAGCGGAACTTGTACATGGAAAATTCCTTATTTCCTAATCCTACTCGTGTCTGCTTGAAGATAATCGGCCCTTCAGAGGATTTTTTTACCAGAATTGCTGTTACCAGCATGATTGGTGAAAATAGAATGATAGCAATGAGAGAGCCAATGATATCAATAATCCGTTTGAGCATTTTATTTACGGTATTTGTTAAAGGTACGTTACGGATATTGATGACCGGAAGCCCGTCCAAATCTTCCGTATATGGATTAGTGGAAATGAAATTATAATAGTCCGGTACGAATTTGGTGTGGGTACCGGATTTCTCACAAATCGATACGATTTTCTCCAGTTTCGAATACTCATTCAAACTGATGGTGATGGCAACTTCATCTAAAGTATTGGCTTCAAGATAACGAGGCAAATCATCAATGCGTCCAACCCATGGAATCTTACGGTATTCAAAATCGGGTGCTACCTGGTCATCCAGAATGCCATGAATCATATATCCCCAGTGCGGGTTATTCTTGACCCGGTCAATATAGGCAGCAGCTGCAGGGCTGAATCCGATGATGATAATGTGTTTTAAGTTCATACCGTTTTTACGTGCTGCATGAAGCCAGACCCGAATCATGCTTCTGTAAATATAACACAATAAAAAATTACTTCCGGCAAATATGAATAGGAAGATACGTGAAAAGTATGCCGGATTTACCAGATAAAAAATCCCCATTAAAATCCCGATTCCGGTAATGTTCGCCTTTAACAGATTCCAGAATTCACTGCGTTTGTTCAGATATCTCTTAGGTTGATATAAGTGAAAAGCAGCATACAATAGCAGATATGCCGGGATAGCAATCGGAAGTATTCCGGCATAGCGTCGGAAATCCGGATAGTATTTTTCGTGTGCAATCCAGTTACTTGTGAAACGCACAAAGTAAGAGAAGGAAAAGGCAAGAAAAATGATGATACCATCTATGATTACGTGGAGTCGATTGAAATACTTTTGATTTTCTTTAATCATTTTATTTATATCCATCCTTGATTTTTGCTAGGTATATTATATAATACAAGAAGAAATTCTACAACTGTGATAACAGTATTATAACATTTTCGTCACAATTCTAACACAATCAGTTGCTAGGATAAAGTGGAATTAAGATGAAGGGAGATTCGGATATGAGTCAAGATAATAATGAAAACAATGTATGGAATGAAAACCAACCATTTGTAAATGAAGATATTATGCCGGAGGAAGAAGGCTTTTCTACTGTTTCGGAAGCAACAGAAACACAGAATACAGAACAGGAATCAGCCTATACGACACCGAATGATACAGCTACGGCTTATACAACTCCAAACTATGGAGGACAGCAGACGCAACAGAACCAGCAGGCACAACAGAGTCAGCAGACACAGCAGAATCAGCAGACACAATATACGCAGTATTCTTATTCACAGCAGCATAATACGGGGTATCAGAATAGCACGCCGAATTACAGCAACATTCCACCGAAAAAGAAAGGCGGTTTTGGTAAGACACTCGGTATCGTTGCCTGTGCAGTTGCAGGAGTGGTCTTGTTATCTTCCATTGGTGTAGGTGTGATTCGTACCATAGATAACAGGAATACGAAAAGCGGAACTGCTAATACAATTGAAAAAACGGCTGACAGCCCAGTCATTGCAACGGTAGAGGGTTCTACCCAGAGTTCAGCATCCGGTGGTGTGGCAGCAGTAGTAGAGGAAACGATGCCTTCGATTGTTTCCATTACCAGTACCGTTATCACAACCCAAAGTGACTGGTTTGGTCAGACATACAATCAACAATCGGAAGGCAGTGGATCCGGTATCATCATTCAGCAGGATCAGGATGTACTCTATATTGCAACCAATAATCATGTGATTGAGGATGCACAGAAGGTTAAGGTGAAGTTTGTTGATGATGAAATGGTTGATGCGACCATTAAGGGAACAGACTCCGATGCAGACCTTGCAATTGTAACAGTGGATTTAAAAGATCTGAAGGCTACAACAGTAGAGAAAATCAAAGTTGCACAGTTGGGTGATTCCGATAGTGTGAAGGTTGGTGAAACGGTTATTGCAATCGGTAATGCTCTGGGATATGGACAATCGGTTACACAGGGAATTGTCAGTGCGAAAGATCGGGAAGTTCAGATGACGGATAAAACCATGACATTGTTACAGACAGATGCAGCGATTAATCCGGGTAACAGTGGTGGTGCGTTGTTGAATATGTCAGGTCAGGTCATTGGTATTAACAGTGTGAAATTTGCACAGGAAGAAGTAGAAGGTATGGGATTTGCAATTCCAACTTCCGTAGCAACACCTATTTTAAATGACTTGATTGCAGAGCGTGAGATTCCGGAAGGAAAACAGGCTTATTTAGGTATTATGGGACAAACGGTCGACAGTGCCCTGATGCAGAGTACCGGCATGCCGGAAGGTGTATTTGTCAGCAGCGTTATGGAAGGTTCTGCGGCAGAGACTGCTGGTATTCGTCCATATGATATTATTGTTAAATTTGGAACGCGTGATATCACGTCTATGAATACACTGACAGAACTTCTTTCAAAGAAGGCAGCGGGAGATACCGTAGAAATTACAGTGAAACGAGTACAAAACGGTGCTTATAAAGAAAAAGTGCTCAATGTAACGTTACAGGCAAAACCGGATTCGGAAGAAGATAGTACAGAGAACCGGACACAGGATAATGGACAGAATTCCCCAAATGGTAATAATGGAAACAGAGACAGTCAGTCTCAGCCCAAAATGGATGATATTGAAGAGTTTTTCCGTCAATATTTTGGTCAATAATATTCTTTGTTGCAGTTGCACAAATGGCTCAAATGGCATATAATTAATCTATTGGAACAATAGGAAGGAGAACCGAATATGATTATTACAGTGACCTTAAATTCTGCTATTGATAAGCGTGGTACAGTAGAGCATTTAGACCAGGGAAGAGTAAACCGTGTCATCAACATTGTTCGTACTGTTGGTGGGAAAGGCATCAATGTTTCAAAGAAGATTAAGCTGTTGGGTGGAGAGAGTATTGCAACCGGCTTTACCGGAGGAAGCGGTGGTGTCATTATTGATCGTTTCTTTAAGGAAAATGAAATTGCATCTGATTTTGTAACAGTCAAGGGTATGACCAGAACGAATCTGAAGATTGTAGAAAGAAATGGTCTGGTAACGGAGTTTAACAATCCGGGACCTGAGATTCTGGATGAAGAGATGGAGCAGTTGGTTGAGAAAATCGATCGGTATGCAGAACCAGAGAATATCTTTGTATTTGCCGGCAGTGTTCCGGAGAATAAAGAACCGGAATTATATACGGAGCTGATACAGCGAGTTGTTTCAAAAGGATGCAGAGTGGTGTTCGAAGGTTCGGAAAAAACGTTAAAAGCAGGTATCGCTGCGAAACCTTCTGTTATCGTTACTTCAAGAATTGCACTTGAAACTTTGAACAAGATGGAGTATCATGCAACAGAAAAAGATGTTGTGCGTATGTGTACAGACATTGTTGAATCAGGAATAGAGACTATTATTGTCAATCTTGGCTCCAGCGGCGTGTTATTTGTTATGAGAGGAGAAGTGATATATTCTCCTAGAGTTGCTATGGACGTGTATGTGGATCATGGTGTAACCGATGCGATTGTAGCGGGTGTTGCTTATACGATGGCGAACGGCAATTCCAAAGCAAAGATGATACGAAGAGTCATGGCAATGATAGCAGCATCCTGTGTGCCGGCCGGCCAGAAGATTGATATGGAGAATTTCCAGGAATTAATGGATGCGGTGGAAATTATAAAGAAATAGAGGATATACAAAATGGACAAGATTAAGATGACGACACCCCTGGTGGAGATGGATGGAGATGAGATGACCAGAATCTTATGGAAGATGATCAAAGATGAGTTGTTGCTTCCATATATTGATCTGAATACCGAGTATTACGATTTAGGATTAGAATATCGTAATGAAACGAACGATCAGGTTACGATTGATTCTGCAAATGCAACGAAGAAATATGGTGTTGCAGTAAAATGTGCAACGATCACTCCGAATGCTGCTCGAATGGATGAGTATGATTTAAAAGAAATGTGGAAGAGTCCGAATGGAACGATACGTGCTATTCTGGACGGAACAGTTTTCCGTGCACCGATTATCGTTAAGGGGATTGAACCAACGGTTCGTACCTGGAAGAAACCGATTACGATTGCCAGACATGCTTATGGTGATGTTTATAAAGGCTCTGAGGTGAAGATTCCGGGAGCAGGAAAATGTGAGATTGTTTATACAGGAGAAGATGGCACAGAGATTCGTGAGTTGATTCATGATTTTGATGGTCCCGGTATTGTGCAGGGTATGCATAATCTTGACAAGTCAATTGAGAGTTTTGCAAGAAGCTGTTTTAATTATGCTTTGGATACAAAACAGGATCTTTGGTTTGCAACGAAAGATACGATTTCCAAGAAATATGACCATAATTTCAAAGATATTTTCCAGGCAATCTATGATGCAGAATATGCAAAACGTTTTGAAGAAGCAGGTATTGAGTATTTCTATACTTTGATTGATGATGCGGTTGCCCGAGTGATTCGTTCGGAAGGCGGTTATATCTGGGCATGTAAGAACTACGATGGTGATGTCATGAGTGATATGGTAGCAACAGCATTTGGTTCCTTAGCCATGATGACCTCCGTATTAGTATCACCGGATGGTAATTATGAATATGAAGCTGCACACGGAACGGTTCAGCGTCATTATTATAAACATTTGAAGGGTGAAGAGACATCTACAAACTCTGTAGCAACGATTTTTGCATGGACAGGTGCTTTGCGTAAACGTGGTGAATTAGATGAAAATGATGCCTTAGTGACCTTTGCAGACAAATTGGAACAGGCTACGATTGCAACGATTGAAAATGGTACGATGACCAAAGATTTAGCCTTGATCACTACATTAGAGAATGTAAACACAGTGAACAGTGAAGATTTTATTAAAGCAGTTCGTGCTACGTTAGATACATTATTATAAAAGGAGAGCGTTCATGAAAATCGGTTTTGATAATCAAAAATATCTTGCGATGCAGTCACAACATATCAAAGAGAGAATCTCCCAATTTGACGGAAAGCTGTACCTGGAATTCGGTGGGAAGATTTTCGATGATTATCATGCATCCAGGGTGTTGCCGGGCTTTGAACCCTCCAGTAAATTACAGATGTTACTGCAGCTGGCTGATCAGGCGGAGATCGTGATCGTAATCAGTGCAGCTGACATTGATAAAAACAAGATTCGTGGTGATCTTGGTATCACCTACGAAGAAGATGTGTTACGATTAATTGAAGAATACCGTAAAGTGGGCCTTTATGTGGGTAGTGTTACGATTACCCAGTATACCGGTCAGAGTAGTGCAGACCGTTTTAAGAAGCGCTTAGAGGTACATGGTATTCCGGTTTATATCCATTATGTGATTCCGGGCTATCCTGTGAATCTGCCGTTAATCGTAAGTGATGAAGGATACGGTAAGAATGACTATATTGAGACGACCAGACCATTGGTTGTGATTAATGCTCCGGGACCGGGCAGCGGAAAGATGGCTACCTGTATGTCCCAGTTGTATCATGAACACAAACGGGGTGTTCATGCCGGATATGCGAAGTTTGAAACTTTTCCAATCTGGAATATTCCTTTGAAACATCCGATCAATCTGGCTTATGAAGCTGCAACCGCTGACTTGCATGATGTCAATATGATTGACCCGTTCCATTTGGAAGCGTATGGTGAAACAGCGGTAAACTACAACCGTGATGTTGAGATTTTTCCGGTTGTTCGCGCCATGTTTGAGAGGATTTTTGGTGAGTGCCCATATAAGTCCCCGACGGACATGGGTGTAAATATGGCAGGAAACTGTATCATTGATGATGAAGTATGTCGGGAAGCTTCCAAGCAGGAGATTATTCGACGTTACTTTGAATCGAAGAATAAGGTTTCCCTTGGTCTGGCAAATCCGGAAGAAGAGTATTGTCAGGAACTATTAATGAAGTCTGCCGGTATCTCGGTTGAAGATCGTGCGGTTGTGCTGGAAGCGCGAAAAGCCACAGAACAAAAAGGAGTACCATCCGCAGCAATACAATTGCAGGATGGACGTTTCGTGACAGGCAAGACCAGTCAGTTGCTGGGACCGTCTGCAGCGATGCTCTTAAACGCATTGAAGGTGTCAGCAGATCTTGATTCGGATAAGCATCTCATATCGCCAAAAGCGATAGAACCGATTCAGCTTTTGAAAACAACCTACTTTGGCAGTCAGAACCCACGCCTGCATATGGATGAAGTCTTGATTGCTTTATCTGTCAGTGCGGTCGAGGATCCGGACGCTATGAAAGCGTTGAAACAATTGTCTGCACTAAAAGGATGTCAGGCTCACGTATGTGACCATTTATCGAAAGTAGATGCAGGGGTATTCAAAAAGTTAGGAATACAGGTAACAAGATAAGATGTTAAGAGTATAGAAAGTAGGGGTATGTCACCGCATAGCGAGCGACATACCCCTTTTCATATTTATGTATTTGTTATTTATTGCTGCTTGTCATAGTCTTGGCTGCCTCGAACTCATCTACGATTTCCTGAGATGGTTTTTCTGTTAAGAGACTGACAACTACAATAAAGATACTGGAGATAATGAATGCCGGCAGCAATACATAGATATCCCAGATGCCACTGAGACCTAAGGCATCGTGAACCATAGGGAAAATCAAAGCGATTAATCCGCCGCTGATCATTCCGGCAACAGCACCCTTTAAATTGGTACGTTTCCAGAATAAGGAGAACAGAATCAATGGACCGAATGCAGCGCCAAAGCCTGCCCAGGCATTACTTACCAGGTTGAATACAGAACTGTTTTCATCAAAGGCGATGATAATCGCAATGATAGCAATGACAATGGTTGTAATGCGGGATACAACTAATAACTTCTTCTCGGATACTGGCTTTTTGGAAAATGCCTGGTAAATATCTTTCGATACACAGGACGAAGCAATAAGTAACTGAGAATCCGATGTACTCATGGTTGCAGCTAAGATTCCTGAGAGAATCAGACCGGCTAAGAAGCTTGGCAACAAGCCCCTGAATAAATGCTGTGTCATGTAAATGAAGATTCTTTGGTTACCGGAGCCTTGTAATTCAGCGACATCAGAGTAGAGTGCACATCCGATAAAGCCGATGATAACTGCCACCGCAAGCGAAATTACTACCCAGATCATAGCGATGGAACGGGAACGTTTTAATTCCTTTTTATCCTTAATAGCCATGAAACGGATTAATACATGCGGAACACCAAAATAACCAAGTCCCCAGGCCAGTCCTGAGATAACCTCTATGATACCGTATGTGGAAGCGGCCTGTGTCGTTGGATCATATGTCTTCAGAATGGAGAAATATCCAGGCAAAGAAGCACCATGTTCAATGACAGCGGCCGGACCTCCGGCAGCAACGAAGCCGACAATCATGACGATGACGATAGCGAAGGACATCAAAAGACCCTGTATAAAGTCTGTAGTACTTGCCGCTAAAAATCCACCAATGGATGTGTATAATACGATAACGATACCACAGATAATCATCGATGGAACGTAAGGTAATCCAAAGGTAGTGTTAAATAAAGTTCCACAAGCTGCAAAGCCGGATGCAGTATAAACACAGAAGAAAATCAGAATCATTACAGCTGCGATGGATGCCAGGATATTTTTATCATCCTTGTAGCGGTTCGTGAAGAACTGAGGCAGGGTAATCGAATGGTTTACTTCTGTATAGGAACGAAGACGAAGAGCAATGATCTTCCAGTTTAAGTAGGTACCAATAATGAGACCAATAGCAGTCCAGCCGGCACTACCAAATCCGGTCGCAAAAGCGACACCCGGCAAGCCCATCAGCAGCCAACTGCTCATATCCGATGCTTCTGCACTCATGGCAGTTACCCACGGACCGAGTCTTCTACCTCCCAGAAAATAGTCTTCAGAATTTTTGTTCTTTCTTCCGAATTTGACTCCGATATAAATAACCAATAGCATGTAAAGTGCCATAGCGATTAATATAGGAATGTTGTTTGACATAATCATAGTTTCACTTCCTTTTTTTCATATTCCGTACTATAATATCATAAAACTCAACGATTCACAAGAAAGAATAACGGTGGGATGTATGATTCGAGTAATATGTGTAGGAAAAATCAAAGAAGAGAGTGTAAGAAACCAGATAGAGGTGTTATGTCAACAAATCCGGAAGACAATACCTGTTGAAATCACGGAGGTGCCTGATGAGAAGACGCCGGATGGTGCTTCAGAGAAAGAAGAAGAGAAAATTCGACAGACAGAAGGCCAACGTATTCTCAAATATTTGCATCCGCAGGACTATATTGTTTGTTTATGTATTGAAGGGAAACAAATGACGACCGGGGAATTACAAAAAAAGCTCCTGCCGATTCTACGGCAGAAGCAGGATGTTGTCTTTATTATTGGCGGCTCACTGGGACTGAGTCCGGAAGTTGTACAAAAAGGACAACTGAAACTCAGCTTTTCCGTTATGACGTTTCCGCATCAGCTGATGCGGGTGTTGCTATTAGACCAGATAGCCAATCATCTTTATTTGTGATAAGGCTCATGATTCAGAATACGATAAGCACGGTAAATCTGTTCTAACACAATCGTACAGGTTACCTGTGGTGACATAGAGAGTGGAGAAATCGTCATCCACTCTTTTATTTTGTCCTGCAGGCAGCCGGACATTCCTTCCATGATATAAAAATCAATGGAAGATATTCCGTTTACTGCATATTCATTGATTTTGTTTGACAAAGCAATCGAAGTAAGCGTGGAGTGGCCTGTTTTGATACCGATGGAATAGGCAGTATCGGAAAAGTATTTCTCACACTCTTTTTCTTTGGAACAGAATACAGTCTGTATCGAGGCATATCGTCCCAAACGTTTCTTATATTCTTTCATGATATCCCGATAATTTGTTTCCGGTTTTTTGATAAAAGCGATGAGCCGGATGTTCATTATGCCAATACCTGTTCGATTTCAGCTAATTCTTCCTCGCTAAATGACAGATTGCCTAAGAATTTTAAGTTATTCAAAAGCTGTTCAGAGCGGCTGGCACCGATTAATACGGTAGTCACACGGTCGTTTCGGAGAATCCAGGCGAGTGCCATCTCGGATAAGGATTGTCCACGTCTGTGAGCAATCTCATTTAAGCGGGTAGCACGCCGGATGTATTCCTCTGTAATCCTTGCAGTAGTCAGGAAACGACCCTTGCTGGCACGGGAATCTTCCGGAATTCCGTGAAGATAACGGTCTGTCAGTAATCCCTGGTCTAAAGGACTAAAACAGATAGAACCGATTCCTTCCTGTTCCAGCACATCCAATAAACCATTTTGTTCGATACGGCGGTCAAACATATTATAACGTGGCTGATGAATCAGACAAGGAGTACCATTTCTGCGTAAGATATCAGCAGCAGCCTTGGTCTGTTCCGGGTTGTAGTTGGAAAGACCGACATAAAGTGCCTTTCCCTGTTTTACAATATCCGTTAAAGCCTGCATGGTTTCTTCTAACGGAGTCTCAGGGTCCGGTCTGTGATGATAGAAAATATCAAAATATTCCAGTCCGGTACGTTGTAAACTCTGGTCAATGCTTGCCATAAGGTACTTACGGGAACCCCAATCACCGTAAGGACCATCCCACATGAGATATCCTGCTTTACTGGAAAGAATCATCTCATCACGATATGGTTTCAAGTCGCTTTTTAAGATGCGCCCGAAATTTTCTTCAGCGGAACCCGGAACCGGTCCATAATTGTTTGCCATATCGAAATGTGTGATTCCATTGTCAAAGGCAGTAAAGAGAATATCCTTCATATTCTCCAGTGAGTCTACAGAACCGAAGTTGTGCCAGAGACCCAGCGCGATACGTGGTAACTTAATACCACTGCGTCCACAACGCAAATACTGCATTTGTTCATAACGATTGTTTTTTGCCTTGTACATAATAACCTCCTCCTTAACACAAAAAATGTACCAGACGGGATTCGAACCCACGGCCTTTGGCTCCGGAGGCCAACGCTCTATCCGGCTGAGCTACTGGTACATGACTTGTATTCTACACTATTTCAAAGAGTATTGCAAGAATGGATTACATAGAAAAAACACCTAAATGCTCTAACAAGATTTTAATTCCAAGACAAATCAGCATAATACCGCCGATAATCTCTGCTTTCGACTCCAGTTTACTTCCAAATACGCTTCCGACCTTTACGCCGACAGCGGAAAGGAGAAAGGTTACGATACCGATACAGGCAGCAGCAGGGGCAATCGTTATGGAACCCTTATCTAATAGGAAAGCAAAGGAAACTCCTATCGCCAGTGCATCAATACTGGTAGCAACTGCCATAATCAGCATGGTTTTTACAGAGAAAGAATCGTCCACCTCTTCTTCAGAATTCTGAAATGCTTCACGTATCATGTTGATACCGATTAAGGCTAACAGTGCAAAAGCGATCCAGTGGTCAATCGAAGTGATGTATTTTGCAAAGGCAGAGCCCAGAAAATATCCGATGACCGGCATGAGTGCCTGAAACCCTCCAAACCAGATACCGGCTAATATCATGTGTTTGATTCTGACATTGTTTGTTGCAAGTCCTTTGCATATGGATACGGCAAACGCATCCATTGCCAGACCAATCGCCAAGATGAATAATTCGGTAATTCCCATTGTTTTTTCTCCATTTCTCATATTGTTGGATAAATATACCACCTTTATAAAATGAAGTCAACAGAGTTCTTTCGACATAATAAAAGAGAAAAAAATGAAATATTCGTCGTAAATCTTCATAAATTCAAAAATATTAGAAAAGAAAATCATAACTGATAAATAAAACGAAAAAACAGTCTGAACTTGCGACCAAATATAGTTGAAATGTCATGATAAATCCTTTTATAATGACAAAGTAAAATACAGAAAAGATACAGGAGGATATAAAATGGCAAGAATTAATGTGGCGATTGCTGATGATAATGAGAGATTAGTAGAAGAACTGAGGAGATGCCTGGAAACGGATCATAGTATAGATGTTGTCGGAGTAGCGTATGACGGCAGCAGTGCTTTGGAATTATTACAACAGAAAGATGTTGATGTGTTGTTACTGGATATTATTATGCCTAAATTGGATGGATTAGAGGTCATGAGACAGCTTCGGGAAATGCCTGTTTCGTTTCCAAAAGTCATTGTTATGACAGCGATGAATAAAGATACGATTACACGAGAAGCGTTTGATCTGGGTGCTTATTATTTTATGAGAAAACCATTTCCGAATGAACATATAATAAGAAAGATTCATCAGGCGATGGAACAGAAATCCTTCATCCAGTCAACTCCTCGTCTGGTTGCTGACAACAGTAGTCTGGAAGTAACAGTGACGAACATGATTCATGAGATTGGAGTCCCTGCGCATATTAAGGGATATCAGTATTTGCGTGATTCTATCATGTTAGCGGTAGATGATATGGATATTTTAAACTCCATTACGAAACGACTCTATCCAACGATTGCTGAGATGCACCATACCACATCAAGCAGGGTGGAACGTGCGATTCGACATGCGATTGAAGTGGCATGGGGAAGAGGAAAAATGGATACGATTGACGATTTATTCGGATATACGGTGAATGCAGGAAAAGGAAAACCGACAAATTCCGAGTTTATCGCGCTCATTTCCGACAAAATACGGCTTGAAGAAAAGATGAAGGTAAGCTAGAACCTGAGGTTTTTGTGAAATATCTGAAAATTTATTGACAATTCTGACAATTAAAAATATAATTCGCGATGAGTGATAGGTGTCAGAAAATTATATAGAAAAGGGTATAAAAAGAATGAACGATAGGAACGATAGAATGATAAGAGTCATGATGGCAGGGGCGGAAGAAAACTATATGGTGCAGCTGAGACAGGATATCCAGCTTTGCTCTGATATGCAGCTGCTTTGTTATATTCCGGATGGGTTACAGGTAGTTCAGACGGTTCGTCAGGAAAAACCGGATATTCTTCTTCTTGGTATGGTACTTCCGGGATTGGATGGCATCGGCATACTGGAACGGTTAAAACGGGAACAGCTTCTGACAGATGATATGGAAGTAATGATGTTGTCAAATATGGGAAATCCGAGACTGGTAGAATACGCTTTTGCATTAGGAGTTTCCTATTACATGATGCAGCCGTTTACAAGTGAATGTGTCCTTTCCCGTATCCGCCAGCTGACCAGACCACGTAGTGTGATTACTCCCTATATACCATACCATGATTATCAGGTCTGTCAGACACAGAGAGAGACGGCAATCGTTCAGGAGCCGGTCATGCCATGGGGCTATGATCTGGAGAATGAAGTAACGAATGTGATACGGGAACTGGGAATTCCGGCACATATTAAGGGATATCAATACATTCGCGAAGCAATCATGATTGCAGTGAAGGACATGAATGTGCTGAATTTTATAACGAAACAGCTATATCCTTCCATTGCAGTAAAATATCAGACGACAACGAGCAGTGTGGAGCGTGCCATTCGTCATGCAATCTCAGTCGCATGGAATCGTGGGAAACTGGAACTGATTGAATCTTTGTTTGGATATTCCGGAAACAGTTCGCAGGGGAAACCGACCAACTCAGAATTTATTGCTTTGATTGCGGACAAATTGAGACTGGATTATCGTAAAAGGGCATAGAAACTTTTCTGGATATCGTAGGAGTCATATGCTATAATAAGAACAAAATGAGCCTACGTTGGGGAGGAAAAGTTATATGAAGAATGTATTGTTTGTCGCAGCTGAATGTGTACCATTCATAAAAACAGGAGGATTGGCAGATGTAGTCGGAGCGTTACCGAAAGCATATGATAAGAGAAAATATGATGTGCGTGTCATGATTCCGAATTATCTGTGTATTCCAAAGTCTTATCGGGATAAGATGAAGGATCTGGGCCATTTCGAGACGAAACTGTCCTGGCGGGAACAATACGTTGGAATCAAAGAATTAGTCCTGGATGGAATTACATATTACTTTATTGATAATGAGTATTATTTTGGAGGAACAGCACCATATGACAATATGTATGGTGATATGGAGAAATTTACTTTCTTATGTAAAGCTGTTCTGGATGCGTTGCCTGTGATTGGGTTTCAGCCGGATATCATGCATTGCCATGACTGGCAGGCATCCTTGATCCCTGTGTATCTGAAAACCTTATATGCAGGACATCCATTCTATGAACAGACAAAATCAGTCTTTACCATTCATAATCTGCGGTTTCAGGGAATCTGTGAGATAGGGCGGCTGATTGATATATCCGGTCTGCCTTCAGACATTTTTTATAATGGCAACATGGAGGCATATGGAAGTGCCAATATGCTAAAAGGCGCACTGGTGTATTCGGATAAAATTACAACGGTTAGTCAGACATATGCCCGGGAGATTCAGACACAGGAATATGGAGAGAATCTGTCTGAGCTGTTACGGCGACGTGCAGGAGATTTAACCGGAATTGTAAACGGAATTGACTATGATGTGTTCCAACCGTCAAAAGATGGAGCACTTTCCAGAAAATATACAGCATCTACCTTTAAAGCAGGAAAAAAATCAAATAAGAAGGCATTACAACACAAATTAGGCTTGCCGGAAAATCCGGATGCATTCCTGATTGGAATCATTTCCCGATTAACCGATCAGAAAGGATTAGACCTCATCAACTGTGTGATGAGAGAAATCTGTGCAAGAGATGTTCAGTTTGTCTGCCTTGGAACCGGCGAGGAGCGATATGAGAATATGTTCCGATATTATGCGGTACAGTATCCGGAACGGGTGTCAGCGAATATATGTTATTCCGATGAACTGGCTCATCAGATTTATGCCGGATTGGATGCTATCCTGATGCCATCGTTATTTGAGCCATGTGGCCTATGCCAGTTGATTGCCCTCCGCTATGGTACCATTCCGATTGTAAGGGAAACAGGTGGACTGGCAGATACGGTAGAAGCGTACAATGAATATGAACAAACAGGAACCGGATTCAGTTTTACAGCATACAATGCCCATGATATGCTCCATGTCATCCAGTATGCCAAACAGGTATACCAGGAACATAGAACGGCGTGGGATGCTATGGTGAAACGGGGAATGCAGAAGAATTTCTCGTGGAAGGAATCAGCAAAACTGTATCAGGAGCTATACGATAAATTGGTGTAAGACAAGTGAGGCGTGCGGTTATTATTTAGTTTTCTGCCGCACGCTTCTCTATGAAAAATAATTTTAAAAGTTATAGGGAATTCTTCGATATATTTTCCTTGGTTTGTTCCCTATAAAATTAGAAATTTTTCCAACATTTTGTTTTGAGGAAATCTGTTATGACAGCTTTATCTTCTCCCTCATAATATTTTACAAGCAGACCCTTGAACTTCGGCACTTCGGCTTCCGGAATAATTAAAAAGCCCTGTCCATGTGCAATCAGATATTGATTTGCAAAGATAATCGCAGCTCTTTTATTGCCGTCTATAAATATCTGGGTTTTCATACAATACAGACACAACCTGATTGCAATATCTATAGGTTCTTCTTCTGATGTAACGATTTTATTGATATTTTCTTTTACCATACTCTCGATAGGAAGTGGGGGGACATAACTGCTTCCTCCGATAGTTACAGGTACACCCCTTACTCGTCCGCCATCCATATAGAATCCTTCATTAACTAATTTGGCAATATGGCTTACCATATAAAAATCCGACGGACTTTGCAGAACATCAGTATCCAATATAAATTCCCAAGCGTGTTTCAGGTTTAAGATTTTTTGAACATCCGTGGCTTTGACACCATTTACGTTTCCGTTATCAATGATTTCTTCCGTTTGAGGAAATGATGTTCCTACGCCTTCCAATACAGCCTGATCATAGATATTCGCTTTCATATTCGCACGAGCAAAATCTATGTTTTGATATACGCGTTCTGATAGCTCTGACTTTTGGTATCCCAATACCGCTAATGTTTTTTCTATCTGGCGTAATCTTTTGCTTAAATCTTTTGCATTTTTTGCATTTGTTAGCAAGAGTTGATGTAATTCTTCGGAGTATTCTCCCACATAAGTAGAAGTTAATTTTCCACCAATCCGTTTTCTCATATATAGGTATCGCTTATCATTTTGCGACTTAATCTCAGGTGTTCCAGAATAAGGAATCAAATTGAGTCTTGCCTGACAATCTGCTTTTTCATTTAATAATTCTTTAATTTTTATTAAATCACCCATAACAATCTCCTTTTATAGGGAATTTTATGCTTTTAATCATATCAAAAAGTTCCCTATAAATCAAGTGAGTAATTTAACGCACCTTCAATAAAGTAAATTGCCACCCGGCGTAGAGCCTGTTTCTTTTTTAGACCGTTTGGAAACGCCGGTACTTAGGTCCTGTAGTTTAGGACCTTATGTACCGCTGCGTTGGAGACGAGCGAAAGCGTGTCTAAAAAAGAAACAGGCTCTACGCCGGGTGGCTCATATTATATAGAGGTGCGTTCATCATTTCAATATCCTGCATTGCGCTCATCGCCGGAATGTGATAATATTTTGATGAGTATTGAATGAATTCAAAAGAGAGGCAGGTTAATGAAAAATGATATGGAAGTTTAAGGGCGGAATCCACCCAAAGGATGGGAAAGCCTTATCCAAGGATAAGCCAATCAAGCCCTATCGGCCGAAAGGGGAGATGGTGTTTCCACTGGTACAGCACATAGGAGCTCCTGCAAAACCGGTTGTGGCAAAAGGGGATCATGTGCTGGCAGGGCAGTTGATTGCTGAGGCGGGAGGCTTTATTTCCGCTAATATCCACTCCTCTGTTTCTGGTGAGGTGAAGGCGATAGAGCCAAGACGTGTCCCGAACGGAGATAAGGTAATGTCGATTATCATAGAAAATGATCAGCAGTACGAGGAAGTGGAGTATCATAAGGTTGATTCTATCGACAGCTTATCGAATGACGAAATCATAGAACGGGTGAAGGCAGCAGGTATCGTTGGTATGGGTGGCGCCGGATTCCCTACCCATGTGAAGTTAATGCCAAAGAATCCGGAACAGATTGAATATGTGATTATCAATGGTGCAGAGTGTGAGCCTTATCTGACTTCTGATTACCGTCGTATGCTGGAACAGCCGATGCGTCTGGTGGAAGGACTGAAGGTATCTCTCCGTTTATTCCCGAATGCAAAGGGAATTATCGGAATCGAGGCGAATAAGCCGGATGCGGTGGCACTGATGGAAGGAATCGTAGCGAATGAGGAACGGATTACGGTGAAAAAGATTCCTGCCAGATACCCACAGGGAGCGGAGCGTATGCTGATCTATGCGACAACAGGAAGAAAGATTAATTCTTCCATGCTTCCGGCTGATGCAGGCTGCGTCGTACATAACGTAGATTCTGTCGGAGCAATCTATGATGCAGTTGTGGAGGGACGTCCGCTGATTTCCAGAATCGTAACAGTGACGGGAGATACGGTAAAAGAACCGCAGAACTTTATTGTCCCGATTGGTACGAATACCAGGGAACTTATTGAAGCGGCGGGAGGCTTAACGGTAGAGCCGGAAAAGGTAGTGTCCGGAGGTCCGATGATGGGCATTGCGTTATTTGATATGGATATTCCGATTACAAAGGGATCTTCTTCTATTCTTACTTTTGAACAGGACGATGTGTGTCATGTGAAGCCGTCAAATTGTATTAACTGTGGCAGATGTGTATCTGTCTGTCCGGAACGTCTGCTTCCGACAAGACTGGCACAGCTGGCACTGCATGGTGATACGGAAGGCTTTCAGGCAAACTATGGTATGGAGTGCTGTGAATGCGGCAGTTGTACTTATGTCTGTCCTGCGAAGCGCAATCTGGCTCAGGAGATTAAGACAATGAGAAAAGAAATCTTGGCGAGTCGCAAGAAATAGAGGAGGAAAACAATGGAAAATCAATTATTACATGTATCCTCTGGCCCGCACATCAGGGATAAGGGGACAACAGGAACGATTATGCGGGATGTTGCGCTTGCCTTACTTCCGGCAACGGTATTCGGCGTTTGGAACTTCGGCCTTCATGCGTTGCTTTTGGTAATCGTAACCATAGCAACTTGTGTTGCGACCGAAGCTTTATATCAGCATTTTACACATCAGTCCATCACGGTGTTTGATGGGACGGCATTGGTAACCGGCTTGCTGTTGGCATTGAATCTGCCGCCAACCTTACCGATCGGCATCGCTGTGTTGGGTGGTGTATTCGCAATCTTAGTTGTAAAGCAGGCCTTTGGAGGGGTAGGATATAATATCATGAATCCGGCACTGGGAGCCCGCTGCTTTTTGTTAATTTCTTTTGCAGGCAGAATGACGGCTTTCACGAAGGTAGATGCTGTTACCGGTGCAACACCGCTTGCTGTTTTGAAAAACGGAGGCAGTGTATCCTTAATGGATATGTTTGTGGGAACCATCGGTGGTACGATTGGTGAGACTTCCGTTATCGCTCTTTTGATTGGAGCAGTCTATCTGTTAGCAAAGAAAGTGATTGATCCGAGAATTCCATTTTCTTATATCATTACCTTTTCTATCTTTGTTTTGTTATTTGGCGGACATGGATTCGATCTTGCTTACCTGACCGCCCATCTGTGTGGTGGTGGATTGATGCTTGGTGCCTTTTATATGGCGACGGATTATGTTACGAGTCCGATTACCGCAAAGGGCAGAATCCTGTTTGGAGTGGTTTTAGGCATTTTAACCGGTATCTTCCGTTTATTCGGCGCATCGGCAGAAGGAGTATCTTACGCGATTATCTTCGGTAATTTACTGGTTCCGTTAATCGAAAAGATTACGGTTCCAAAAGCATTCGGAAGGGAGGGCAAACAGGCATGAAACAGATCTTGAAGGATGGATTTACTTTATTTCTCATCACCGTGATTGCCGGTCTGGCTCTTGGCTTCGTATATGAGATTACCAAAGGTCCGATTGCGGAGAAACAGGCACAGGCGAAAACAGAAGCATATCAGCAGGTGTTTGCACAGGCTGACCATTTTGAAAAAACAACATATGATGTAGAAGCTTTCCGTGCCAAAATGGAAGAGCAGGGCAGTCTGACGACCGTGGATGAGGTGTATACTGCGTTTAACGCCGCCGATGAAGAGCTTGGCAAGGTGATGACGATTACCAATAAGGAAGGCTATGGTGGTGACATCACAATCGCCCTCGGCATCACGAACGAAGGATGCGTCAATGGAATTCAGATTCTGTCTCTCAGTGAAACGGCAGGCTTGGGAATGAAAGCAACGGAACCGGAATTCTATAACCAGTATGCGGATAAGACAGTAGACGAATATGTCGTAACAAAGCAGGGAGCAGCAAGTGAGCAGGAGATCGATGCCATCAGTGGTGCAACGATTACCTCCAATGCAGTGACCAAGGCAGTCAATGCCGGATTACTTTGTTTCCGCGAGAATCAATAGGAGGGTGAATGATGAAGAATAAATATATGGGAACCATTTTAAATGGTTTATTCAAAGAAAACCCTACCTTTGTGTTGATGCTGGGTATGTGTCCGACGTTGGCAACAACGACATCCGCAGGCAATGGTCTTGGTATGGGTTTGACAACGACGGTCGTATTGGTCTTCTCCAATATGATTATTTCTGCTTTGCGTAAAATTATTCCGGATCGTGTGCGTGTTCCGGCATATATCGTTATCGTTGCTTCACTGGTAACGATTGTACAGTTTTTATTACAGGGCTATCTCCCGGCATTGAATGATGCACTGGGTCTGTATATCCCATTAATCGTTGTAAACTGTATTATTCTGGGACGTGCAGAATCCTTTGCTTCTAAGAACAATGTTCTGGCGTCTCTGTGCGACGGTATTGGTATGGGACTGGGCTTTACTATGGGACTGACACTTCTCGGAGCATTTCGTGAACTGTTAGGTGCAGGTAAAGTATTCGGTTTGCAGATTATGCCGGCATCCTATGAGCCTATCACGATTTTCATTCTGGCACCGGGTGCGTTCTTTGTATTGGCAGGTCTGACTGCGATACAGAATGTGATTCGCATGAAAAAAGAAGCAAAACAGAAGGAGGCATTATAATATGAAAGAATTACTCATCATTGCAGTTGCTTCGGCACTGGTAAACAATGTTGTATTAAGCCAGTTTTTGGGACTGTGCCCGTTTCTGGGTGTTTCCAAGAAAACAAAGACAGCCGCAAGCATGGGACTGGCAGTCATCTTCGTTATGGCAATCGCTTCCTTTGGTTCTGCCTTGATTTATCAATATATTCTGGCACCGGATTATACCTATCTGAATACGATTGTCTTTATTCTGGTTATCGCGGCTTTGGTTCAGTTTGTAGAGATGTTCTTGAAGAAATACAGCCCGGCTCTTTATAATGCTCTGGGTGTCTATCTTCCCCTCATTACAACCAACTGTGCGGTACTTGGAGTTGCTCTTACGAATGTACAGAAGGAATATGATGTGCTGACCAGTGTTGTGAATGCCCTGGGTACTGCAGTCGGATTTACGGTTGCGATTGTAATCATGGCGGGGATTCGTGAGAAGATGGAATATTATCCGGTACCGAAAGCGTTGCAGGGAACACCGATTGTATTGATTACAGCGGGATTAATGGCGATTGCATTTTTCGGATTTTCCGGCGTATTATAAGGAGGAGAAACCATGAATATAAGTGGAGTTTTTATGGCTGCCGCAATCGTTGGTGGAACCGGTATTCTGATTGGTTTATTCCTTGGCTTTGCAGCAGAGAAATTCAAAGTAAAAGTAGATGGCAAAGAGATTGAGATTCGAGAGCTGTTGCCGGGTAACAACTGTGGCGGTTGTGGATATGCCGGATGTGACGCACTGGCAAAGGGAATTGCCTGCGGAGAGGCCGGAGCAGGTGCCTGTCCGGTTGGTGGTGCAGCTGTGGCTGAAAAGATTGGCCGAATCATTGGTGCAAAGGTCAGCCTTACAAGAAAAGTGGCATTCGTAAAATGTCATGGTACCTGCGGGAACACGTCCCGGAATTATGAGTACAGCGGAGATTTGGATTGTCATCAGGTGATGAATGCACCGGGAAAAGGACCGAAATCCTGTTCTTATGGTTGTGCAGGTCTGGGAAGCTGTGTGAAGGTCTGTGATTTTGATGCGATTTCCATTGTGGATGGAATTGCGGTCGTGGATAAAGAGAAATGTGTTGCCTGCGGAAAATGTGTGGCGGCATGTCCGAAGAAGATGATAGAATTCGTGCCGTATGATGCGCTGCATATGGTAGCATGTAACTCTCATGATAAAGGAAAAGACGTCAGATCAGCATGTCATGCCGGCTGTCTTGGCTGTATGCTGTGTGTGAAAAACTGTGAGGCAGGAGCGATCACGGTTCAGGATAATATCGCACATATTGATTATGATAAATGTACCGGTTGTGGTGTATGTGCGGAGAAATGTCCGGCTAAGATTATTGTATAAGATTCATTGATAAGACGAAGGTGGTGAAGAGGATGAGGAAGAAAACGGGTTTTATACTGGTTATGACTGGTTTACTGGCAGTATTCACCCTGACAGGGTGTCGGAATGCTACTGTTTCCCGTCCATCCTCTTCAACCGAAATGACTGAGAAACAGGAGGCGTTGACGACCAAGGACCCTACGACGATGAATTCAGTGGAGCTTGATGGATTGACAGAAGATGTTCTGAAAAGAATGACTCTGAAAGAAAAAGTGGGGCAGATGTTTCTCGTAAATGTAGATTTATTGGATGATTCGCTGGAACGGTATCCGAAAGAAGTATCCAAAAAACTGAAAAAGAAACTAAAACAATATCCGGTTGGCGGCGTTGTGCTGTTTTCCCGGGATATGAAGAACCGAAAACAGATAAAGACCTGGATTCGGAATCTTCAGGAAACAGCCCGGATTTCCATGTTTGTGGCTGTCGATGAAGAAGGTGGAAGTGGAAGCCGGTTGAAAGAACTGGGCTTTAATGTGAACTTTGCACCGGTTGCGGAGGTCAGCCAGGGCCTAAACAGAGAGTTGGATGAGCGTACTTTTGGAGAAGACACGGAACAGGTCAGTGAGATGGTGTCGGCCTATGTGCAGGCACTGCAGAAGGAACAGGTGAGTGCCACTTTAAAATATTTTCCCGGACAGGCAACGACCAAGCAGGATACACATAAGGGGAGCGCAGTATCCGAATATACGATTAAACAATTAAGAAAATCGACCTTTCTCCCATTCGAGGCGGGAATCAAAGCAGGAACCGATTTTGTTATGGTTTCCCATGTTGAGATGAGCAATGTTTTAGAAGAGGTAGAACCGGCATCGTTGTCCCCGCTGATTATGACAGAGATTCTGAGAAATGAGCTGGGATATGAGAACATCATTATAACCGATGCATTTAATATGAAAGCAATTACCAATTTATATAAATCAAAAAAGGCAGCAGTAAAGGCGATAGAAGCCGGCGCGGATATCGTTTTGATGCCGACCAGTATCAAGAATGCTTATGAAGGGGTGCTTGATGCAGTGCAGGATGGTAAGCTGTCGGAAGAACGGATCGATGAGTCTGTTCGTAGAATCATAAGAACGAAATTAAGAAGAGGGATAATTACACTTGATTCGTACTTATTAAAGTGATAGAATGATGAGTTGTATGTGGTATATTCGTCTTTTAAGACGAATAACAGATGAGAAAAGGAGAGATTCATGACAGATAAATATCAGAGCCCATTTTGTGAACGCTATGCCAGTAAAGAAATGCAGTACATTTTTTCACCGGATAAGAAATTCAGAACATGGCGTCAATTGTGGATTGCCCTTGCAGAATCCGAGATGGAGCTGGGTCTTCCTATTACACAGGAACAGGTAGACGAATTAAAAGCACATCAGGATGATATCAATTATGATGTAGCAAAAGAACGCGAGAAGCTGGTGCGCCATGATGTCATGTCGCATGTCTATGCATATGGAGTGCAGTGCCCGAAGGCAAAGGGAATTATTCATCTGGGTGCGACCTCCTGTTATGTAGGAGATAATACCGATGTCGTTGTTATGACAGAAGCATTGCGCCTGGTGCGTAAGAAGCTGTTGAATGTGATTCATCAATTATCTGTATTTGCAATGAAATATAAAGATCTTCCGACACTTGCATTTACTCACTTTCAGCCGGCACAGCCTACGACTGTCGGTAAGAGAGCGACGCTATGGCTGGAAGAGTTATTGCTCGATCTGTCTGATATAGAATATATGATTTCCGAACAGAAGCTGCTAGGTTCAAAAGGAACCACGGGTACGCAGGCCAGTTTCCTGGAACTGTTCGAAGGTGACCATGAGAAGATTAAGAAGCTGGATCAGATGATTGCTGAGAAGATGGGATTTTCCGGGTGCTATCCGGTTTCCGGTCAGACCTATTCCAGAAAAGTGGACAGCCGCATCTTAAATGTATTAAGCGGCATTGCACAAAGTGCACATAAGTTTTCGAACGATATCCGTTTGTTACAGCATTTGAAAGAAGTAGAAGAACCGTTTGAGAAGAACCAGATCGGTTCCTCTGCTATGGCATATAAGAGAAATCCGATGCGGAGTGAACGTATCGCATCTCTTGCACGGTATGTACTGGTCGATGCATTAAACCCGGCCATTACAGCTTCCACACAGTGGTTTGAGCGTACGCTGGACGATTCAGCAAACAAGCGTGTATCCATTCCGGAAGCATTCCTTGCAATCGATGGTATTCTGGATCTGTATCTCAATGTTGTAGATGGATTAGTTGTATATGAAAAAGTAATTGAGCAGCATCTGATGAGGGAGCTTCCGTTTATGGCTACAGAGAATATCATGATGGATGCTGTGAAAGCCGGTGGTGACCGTCAGGAATTACATGAGCTGATCCGGACCCATTCGATGGAAGCCGGAAAAGTAGTAAAAGTAGAAGGTAAGGACAATGATTTGCTTGAGCGGATTGCAGCGGATTCTGCCTTTGGTATGTCTATGGAGCAGCTGCAGGCTATTATGGAACCGAAGAATTTCGTAGGCCGGGCTCCGGAACAGACGGAAGAGTTTATTAATGAGATTGTGAATCCGATTCTGGAAGCGAATCAAGAGGAATTGGGTCTTACAGCTACAATTAACGTATAAACGGAGGGAAAAAACATGGTTAAAGCAATCGTCGGCGCTAACTGGGGCGACGAGGGAAAAGGAAAAATCACAGATATGCTTGCAAAGGAATCGGATATTATTGTACGTTTCCAGGGTGGCGCAAATGCAGGCCATACGATTATCAATCATTACGGTAAGTTTGCATTGCATACGCTGCCATCGGGTGTATTCTATGACCATACGACCAGTATCATCGGTAATGGTGTTGCGTTAAATATTCCGGTATTGTTTCATGAAGTTCAGGAAATCGTGGATCGCGGAGTTCCTATGCCTAAGATTCTGGTTTCCGATCGTGCACAGATTGTTATGCCATATCATATCTTGTTTGACCAGTATGAAGAGGAACGTCTGGGTGGTAAATCCTTTGGTTCCACCAAATCCGGTATTGCTCCGTTTTATTCGGATAAATATGCCAAAATCGGTTTTCAGGTAAGTGAGTTATTTGATGAAGAGCTGCTCAAGGAGAAGGTAGTTCGTGTTGCTGAAACCAAGAATGTTATGCTGGAGCATCTGTATCATAAACCATTGATTGATCCGGAAGAATTATTGGAGACGCTGCATGAATACCGTGATATGGTTGCACCATTTGTATGTAATGTATCTGCTTACCTGGATGAAGCACTCAAAGAAGGCAAGACGGTATTATTAGAAGGACAGTTAGGAACCTTAAAGGATCCGGATCATGGTATCTACCCAATGGTAACTTCTTCTTCGACCTTAGCTGCGTATGGTGCAATCGGAGCAGGTCTTCCACCATATGAGATCAAGCAGATCGTTACCGTTGTAAAAGCATACTCCAGCGCGGTTGGAGCCGGTGCATTTGTCAGTGAGATCTTCGGAGAAGAAGCAGATGAGCTTCGCCGCCGCGGTGGTGATGGTGGTGAGTTTGGAGCTACAACAGGCCGCCCGAGACGAATGGGATGGTTTGACTGTGTGGCTTCCAAGTATGGCTGCCGCTTACAGGGTACTACCGATGTAGCCTTTACTGTACTGGATGTACTGGGCTACTTAGACGAGATTCCGGTATGTACCGGTTATGAGATTGACGGGAAAGTTACAACAGAGTTTCCTGTAACCTCCAAGTTAGAAAAGGCAAAACCGGTATTGACTACCCTGCCTGGATGGAAGTGTGATATCCGAGGGATTAAGAAATATGAAGATTTGCCGGAGAACTGCCGTAAATATATCGAGTTCGTAGAAGAGCAGATCGGATATCCTATCACGATGGTTTCGAATGGACCGGGACGTGATGATATTATTTACCGATAAGACAGAGCTTGAAAACCTTACTGATTTTCAGAAATGAAACTGAAAGTCGGTAAGGTTTTTTGCATTCATAATTAGTCGGATTCGGGATATTCGTCACAGCCATGTATTACTGTTGAATTACGATGAGAACATTTGTTCTGAATGTATTGAAATTGGTAGACTGATAGAGTATAATTAATTTATATAGATGAGCATGAGGTGAGATAAAGTGTTAGAGAAAATTATTGAACTCACAAATTTGTATATAGAAAGTATGCCTAAAAAAGAAAGAAAGAAATATGGGCAGTTTTTCACAAGTATGGAAACTGCAAGATTCATGGCAAATTTATACGAATGTCCAGCGGGGAAATCGTGTGTTAAGGTTTTGGATGCCGGTGCAGGTTCCGGTATATTGTCGTGCGCTTTTATTGAATGGATAGAGCAGTTTGATTATGTTGCAGAAATTGAGTTGGTCTGTTATGAGAACGATGAAAATGTCTTAGATCTTTTAAAAGACAACTTGGAGTATTGTAAAAAATATTCCACAAAAACGATCAAATATGATATTCGGACAGAGAACTATATTACAAGTCAATATTTAGATTTTAATTCTATGATAGGAGGAAATGCTAATCCGCCTAAATTTGATTATGTGATTGGAAATCCCCCATATATGAAAATACCGAAAGATGCACCGGAAGCAACAGCTATGCCGGAAGTTTGCTATGGAGCGCCTAATATGTATTTTATATTTGCAGCTATGGGACTTTTTAATCTGAAGGATAATGGCGAAATGGTTTATATTATTCCGCGTTCATGGACATCGGGAGCATATTTTAAACGATTTCGCCAGTATTTTCTGACGCAGGGGAAATTGGAACATATTCATTTGTTTGTGAGCCGAAACAAAGTTTTTGACAAAGAAGATGTTTTGCAGGAAACAATCATCATAAAAGTTAGGAAAACAAATAAAAGTCTAGAAAAAGTGAATATTACTTCTTCTAAATCAAATAAAGATTTTGATGAGATAACTTCTTTGACAGTGCCATATTCACTGATAGTTTCGGGAGAAGATTACTATGTATATTTGGTAACAAATGATAAAGACTTGGCTGTGTTAGAACGATTGCACAAGTTTAATCAGACGTTGCCAGATATTGGTGTAAAAATGAAAACTGGATTGACAGTAGATTTTAGAAATCGTGATATCCTTCGTGATGAGGAAGAAGATGGTGCGATTCCGTTGTTTTATTCTCAACATATTAAACAAGGAAAGGTGCAGTTTCCGATTCAGAAAGAGCATGAATATGTGGTGACAGATCAACGTGGACTTATGCAGGACAATAAGAATTATTTATTTGTAAAGAGATTTACGGCAAAAGAGGAACCACGTAGGTTGCAATGTGGAATTTATTTGGCAAAGAATTACCCACAGTATGCGAAAATCAGTACACAAAATAAAATCAATTTTATTGATGGATTGTTGGGGGAGATGTCAGAGTGCCTGGTATATGGATTGTATGTACTTTTTAATTCCACCTTGTATGATGAATATTACAGGATTTTGAATGGTTCTACGCAGGTGAATTCTACAGAAGTAAATTCTATGCCTGTGCCAAATATAGAAAGTATACAAGAGATGGGCAGAAAATTGATGAAGACAAAAGATTTATCAGAGAAGAACTGTGATTTGATTTTGGAGGGATATTGTGGATAAAATTGAAGAAGCAAGAAAATTTTTAGAATTAGTAGGTATGCCGAAAGCACAGCAGGCAGATATATGTTGTTATGTTCTGCTTGCAATGGCGGATATGAAACCAGATATGCATTGGAACGAAGCAAAAAATGAATGGATTCGTATTCATGATATTATTCAGTTTTCTAACACCTTCTATGGTACTACATATGCGGAAAATAGCAGGGAAACATTTCGCAAACAAGCGTTGCATAGATTTAGAACCGCAGCATTAGTTGAAGACAATGGGAAGGCAACAAATAGTCCTAATTACAGATATAGGCTTACTGAAGAAACTTTAAAGATGCTGCAAACATTTCAGTCTGTGGAATGGCAGAAATCCTTAAATCGCTTTCTAACATATCATGATAAATTGATTGATATTTACGCTTCAAAAAAGCAAATGACGATGATGCCTGTAAAAATTAATGAGGCGGACTATAAATTTTCTATTGGAAAACATAATGAACTGCAGAAAGCGATTATTGAGGAATTTGCTCCAAGATTCGCACCTAACTCAGAATGCTTGTATGTGGGTGATACTACAGAAAAAGATTTGGTTAAGAACGTTGAGAAATTGACAGAGTTGGGATTTGAAATTACGCTACATGATAAAATGCCCGATGTTGTTTTATATAGAGAAGATAAAAATTGGATTTATTTTATAGAATCAGTAACTTCTGTAGGACCGATGGATCCAAAACGCATCATTGAAATCACAGAGATGACAGAAAATGTTACAGCAGGAAAGATTTTTGTTACAGCTTTTCTGGATTTTAAAACGTATAAGAAATTTTCAGAAGCACTGGCATGGGAAACGGAAGTTTGGATTGCAGAGATGCCGGAGCATATGATACATCTGAATGGGGATAAATTTTTAGGTCCGAGATAAAAAAATCAAGGATGTGACATTACCGTTTCCTGTTGTACCTCAAAGAACAGACTCAGAATCGCATCCACATCTTTGAGAACGAGAGGAATCCGGTAAGGGATCCGAAGCTGCCTGCCGGTGCATGCACCATCTGATCGTCCGGTCCCATCACCTCGAGCTCTGTGATAAAGTAGTGCAGGTAGTAATGGCTGGAGCCTTCCGGATATTCCATGTCAGCCAGTGTTTCTACCTTCTGATAGAAGAAGTTTTTGCAGGTTGTGTTTATCATTGTTAACTCCTGATTCTATGTATGTGGACCGTTACCGTTTGGGGTAACGCCCAGAACTTTCTTATAAGCACGATAAAAGGTGGAATAATCCTGATAGCCAACTTCGGAGGCTGCAATATTCAGTGGAGTACCATTTTTAATTAATTTCTCTGCCTTTATAATTCGTTTATAAGTGATATACTGTTTAATTGTCTGGTTCGTTGACTGTCGAAACAAATCATACAGTTTATTCTTATTGATGTAAAATTTATTGCTCAACTGGTCAAGTGAAAGGTTGGAAGCGAGATTCTCATTGATATATTGTAATATCTCATTCATAAGATGTTGTTCTTTGTTTGCTCCCACTACTTTTCCACTGGAACGGTCAATATAAATCAGGGCTGACAGAATGGATTCTACCAGAATGTACGCAGATGTATTGCGAATATCTTCGTCCATGTCCCAATAAGCCTCCATCATATCAAAATAGGAAGGAATATGAAATTCGGATACATGCTGATAGACATAGGAATGGGACTGTGCCCTGTGAGTAAAGGTCTGTGTCAGGTAATGCTGATATTCTGCGGGAATGATACTTCCCGGGAAAAAGATAGCAGCACGCTCGAATGGAGTATCAGATGTTGTACGTAACTCGTGCTCCATAAATGGTGGAGTAATGAAGATGCTATCCGGTTCCAGAATGAACTCCTGATGATCAATCTTACAGATGACATCACCTGATATCAGATAAAATATTTCATACCAAGTGGCGTTTTTGTTGTTTGTCCGAATCAGGTTTTTCTCCTTGCTTAAGACATGGAAATATTTCAAATTAATATAATCCAAATCATGTTTTGTCATTGGTGTAATTTTCCCCCATCTCTTTTGCTTTTATTATAAAAAAGAAATAAAATATTTGCAATATGTTTATAAAACGATAAGAATTGCAAGAATATCATATGTATTTGCAAAATGTGAAGAAATGCAAATTTGAATAAAAGATTTACAATGTTGGATAAAGGGAATCGATGATATACTAGGTAACATAGATAAAAATGCTTACAAGAAAGCGAAGGAGGAAATTCTATGAGAAAAACATTCAAGAAAGTTACCGCATTTGCCTTGGCGGTAGCGATGGCGATTCCTATGATGGGGATTGGTGTAAAGGCGGCAACATGGTCTGCAATAAGGACTGATTTAACACCAGGTGATATCACAGTAGATACCGTGGCTGGTGTTAAGGTTGGAGAATATGATGCTGTATATGAGTTTACGATCCCTACATTGGATGAGGGTGAATCTTATGCAAAAGACTATCAGAATCATTGGTCTGCACCAGTGAAAGCTGATACACAGTATGAATTGTCAGTAGGTATTGAGTTGCTTTCAGGTGATACAGAGACGGATAAAAATGGTCTTTATTATTTTATTCAAACGGTTACTGGTTATTATGGTGTTTTACAAACAACAGCTTATCAACAAAGTGCATTAAAAGCATACACAGAAAGTGGTACCAATTACAAATACAACACATATACATTTTATTCTAATAATCCAACAAAGGGAAATAGTGAGTATACCACTTATTCTGCTGGTGGTATTCGTATGAATGTCCATAATCGTGATTATAATGCAGGAGCTCACACTGTTATTGGACTTAAAATGCGTGAATCAGCCTATAAAGTAACATCTGGTGACAACGTAGCAGTATCAACAGATTTGATAGCAAACGATACAGAGGGAGATTATATAGCGGCTAATGACACAGTAGAATTTACGGTAACAGAGGGGTATACACCATCTGTCACAGTAGCGGGTGTAGCAGTAGCACCTACTGAGACTGCAGGTACATATACTGTTACAGCTTCCGGCCCGGTTGTTATCAATGCAGTAAAACCATATGATATTACGATTGCTGGTGAAGCTTATAAAGCTGATTATAATGCAAAAGTAACCGTAACGGATAGTTCTACAAGGTTTGCATACTGGACAAAGAATGGTAAGGTTGTTAGTACGAATTCAACTTATAGCTTCTATGCATGGGAAAATGCTGATATCCAATCTGTACATGAGGGTGATGAAGACTATGTAGAAGCCTATAAAGCCTATACACAGATTATTTATATGACAGCTGATGTAGCGGATGATGCAACAACAGTTTATGTAGAGTACTATGATAAGAATCAGGAAGCCGGCTGGTATGGCTGCTATTTTGGAGCTACAGAAAATCCTGGATGGTCTGCTGGCAAGAATAACTATGCAACTGTTGATTATACAACAGCAAATCAGATGGTTTGTAAGATAAACGGTGTCGGTGAGAATACTCTCTACTTTAATGCTCAATGTGGAGTGCAATTATTAGGTTCTACAGCTGGCGATGCAACTGTTTGGCATGCAGCTCAATAATATAGGAGGCGATAGAGTATGAAAAAAGTATATGTAACACCATCTGCTGAGATGGTAGAGTTTCAAATAGCAGATCTTACGACAACAAGTACTGTTACGGTTGAAGGTGCAGTTGCACGGAAGTTTTCTGCCGGTCTTACAACAGAAGGTATCGGTGCGGATAATGTGGTTGACTTTGATTTTAGTAAATTATAATCATAAGTAGAGTTAGAAGATGATAGGGTTCCGGCGAATTCGCCGGAACCCTATTGTTTGCGCGCCATGGGCGCGCTCTAACGGGTAAAAGTCGTGTGTTCTGCAAGCTATTAACAGCTTGCGGTGAAATCCGGTCGAAGTAAGCACCAGTGAGCATCCTACATTTAACGCTATCAAAAACAAATGAAAAATCAATCGTAAAAATTTATGATTGATTTTTGCATGCAATATAAACAATAAAATTGGGTAGGAACGAATAGTATGCGTGAAACAAGGACAACACAGTTGTTGAAAGACATGGGGCAAAAGGGTGTCGTAATGGTTGAAGGCAGGGGAAGAGGTACTAAGTATATAATAAAATAGTGAAGGATAGGATAAGAGCCCGGCGAATTCGCCGGGCTTCTGTGTTTATTCTTCATCGGTTTTAACCGGTGTATGTTCAGTAGCCATTTCCTGTATCAGATGTTCAATGACCTGTTTCTTTGCGTAGATATCATAAGCAAGCATACTGATAAACGAAAAGGTTTGAAGATAGTCCCGGAATTTCTGTGGGGTTTCCTCAGGAAGATTTTGAAATGTCTTCTTGGATTTCTCAATCGTATCGTAAATCGCCTGTTTGGATGTCTGGTGTTGTTGGAGCTCCATGTCCACGATTTCCTTATAAATATCTGATAATGCGAGATGTTCCGGAGCTTCGCCGGCAAAGAATTCTTCGGTCAGTGGTTTTAACAGGACATCAATGTCTGCTATGGTCAGGAAGTTCTTCAGATAATAAATGTAAATCAGCAGGATAATATGTTCCCTGGAATACTTTTTCTTAACCGGAGGGGGTAGCAGTTTGTTTTTTGTGTAGTTATTAATCATGGTTTTCGTCATGACTTTATCGTCTTCTTTTGCAATAT
>JBJELB010000101.1:0-27508 GCA_051878935.1 Lachnospiraceae bacterium | reverse complement strand
CGGTACAGGGAGCGGGCATGCAGGTTTGCTCGTCAGTTTATATATTGGTTTGATGATGAGGGAAGGGGATTAGCTTATGGAAATTCTCTTACATATCGTTTTGCACAGGTTTCCTTCTGGTGTGCTTGTTTATATGCTGGAATTGAGCCGTATCCAATTGGTATCATGAAAGGACTGATTGGTCGTCATTTTCGATATTGGTTTACACAGCCCATTTTCGACCGAGATGGTATCCTTACTATTGGATATACCTATCCCAATTTGCATATGGCGGAGTCCTACAATGGACCGGGCTCACCTTATTGTGGATTAAAAGCATTTCTAATATTAGCACTACCGGATAATCATCCGTTCTGGCTTGTTTCTGAAGAACCGTTGCCACAATTAGAAAATCAAATGAGAGTAAAGAAAGCTAATTTTTTTATCACTCATCGAGGTGAGCAGGTATTTGGGTATCCTGTTGGAAACTACAATCCAAAAGCACACAACCATGCTAACTGCAAATATTCTAAATTCGTATATTCATCCAAGTATGGGTTTAGTGTTCCACGAGGAAATCATAGTTTAAATGAAGCTGCTCCGGATAGTATGCTCGCATTCGAAATAGATGGCTTGATTTTTACCCGACGGGGATGTGAAGAATACCAGGTCTTGACAGATCGTATCATTACGCACTGGAGTCCTTTTGTTGGAGTGGAGGTAGAAACAGAAATAATACCAGGTGACAAAGGGCACATCAGGATTCACAGGATTTACAGTGATTATGAGTGCAGAATATATGATTGTGGTTTTGCAATGTCTGCAGAAAGAGGAGAGAGATTAAAGACTCAGACGGAAGCAGGCTGTGCCAGTGTAAAGAATCAAACAGGCTTCTGCAGGCTCTTCAGTAAAGGAGGGATGGGTGAAGTGATTGCCACAGATCCAAATACAAATATCATGTGTGGAAAGACTGTTATTCCGGCGATTAGGCATGAAATGAAACCTGGATATTTGGAATTGAAGACACACATTGAAGTAGAATAAAGACACTTATTTTACGAAATATATTGTAATTCTCCATTTTTTCATCTATAATGCTATGGATTAAAGTTTCATGGAGGAAGTTATGTTTAAGATAGTAAGAAAAGAACAACTGGCGGAAAAAATCTATCTCATGGATGTGTTGGCACCACGTGTTGCAAACTCCTGTTTACCGGGTCAATTCATTATCGTGAAGATGGATGAAAAAGGAGAGCGTATTCCATTAACTATCTGTGATTATGATCGTGAAGCAGGAACGATAACGATAGTTTTTCAGACTGTTGGATATTCTACTGAAATAATGAAAGATTTAAATGTTGGTGATAGTTTCCGTGATTTTGTAGGTCCTTTAGGATGTCCTTCTGAATTATGTGAAGAAAAAAATCTGGAAGAAACGAAGAAAAAAAGAATTGTCTTTCTGGCAGGCGGAGTAGGTACTGCTCCGGTATACCCACAGGTGAAATGGTTAAAAGAGCATGGTGTTGACTGTGATGTCATCATGGGTTCTCGTACAAAGGACTTGTTATTCTTTGTCGACGAAATGAGACAAGTAGCTACAAATTTATATGTAACAACGGATGATGGTTCCTACGGGTTCCATGGTATGGGTACCAATCAGTTACAGGAACTGGTAGATTCAGGAAAGGTTTATGATCATTGTGTTGCAATTGGACCGATGATTATGATGAAATTTGTATGTCTGCTTACAAAACAATTAAATATACCTACCGTAGTATCCTTAAATCCAATTATGGTAGATGGAACAGGTATGTGTGGAGCGTGTCGTGTTATGGTTGGCGGAGAAGTGAGGTTTGCGTGTGTAGACGGACCAGAGTTTGATGGACATTTGGTAGATTTTGACCAAGCAATGCAAAGACAGCTTCAATACAAGACTCAAGAAGGAAGAGCAATGTTGAAATTGCAAGAAGGTGATACCCATCACGGTGGATGTGGTAACTGCGGAGGTGATGAATAATGGCTACAATGAACAGAGTACCTGTAAAAGAACAGGATCCAAAGGTACGAGCTACGAATTTTGAAGAGGTATGTTTGGGATACAGTAAAGAAGAGGCAATGGAAGAGGCTTCCAGATGCTTAACTTGTAAAAATGCACAATGTGTAAAAGGTTGTCCGGTATCTATCGATATTCCGGCTTTTGTAAAAGAAGTAAAAGAGGGCAATATAAAAGAAGCGTACCAGGTTATTTCCGAATCGTCTGCATTGCCAGCTGTATGTGGTCGTGTATGTCCACAGGAGTCTCAGTGTGAAGGGAAATGTATTCGTGGTATTAAGAGTGAGCCGGTTGCAATTGGTAAGCTGGAACGATTTGTTGCAGACTGGGCGAGTGAACATGGTATCAAACCGGCAAAAGCAGATAAATTAAACGGACATAAGGTAGCTGTTATCGGTTCCGGTCCTGCAGGCTTAACCTGTGCCGGTGACCTGGCAAAACTGGGTTATGAGGTTACTATTTTTGAAGCATTACATGAAGCAGGAGGCGTACTGGTATATGGTATTCCGGAATTCCGTCTTCCAAAAGACCGTGTTGTTGCCAAGGAAGTAGAAAATGTAAAATCATTAGGGGTTAAGATTGAGACTAACGTAGTCATTGGGAAATCAACCACTATTGATGAATTAATGCAAGAAGAAGGATTCGAAGCTGTTTTTGTGGCTTCTGGAGCAGGATTGCCTCGTTTTATGGGTATTCCGGGTGAACAGGCAAACGGTGTATTTTCTGCCAATGAGTTTTTAACAAGAAATAATTTGATGAAATCATTTATGGAATATGATACACCAATTTCAGAAGGCAAGAAAGTGGTAGTTGTTGGTGGCGGTAACGTTGCGATGGATGCAGCCAGAACAGCATTGCGTTTAGGAGCTGAAGTTCATATCGTATATCGTCGGAGTGAGGCAGAGTTGCCTGCCAGAGCGGAAGAAGTGCATCATGCAAAAGAAGAAGGAGTTATCTTCGACTTATTGCAGAACCCAACCGAGATTCTTGTTGATGAGAATGGATGGGTAAAAGGCATTAGGATTATTAAAATGGAGTTAGGTGAGCCGGATGCTTCCGGCAGGAGAAGTCCGGTTGAGATTCCGGGTTCCGAATATGAGATTGAGTGCGATACTGTCATTATGTCTCTGGGTACTTCACCAAATCCATTAATCTACACAACAACAAAAGGATTGGATGTTAATCGCAGAAAATGTATCATCGCAGAAGAAGAAACCGGACAGACCTCAAAAGAGGGCGTCTTTGCCGGTGGTGATGCTGTAACAGGTGCAGCAACTGTCATTCTGGCGATGGGTGCAGGTAAGGCTGCGGCAAAAGGTATCCATGAATATTTATCACGCTAAAAATGAGCAGAGTAATGAGAATCACTTCTTATTGCTCTGTTTTTTATTTTGATTCCGTGACGCTTTCTGTTGCTCCCGCCTGCCCGGCACACGGGAGCAACAGAAAGCGTCACGGAACAAAGGAGATTTAAGGAGGGTACAATGAAACATACATATTTATCTTTATGGGCAATTAATGATGAATTGAAGATTGAAACATTGAAGAAACAGATGCTGGAAATGAAGGGTACCGGTTTAACAGGTGTGATTTTTCATCCCAGATTCTATCCGGGCAAACCGGCATATATGAGTGAGGAGTATTTAAAGATTGTTTCTGAACTGATCCTTTATGCAAAGGAAATCGAGATGGACTTCTGGATATATGATGAGAACGGCTGGCCTTCCGGCAATGCCGATGGGCAGGTAATGAAACGTAATCCGGATTTGCGTAAACAATATGTTGAATTAAGACCAAAACAAGAGAAGGTCGGTGAGAATGAAGAAATATTAGAGTCATATGGAGACTATCATCTTGTATTGGTTTCTGAACATAAGACTTCACCTCTGGATATCGAGGCAACGAAGATGTTTATTGACTGTACCCATGAAGCATATTTAAACGGTCTTGATCAGGAAGCTTTTGACTACTTCACCGGCTTCTTTTGTGATGAAGTGTGCCTGCCGCATAATGCAGAAAACAATCCAAATCCTACGGTTCCATTCATTGGCATCAGAAATCATTTAGCTGAAATGTTTTTTGATATTGGTGATTATAAAAAGATTCGTATGGATTATTGGGAACAGGCTTCTGATATGCTGGCGTGCAATTTTTATCGTCCGATTAATGAGTGGTGCATGAAACATGGCAAATTATTTACTGCTCATTTGAAGGGGGAGGAGAATCCTGCATTTTCTGTTCCCTTTAATGGTTCACCGTTCCGTATTTTGAGAGAAGTACAGATTCCATGCATTGATGCACTGGAACGAAATGTGCCGAACAATTATTTTCCACGCATTGTTTCGTCTCTCTCTCAGCAATTTGGAAGTGGGGTGAGTATGTGTGAGACACTTGGCGGTAGTGGTTGGGGAATAGAACCTGCTCAGTTTGTTCGTTATCTGAATCAGTTGACTCGTTGTGGAATTAATACTTTTGCCTTTCATATCCAGCAGCTGAGGCTGGATGAAGATTCTAAGAAGGACTGGCCACCATCACAACCATTGGATTTGAGTTGGTGTGATGCTTATGAAACTGCATTAAATGAAGTGGAACCGGTGCGTGATGCTGCAGATACATTGGTAGTCGTACCAATGCGTGGAACGTGTGCAAATTACCGTGCAACAGAATGGAAGCAGACGAATATCCATAATGGAACACAACAGCCAAGAACACCGGCAACGGCAATCAGCAACGATTTTATGGAAATGATGGCAGGACTTCAGGATTTCCACGTGATAGACGAGAGACAATTTGAAGAAAATGTGCGATATGAAGGAGAAAAACTAATTGTAGGTCAATGTCACTATGACAAGGTTATCATCCACAAAGGATGTATCTTTAGAAGACATCTGCAACAAAGTGATTTTATCGTAAAGAGACCGAAGGAGAATATATTGGTTGTTCCGGATGAACAGGACGGATTGACGCAGGGAGATTTCCTGGTGCTCGCGAATCAGGAGTATAAAGATTTGGGTGATGTACTACGTATACCATATGACTTCCGTCTGGAGCAAAATGGGATGTTGGATGCAGAAAATCTGACAAGATCAGGTCTTCCATTTATAAAACAAGCAGTAGAAATGGAGAAAACATTTACTCTTTCGAGAGATTATCAAAATCCAATTTTCTACTTCGAAGACTTCAATGCGGATTGTGCCGACATTGTGATAGATAATCAGGAGGTCGGATTTTACTGGAATGGTAAAAAGAATCAAATGACAGGTACTTTGACAGCGGGAGAACATCATTTAAAGATTCGTTTGTACCCGAGTTCATTTAATGCACATGGACCGCACAACCATATGGATGGAGATGTACGGGTATGTTCACCGGTGCAGTATACCGGACATAAGAATTTTGCAGACCGTCCGGAAGTACCGGATGTTACGCGAATCAACGAGATTCATATAAAGAAATTTGGAATCGGTAATCTTATAATTTTTTAAAAGGCAGGTGAGGTTTGACGGTTCGTTTCCGTTGCTCAGCCTCCCCGACACACTGAGCAACGGAAATGTGTCGTGAAACCACATATATACTATGGGAAAGGACTTTTATTTTGTAAGGTTAAGTGATAAAATGAAGATATCAATTATAATGTAAAGGAGAAGGAAATTATGGCAAACAGATTCGTGTTAAATGAGACATCCTATCATGGAAAAGGTGCGATTTTAGAAATTGCGACAGAAGCAAAGAGAAGAGGCTTTCAGAAAGCATTGGTATGCTCTGATCCAGATCTTCTCAAGTTTGGGGTAACAAAAAAGGTAACAGATGTTTTAGATGATGCAGGATTGGCATATGATATTTTTTCTGATATCAAACCAAATCCAACGATTGAGAATGTCCAGGCAGGAGTAGCAGCATTCAAGTCATCAAATGCAGACTATCTTGTTGCCATTGGTGGCGGTTCTTCAATGGATACTGCAAAAGGAGTAGGTATCATCATTGCCAATCCAGAATTTGCAGATGTCAGAAGCTTAGAGGGAGTGGCTCCTACAAAGAATAAATCCGTGCCGATTTTTGCAGTCCCGACTACGGCAGGTACTGCGGCTGAGGTAACCATCAATTATGTTATCACAGATGCAGATAAAAACCGTAAGATGGTATGTGTCGATGTTAATGATATTCCGGTTGTTGCTTTTGTAGATCCGGATATGATGGCTACGATGCCAAAAGGTTTAACAGCGGCAACCGGTATGGATGCGTTAACACATGCAATTGAAGGATATATCACAGCCGGTGCTTGGGAGTTATCTGATATGTTCCATATCAAAGCGATTGAGATCATTGCAAGGAATCTTCGCGGAGCCGTAGAAAACACACCGGAAGGAAGAGAAGGCATGGCTCTTGGTCAATACATAGCAGGTATGGGATTCTCAAATGTAGGACTGGGTATCGTACATTCCATGGCACATCCACTTGGAGCTCTTTATGATACGCCACATGGCGTTGCAAATGCGATTATTTTACCAACGGTTATGGAATATAATGCAGAAGCAACCGGTGAAAAATACCGTGAGATTGCCAGAGCAATGGGCGTAGAAGGTGTGGATAATATGACACAGGAAGAATATAGAAAAGCAGCAATTGATGCAGTAAAACAGTTATCGGTTGATGTTGGTATTCCGGCTGATTTGAAAGAAATCGTGAAACCGGAGGATATTCCATTCCTTGCACAGTCTGCTTATGATGATGCATGCAGACCTGGTAATCCAAAAGAGACTAGTGTAGAAGATATTACAAAATTGTATGAATCTTTGATGTAATCTAAAATAAATGTAAAAAAATGTAAAATTGTGTTGACATGCTGTTCGAGATAACTTATACTTTATTCATCAGATACTTGAGGTGTAGAAAGGAGTGAGAATATGGCTGTATCATCATTTGATACGTTCTTTTTTATTGATAATCCGGAAGCAGTAAGGAAGCTATGTGAGATTTTAGATTCCGATGATCCGGGAATGCCACTTCCACGTCCTTTCTCACAGGAAGACAGAGAGAGGAGTGAAAAGTTATTCGAGCGGTGGTTATCCCGTTACAAACAATTATTAAAGGAACAAGAGGAGACGAGAACTTGTTGACAAGTATCTTGTCTTCTTTTTCTTGCGAAAAAGATTTGGATATTGAGAATTTTTTTATAATAAAGCTGTAGAATTGGAAAGAGTATCAAAATCTAGAACTTAAAAATGTCAATTCGCTCAAGACATGAATTGGATGGATGCAGATATTCCTGAACTGACTGGACGAATTATTTTAGAAATGGCATATTTTGTGATATCAAATGCGGTTGCATCTGTAGGTGGAAGATATGCATTAATTGAGTGCCGTGATAATTGCAAACTAATTGATTTCTACCAAGAAAATGGATTTAGAGAATTTGATAGAAAAGATAATGGGGAAATGATCTTGGTTCAGATGATTAAGAAAGTCTGTGAGGAAATGTAATATATACTTTTATCCAACATATGATATTCAAAAAGGATATCTCCATGCAGATTTATGTAGTACAATCAGGTGACAACATAGATGCGATTGCCGGCAAATTTGACGTTCCGGTAAATCGTATTATTTACGACAATCAACTCGTGTATCCCTATCAGCTGGCTGTGGGGCAGGCTCTTGTGATTACAGATGGAATTCCGCGAAATAAAAGGGGAGTGTTGGCGAATGGTTTTGCTTATCCTTTTATCAGTAACTGGGTACTGGAACAGACATTGCCTTATCTGAGTGAATTATCTGTTTTTTCATACGGCTTCACAGAAGAAGGGAGTATTCTGCCTCCTGTGATTGATCCGGCTTGGATGGTGAATCTGGCACATCAGTATGAAACGAAACCTATTCTAACGCTGCCTCCGTTTGGACTGGATGGAAAATTCAGTAATGCACTGATTCATGCAGTATTAAATAATACCGCGGCCAGAGAAAATCTGATTGACCAGTTGCAGAGAACAGTGGAAGAGGAAGGGTATCAGGGGGTCAATATCGATTTTGAGTTTATCCTGGCAGAAGATCGGGATTTGTTTACGGAATTCGTCCGTGACGTGACAGTAAGGATGAATGAAATCGGATATGAAGTCACTGTGGATCTGGCTCCAAAGACTTCGGATACACAGAAAGGGTTGCTGTATGAGGGGAAAGATTATGGAGCACTTGGAGCGGTTGCCAATAAAGTGTTTGTCATGACCTACGAATGGGGCTATACCTACGGACCGGCGATGGCAGTAGCACCGATAGATAAGGTAAGAGTGGTTGTTGAGTATGCGCTCTCAAAGATTACGGCGAATAAGATTAATCTGGGAATTCCAAACTATGGATATGACTGGACGCTGCCTTACATTTCAGGAGAAAGTAAGGCACAGACGATTGGCAACATAGAGGCAGTGAGAATTGCGATTGCGAATGGAGCGACGATTGAGTTTGATGAAACGGCTATGGCACCTTATTTCTATTATTCCAGGAACGGGGAAGCCCACGAGGTTTGGTTTGAGGATGCCAGGAGTATTCAGGCAAAGTATGATTTATATCAGGAGTATGGTCTACAGGGGGTTGGTTACTGGCAAATCATGCAATTTTTTCGGGCTGCCTGGATTGTACAGGAAAACGTTATCTAAACGGATTTGTTTTGCCCTGACAAGGCAGCCCGGATTGCTTTTTACATCAATGGAGCAAGAAATTTTAAAAGAGAACCTGCAAGACGGTGGAGAGGTGGCAGTTGTTTGTACTCCTTCATCGTCATTTTTATGCATTGCTCCAATGCGGAAGAAAAATCCTTTTCTACTGCCAATACGGCTGAGTTCTGATAGAGATAGATGGCACATTCAAAGTGCAGGTACAGGCTGCGGTAATCAAGATTTATGGAACCAACGACGGCCTTTTCATTATCGGATACAAAGGTTTTCTGATGGATAAATCCGGGTTCATATTCATAGATCTGTACACCGTGTTTTAATAATTCCGGATAATGGCTATGTGCCAGACAAAAGGCGTATTTTTTATCAGGAATATGGGGTAAGACAATTTTCACATCGACGCCTCGTTTGGCGGCATATGTTAGTGCTGTCTTCATCTCATTATCAATGATTAAATATGGAGTGACGATATGAACATAGTCTTTTGCTGTGTTGATGATGTCCAAATATACCTGTTCCCCGATGTTTTCATGATCAAGCGGACTGTCGCCATAGGCACAGACAAATCCATCCGAAGGAATCATCCGACGCGCGGTTGGCATATAGTTTGCATAGTCAACAGGATTCTTTTCTGTGATGTTCCACATTTGCAGGAACATCACGGTAAGATTCCGTACGGCATCTCCGTTTAGCTGGATGGCGTTGTCTTTCCAATGACCATATTTTACTTTTTTGTTGATGTATTCATCTGCTAAGTTCAATCCGCCGGTAAAACCGACCTGACCGTCTATGGAGATGATTTTGCGATGATCCCGGTTGTTTTGGTAGGTCGAAAGAACGGGACGAACCGGTGAGAACATTTTACACTGAATACCAATGGATTCCAGATATTTGGGATAATCATATGGAAGCAGTACCACAGAATTTGTCCCGTCGTATAGAAATCGGACTTCGACTCCCTCCTCGACTTTTCGTTTGAGGATGTTGAGGACACTGTTCCACATATGACCATAAGCTACAATAAAGAATTCCATGAAGATAAAATGCTGTGCCTTCTCTAATTCTGCCAGTATTGCGTCAAATGCTTCTTCACCGGTTGCGAAGTACTTGGCAGTGGTATGGGAAACGGTTGGATACCCTCCTGACTGAAACAGATAGTGGCTTAGATTTGCAGCCTGACGATTTGTTTTGCTGATATGCTCCATAACGGAAGGGTCCTGTTGGAGATAGGGTTTACTTTCCTCAATGACCTCTGCAATGCGTTTGCTCAGCTTCTTCGGTGTTGATTGTAAATGAACAAACAGGTACAGCATAGCGCCAAAGACAGGAAAAGACAGAATCGGAATAATCCATGTTATTTTAAAGGATGGATTCATATCCTGATTAATAATAAAAATAACCAGGATAAATGCAAGAAGGGTAAAAGCATAGAATACCAGACCCTGATATTGATATACATGCATCATTGTTGCTGCAAAAATACCAATTTGGAGAAGCAGTGCAATGGCAATATAAATGAGACGGCCGTATATCATACGTTTGGCGTTTTCTTTCATCGTCTGTTCATCAATGTATTTATCTTTGATTTGTTTTAATTTCTGAAATCTGTTGATTCTCATATTTTCTCCCTGATTGATATGAATAATTATGATGATACTATTTTCATACTGTTTTTGATAAAAGTCAAGATGTGCGTTCTTTTCTTTTTTAGTTTCATGTGCTAAAATATTTACGTTATTATGTTTATGAAAGGAAAGGTTCATACAGACATGAGAGTGGATTTGATTATCCCGACTTATAAGCCGGATGACCGGTTTCGGGAACTGATAAAACGAATCATGGAGCAGTCCTGTATTCCGGATAAAATAATTATTATGAATACCGAAGAAAAGTGGTTTGATACGTCAGCAGTGGACGGGAATCCGCGGGTGGAAGTTCATCATATTGACAAAGAAGAATTTGACCATGGAGCGACAAGACATAAGGCGGCTTCTTATTCTGATGCGGATATTCTGTGTTTTATGACACAGGATGCCATGCCGTATGATCCATATGTGATAGAGAATCTCGTGAAGTCTTTTTCGGATCCTCAGGTCGGTGTTGCTTATGGACGGCAGATAGCGGACAGGGAAAAAAGTCCGATTGAAGCGTTTACCAGAGAGTTTAATTATCCGAAGCAGAGCCGAAAAAAGACAAAAGAGGATTTACCGCTGCTGGGAATCAAGACATTTTTCTGTTCCAATGTCTGTTCTGCATATCGAAGAGACAGGTATGAGGAGTTAGGCGGATTTATTAGAAAAACAATCTTTAATGAAGATATGATTATGGCATCCCGGATGATCGAAGCCGGATATGCAGTATATTATGCTGCTGATGCGGCAGTCTGGCACTGGCATGATTATACCTTTATGCAGCAGTTGCAGCGTAATTTTGATCTGGCGGTTTCGCAACAGATGTACGGAGGGTTGTTTTTGAAGGTAAAGTCTGAAAAAGAGGGTGCAAAGCTGGTGTTTGCCACTTTGAAGCATCTGATCCGGTCCGGTCAGATCCTGCAGATTCCCAGACTGGTTTCCCATACACTGGCAAAAGTGCTCGGGTATAAGCTGGGCAGAAAATTTGAGCGGCTACCCGAAACATGGGTACGGAAACTAAGCATGAATCCAAAATTCTGGAACGAATATTTTGTATAAATTATTAAAAAAATATTGAAATATTGATAAAAATGTTTTAATCTAATAAGAAGTATTGTTTTACAAATTACCCGCATGGGAGGGTTATATCAAAGGATGAAAAAGAAAAAAGGGAGTAAGGTCAGAATCTACGGACGGATTTTGCTGGGGATTCTGCTTGTAATATCGATTGGTGTGGGAGCCGGATATGGTTACATCACGACGAAGCTGGACAGCAGACAAAGCTCATTGCAGTCAGAGGATGTTGAGATTGATCCGAATATTCCACTGGTATTTGACTCTGATATCGTCAATATTTTACTGCTTGGTATTGATGAACGTCCGGAAGAGGGAGATGGAGGACGTTCCGATACCTGTATGATTGCAACGATTGATTTTAAGAATAAAGAGTTGAAGTTGACATCTCTGATGCGTGATATGTATGTGGATATTCCAGGACATGCAACATCGAAATTTAATGCAGCTTATGCAGATGGCGGAATTCCATTAGTAATTCAGACGATTGCCCAGAATTTTGGTATCCGTGTAGATGGATATGCGACAGTAAACTTTGAAGCATTCGTGGAAGTTGTGAACCGCCTTGGCGGTGTGCGTATCAATATCAACGAGGATGAATATAACTGGATTCAGGCGAACTGTAAACGCCGTGTTCTCTTAAAGATTAAACCGGGTAAACAAAAGCTGAATGGTGATCAGGCATTGTTGTATTCCAGACTCCGTTTTGTAGGAAACAATGATTATGAGAGAACAGATCGACAGAGACGGGTTTTAACCAAGCTTTATAAGAAGTTTAAAAATCAGTCATATAGTGAGATGCTCTCCCTGGTACTTGACATACTTCCGTATATCAATACGGATTTGTCCAGTAAAGAAATTCAGAGCTTATTGTATAATGTACTGAAAATGAACATCGAAGATGTGCAGCAGTTGCGCCTTCCTGTTGATGGGGCTTATTATGATGATATGGTTTATATCGGCGGATATATGGCATCGGTTCTGCAGATTGATGTGGAGGCAAATAAAGAGGCATTACAGACTTTTATATACGGGCCTCCTGCTGTAACAGAAGAAGGTTTGGATACAGTGACGGATGATGGGATGACATCTACGGAATCCACTGCTTATGAAACATATGAATGAAAGAGGTAGGAAGAATGAGAGTAGTATTATCTATTTTAGTAGATAACAAGCCGGGAATTTTAGGCCGTGTCTGCGGGCTTTTCAGCAGACGCGGATATAATATTGATAGTCTGACAGTAGGAGAATGCCAGGATCCTACGTTATCAAGAATGACGGTTACCGTAAGTGGTGATGATATCGTGTTAGAACAAATCAGCAAGCAGCTGACGAAATTAATCGATGTACGCCAGATTATCAAGTTAGAAGATGGCAAGTCAGTATGCCGTGAGTTGGTTTTAGTTAAGGTAAAAGCTGACAAAAAAGAGAAACAGGAGATTATCGCTATTGCAGATATTTTCCGTGCTAAGATTGTGGATGTGGCACCGGAATCCCTGATGATGGAGCTGACCGGAAATGTAAACAAACTGGAAGCATTTCTTGGCCTGTTGGAAGGCTTTGAGGTGCAGGAAATGGTTCGTACCGGTATTACCGGTCTGGCACGTGGTGCCTATGACGATTTGAATGCATAATCTGTTTTATTACAGTTATACATATATTTATTTATTATTTAGGAGGACCTAGAAATGGCAAAGATTTATTATCAACAGGATTGTAACCTAGCATTATTAGATGGTAAAACCATTGCAATCATTGGTTATGGCAGCCAGGGACATGCTCATGCAAAAAATGCAAAAGAGTCCGGATGCCATGTTATCATCGGTCTTTATGAAGGAAGTAAATCCTGGGCAAAAGCAGAATCAGAAGGATTCGAAGTTTATACAGCAGCGGAGGCAGCAAAAAGAGCAGATATCGTTATGATTTTAATTAACGATGAGAAACAGGCTGCAATGTACAAAGAATCTGTTGCTCCTAATTTAAAAGCAGGCGACACATTGATGTTTGCACATGGTTTCGCTATTCACTTTGGTCAGATTATTCCACCGAAAGATGTAAACGTTGTGATGATCGCACCAAAAGGACCTGGTCATACGGTTCGCAGCCAGTATCAGGAAGGCAAAGGGGTTCCTTGTCTTATCGCTGTACAGCAGGATGCTACAGGCAATGCACATGATATCGGTCTTGCGTACGCATTGGCTATCGGTGGTGCCAGAGCCGGCGTTCTGGAAACAACCTTCCGTGAAGAAACAGAAACAGACCTTTTCGGTGAGCAGGCAGTTCTTTGTGGTGGTGTAACTCAATTGATGAAATGTGGTTTTGAAACACTCGTTGAAGCAGGTTATGCTCCGGAAAGTGCATACTTTGAATGTATCCATGAGATGAAGCTTATCGTTGACCTGATTAACGAAAGTGGATTTGCCGGTATGAGATATTCCATTTCTAACACAGCTGAGTATGGTGATTATATGATCGGCAGACGTATCATCACAGAAGATACGAAGAAAGAAATGAAACAGGTATTAAAAGAGATTCAGGAAGGTACTTTTGCGCGCAACTGGTTGTTAGAGAATCAGATTGGTTGTCCGAACTTCAATGCTCGTCGTAGAATGGAAGCAGAACATCAGTTAGAGAAAACCGGTGCAGAATTGCGTAAATTAATGTCCTGGACACAGGGTTCTAAATTAATCGATAACTAAGATATATTGTAATAGGGATAAAGCGCTACTTATAAGAGTGGCGCTTTTTTTTCGACGAGTATCCTATTATTTAAAACAATCACGTTTTGACACCATTTGAGCACATTTTGTCTATTGTAGATTGTATGCATATACTGTAAAATAATTGCAAGGTGTGGCATGCTTTGTAAAAGTATGTAGAAACATTGCAATACTATACATTTAGGGGGTATGTAAGATGAAAAGAATAGTGAATTCACTCATCTCTTTGGTCATGGCTGTCACGATGGCCTTCTCAGGTATGTCTGCATGTATTACCGTACAGGCAGAAGAGGACACGGAAGGGACAAGCTATGTAGCAGAGTATGATGGAACTCAGTATGCTACTTTGAAGGAAGCACTTGATGCAGCCGGTAATGCAGGTACAATTACTTTGCTGTCCGATGCAGTGATTCCTTATGAGCAACGTACGGTTTCATCTGGTCTTACGTTAGTGTCAGATGCGAATGGTCCGTATACTCTGACGATTGAAGAACAAGGTGAGAATACAGTGGTTTCTCCATTGTTCAATGCAACCGGAGGCAGTGGATTGATTCTTCAGGATGTTAATGTCGATGCTGCAGGATTTGCTTCAGTTTTTGTTGGCGGCGAATACCATTTGCAGATCACAGGTCAAGTTACCATGTCTAATTTTACAAAGAAGATTAAAGAAAATCACCGTTTTCAAGTCAATTCTGGAGCAACATTGACAGTACAGGATTGTAAGACGACGGATGATTACTTGTTTGATGTTAAAAAATGGGCTCGTGTAACAGGGAAAATTGTCAATTTGAGATCTTCTGCTAAACTGGGTGTTCTTGGATTCATCGAGTATAATAGCAGCTGGATTGATCAGATTACATCGGATGGTGCAGGTTGTGATATTTATATCTCGACAACAAATACATTTGGTGATAAGAGTGTTGTTTTTGGTGGAGATGTGAATGTCACACTTGCAGAGAGTTGTTCTATGGCATTTAATAAGACGCCAACTTTTGAAACAGATGATACAACACTAACTTTGACATATGGCGACCTGAATGCTGTTTATGAAGATGATATTACATTAATCAGTGGTGGTAAACTTTCAGATGATATGCTGAAGCATTTTGTGGTAGCTAATGCAGGATATCAATTAGCTATTGTTGATGGTAATCTGGTAATGCAATCAACATCAGCCACAGAAAAAATGGTAACTTATGCAAAATTAGATAATTCGACCGGTACTATCACAGATTCTTCAGGCGGCTTATCCGGTGCAGAAAAAGCATGGGATGGTAATACATCCACCTATCCGGATTTAAAGAATAGTTCGGGATATGATAGTGGCACAGGATGGACGATGATTCAATATCCGGATGCTCAGAAGATTGCAATGATTAAGTATTGTCCGAGGACGAATTATACATCTAGAGCGGTTGGTTGTTCGTTTGAGGCTTCTACAGATGGAGAAAGCTTTGTACCGCTTGGTTCGATTGACGTAGAACCAACAGCCGGAGTCTACACGGAGATTCCTGTTTATGATGCAACGGAATATCAATATGTTCGCTTTAATGCTGCTGCAGGTTCTTATATGAATATTTCTGATATTCAAGTATATACGTATCAATCGGTTTCTAACGATGCGCTGGGAATAGCATTGGAAGAATTACAAGGATTAGCAGATGCTGCGGGTTGTGATATTACTGCGGAAAGAGAAACTGTGAATGCAGCAATTGCTAGTGACGATGCAGAAGATAATATCGATGCATATGTTATTGTTTATGAAAAAATCTCAGAATTAAAACAAGCAGTAAAATATGATTCTTTCGCACCGAATTCTGTTTGGACGGATACAGAAGGGGTATTTATCCAGGCACATGGTGGTGCTGTTATGTGGGATCCGGTATCTGAGAAGTATTATTGGTATGGAGAACACAAAGGGACAGATAATTATACAGAAGGTACGAATACAGTAAATGGTACTCCTGTAATTGGTACATCTGTTTATTCTTCTAAAGATTTGTATAATTGGAAGAATGAAGGTGTAGCATTGCCGGTATTTAATAATCCTGTATTCACAGATCCGAATGGTGTTATTACAGATGATACTCCAATGTATCTGAATGAGTCTTCGGAAGAATTCCAGACAGCTTATGAATCAGCAAAAACGAATACGGAAAGCTTAAGTACAGAGGAAGAAGTTGTTACTTATAATTCATATACCGGGTATTATACATTTGAACAATACAACAAGCATGATTTAGATGAAATCAATGGATTATATGATGATTTAAGTGCTGCTGAGAAAGCTGAACTCTATACTATATTAAACTATGATATGGTTATGGAACGTCCAAAGGTTGTATATAACCCAAATAACAATACATATGTCATGTGGTTCCATTTGGATGGTCCGGGTGTTGGCAAGTATGAATGGGCTGATGGCGGCGTAGCAGTTAGTGATTCTCCTACAGGTCCGTTTAAATATTTAGGAAAAGCAGACTTGACAGTAGGAAAAGAAAATATTATTTCTACTGGTGGTAGTACAGATATGCTTCGTGACATGACATTATTTGTTGATGATGATGGCACGGGTTATGTGATACATTCCGATGAAGAAAATGCAACATTGTATATTGAAGAGTTGACCGATGATTATACAGGAGTAACCGGAAACTTTTCACGAAATTACGTCAGAAGAAATGATACCTATCGTGACTCTCGTGAGGCACCGGCGATTGCTAAATATAATGGGAAATACTATTTAGTAACATCCGGTTGTACCGGATGGCCGGCTAATGCGGCTGGAATTAGTGTAGCAGATACATTGATTATTGATTATACCGATAAGACCTGTGAGGATGCGGTGCAACATATCGGACCTTTTCAACATGTAAAGGAAGTGTTAACGAATCCGGCAATTGGACCGAACTCTTCGAAAACGTTTAACGGACAGAGCACTTGTATTTTCCCTGTTCAGGGTAAGGAAGGCTGCTTCATTTATATGGGTGATAAATGGTCTGCCGGTTCATTGAAAGACTCCAGATATCAATGGCTGCCTGTTGTGATCGATGAAGGGAATGCTACATTGGGTATTAACTGGGCAGATGAATGGAAAATTGATGATTTTGATACGATTGCTTCCAACCGTAAAGATTTGAATACTTTGATTCAGAAGTGTCGTGATATTGATGATACGGTCTATACCTCTGATAGTGTATCCGCTTTAGATAGTGTGGTAAGCACGGCAGAAGAAGTAGCATATAATGCAGATGAGGTAACGATTGCCGCAACGATTACAACCTTGCAGGCGTCTTATGATTCGCTTATTAAGACTTCTGCAGTAGCGTTATATAATAGTGTGGAATATGATAGTTTTGCTGATGCGTATGAAGCTTTTGTTGTGGCTGATGCTGACGGTACGATTACATTGCTGAATGATGCGGTGATTCCTTATCAGACATATACATTAGCAAAGAATCTTACTATTACATCGAATTCAGCCGGTCCGCACACATTAACAATCGAAGAACAAGGGGATAACGAGGCTATTAGTACATTGTTTGATACGAGCAATAGTTATTGGTTAACCCTGAAAAATGTCAATGTGGATGGTACAGGCTTCGGTGCGACGTTCTTAAGTGGTGCATGGCATTTGCAGATTACAGAACAAGTTACGATGACTAATTTTACAAAGCAGATTAAGAAGGGTAACCGTATGCAGGTTAACAGTGGTGCGGTTCTTACCTTAGAAAACTGTAATACGCAAGATGATTGTCTGATTGAGGTCTTGGAAGCAGGGCGTATAACAGGAAAGATTAACATTGTAAATTCATCTGCTAAGAAAGGTGTTATTAGTTATAATTATTCTAAAAGCAGTTGGTTTGATAAAGTTGCTACGGATGGTAATAATGATTGTGATATTTATATTGGTGCCGGCAATACATTTGGCAGTTCCGGTTTACAATTTGAGGGTCCTGTAAAAATTACGATTGCGAGTGGCCAAGTGATGAATATCAATAAGATTCCAAACTTTGTTGGTAGCGATAGCAGTGTAACACTTTCCTATGAAGGAACGTTAGCTGTAGATACCGTTCTTGTTCAAGGAAATGGTTATTTGACAGCTGAGCTTGCAGAAAAAATTCTTTTCTCCAGCGATGAGTATGAATTAGCATTAAATTCTGACGGTAATTTAGTAATCACTGAGAAACTTGAAGATGATTTACTTGTCAGCAGTGTGGGTGCACAGATTCGTATGACAGGCGATGAGGGATTCCGTTTCCTTTCTAAAGTTAACCGTAGTTCCACTGAAATTGCAGCATTAAAAGCAGATGGGACCATAAAGGAATATGGCACGTTAATTATGCCAGCGGTTGTCCTTGGAGAGAACGAATTGACCATGGATGCTGCAATAACGGGTATTGTATATGAAAATTATACGGTCAAAGCAGCGAAAGTAGCATCAACTGTTCATTATGAAGAGGCAACAGATTCGACAAAATATGCAGCATTATTAGTGGGTTTTCCAGCAAACAACGCTACATTTTATAAAACATATTTTACAGTAAGAACATATGTGGTCATGGGTGATGGTAGTATTGTGTATGGTGATGCTGTAAACAGATCTATGTATGATGTGGCAATTGGTCTTGGTGAAACATATGCCGGAGAAGAAAACGTGGCAAAAATTTTAGAAGCAGTAGAATCTGTTTCAGAATAGCGGAGGACCGAATATGAAAAAAGAATATACAGCTCCTCAATTGGAGTGTAAGGAATATGAATTCGAGAATTTGATAACAGCATCTGCACCTGATGTGATATCAGCCGGTACAATCGGTTCTACAGGTTCTACGGTTGGAAGTGAAGATACTTTGGATTTGTCATCAGGAGATTCTTGGAATGTATTAGATATATGGTAGAATTCGTATAAAGTGGGCTGTCTCTTACTGAGACAGCCCACTTTTTGTGCGGAATTGTTATTGTGCACGTATCACAAATTAACCCCATTTTTCAACATTATGGTATTTATATTTACTAAAAAAATTCATATCATATGTTCAAATGAGATATTTTTAGAAAGTCGAGGGTATCAGTATGAGAAAATGGGGACGTGTACTAGCTGTGGTGTTATCTGTAGTTTTGTCTGTACCTGCAGTCATGCCTGTATGCAGGATAACAACTGCCGCTCAAGAACAAGAATCTCAGATGACAGTATTAGATTATATCGATGTTGGTAATGAGACGAGAGAGAGTGGGAAGATTACTGCTTCCGGGAATCTGAATGAAGCTGTAACACACTCGAATAACCAATGTACCTACCGTACTTTAGGTGGAAATAATGGCAGTAATGTGGAAATGGATGTAACAGTCCTGAACGAAACAGATACAACGGCAGGAAATTTTGGATATATAGGTTACATGGATGTTACAGTCCGGGTTGATCCGGCGAAAGAGAACTATATTACCCTTGTGTTATGGGGTGAGGATACAACGGCTGATTATGAAGGTAATCTGTTTGTTGTATATATGAAGCCTTCCGAGACGGACAGTTCAAAGAAAATCTTAAGTATCGGAGATGATTTGGGAAGTGTGCCGCTTCGAAGTTCTCTTCCAGACCGTGATTCTATGTCTGATATCAACTATATAGAAGGCTACAACCAGATGGAGGATGGCTTTTTATATGCGACGTATCCTATACCGAAAAAAGCTGTAACAGATTATCTCGAAGATGATAATAAAATAACATTGCGTATCTATAGCAATAAGAACTACTATTGGAATGGAATCTCTGCTTCATCTCTGTCACAGCAGACGAAAGAGAGCCGCGGAATCTATGCGGTGTACGTAACGGATGATGCCTGTGTCACTCCTGAGCGTATTCGAGGCGCAGCGATGTCGGATGGTTATACAACGGATACAATTTTTGAAACACATCAATGTGATTCCAGAACAGTGGCTGAAATAGGACAGAAATATTCTATGACAAATTCCGAGGATGTGGCTGAGATCAAAACGACCTTAAACACAATCTTGAATAGTGATTCGAGTAAGAATTATACGGGTGCGATTGATAAGATATTGGATCGTCAGGTATATCGTACAGATGGCAATGAGAATTATCCGTCTTATATGAAAGGGCTTCCGTCAAGGTCAGCAGGTTGGTGGAATAATACAACAGATACGGATTGGTACAGTTATGCTATGAATCAGGTCAATCAACAAAACATGGTGCCATATTATACTTTTGAAATTCTGGCAGGTGCTTATACGACGGATGTGTATACAGGAACAGTAACAAAGTCAGAATTTCTGGATCGTTTGGTGGCAAGTTATGATTTTATGACAAGGTCACAAGGTGCTAATGGCGCATATTATTGTTCTTCCGGATGGCCGGGTGGTTTAGACCGGGGAGAGGGTACCTATACACGAAGCGATGCAGGCGGAAATAATCTGACCGGTTTTGGATTACGGTATCTTGGCAAATCGTTTGTAGAAACCGTTAAGTACTTAAAAGAACAGGAAAGTGCCACCGGTCAAAAATGGTATGATGCCATGTATATGGGTTCTGACATTGATTCAGATGCAGATGGTAATGAAGATCAAACGAGAGCAAATGCATATGCGGCGATGTTTGCAAAGCTTCGCGATTATATGACATCCTTAGACGGAACCGGTCATGCACCAAACCAGGATATGGTAGAGATTCAAACGGCTTTGTATGCAGACCAGAGTCTAAAACTGATAGATGAATATTTTGCAGCAACCGATTATGCAATCGACACTGTAGTGGATGAAACGACGTTTGGAGAATATACCTATCCATTCTCCTGGGAAAACCAGGGGACAAGTGGGCAGAAAAAGATTGAAGATACCATTGACATTGCGTTGGGAAAGAAAATCAACCGCTATCACCATGCTTTCTGGGTATCGCCAAAAGGAATGCCGTTAGAGGCGGGTTCCTCACTTTATGGAGGATACACCGGTGATTATGGACCGCTTGCGTTATCAGAAGCGGTAGAGATTGCAGATTTAGGAAGCAATTATTACGGTTTGGAAGAGAATGGCTATGATGAGCTGGTATCGACCATGTATAATGCTATGTCATATTATTATTTCAGAAATAAGAGTGTATCGAATGACGGTACATATCAGGTATCTCTGTTTACAGAAGGGTATATCAGTACCCGAAACGGACATACCCCGGGTATGGAACGTTATATTTATGACATGCCGGGATGCTTGGAATATAAGAATACCATCGCGCTTAAGATATTGAGATACTATCTGGAGGACAGTTGTTTCTACAAGGATTATAGTAATGGTTCTTTTGCCGGAACTTCCTATTTTGAGGGCAATGTCATTATGGCAATCAGCTTATATTCTCACTTTGATGAGCTGGCAGCAGCTATGACTACCGATGCTGTTACGAATTATGAATTTCCAAGAGAACGGGAGGAAAATTTTGCAGTAGCAGATGAAATGTCGCGGAATGTGGCGATCAAAGATGGTGACAAGAAAATCTATGTGGCATTAAACTGGCGTCATTGGATGAAAGATATTACAAACCAGGACTGGATTCGTAATGGTGAGAAGAAAATAGCTGCCAATAATCTGGCCCGTGTGCATCATACAACGAGTAACTATGACCAATATGGCTATGCCCGGATGAATACCAAAGGATTTGGTACAAACTGTGATGATTGGGAAGATGAAACCTATGAAGCGGGTGATAAACGACGTGATACTGCAACTTACGCAACCAGCAGATATCTGGAAGGTCTGCTGACTCTGTCATATGATAACTATGAGATTATTATGAATTGTGATAAATCTGGTGCTTGCTTAGAAGCCAAGCATGACAAAACAGATGGGGATTATGATGATACATATGATTATGCCGGTACGGACAGAAACTGGGAATTTATAAGTGATGCCGGTGTTGCAAAAGGTCTGTATTATGATTTGATATCAAAAGAGTATATCTGGATCGATTCAGATTCCGTCGTAAAACCGGCAACTACTTATGTATTAAAAGAAGCAGCAGAAGTTGCTGCAACGATTCCAATCCCTGACGCAACGATTCTTGAAATGATCAATGCGAATGTTCTATCATTAGAGGATTGTACGTTGTCAGAGGCAAATGAAATGTTGACAATCGCCGGTGATGATGGGAATCTAAAAGACGATTATGCTGCTTTATCAGAAGAACAACAACGGGAAGTGTTGGAGATTGTGAATGTAAAAGTGGTGGAAGGTGGAAGTTACAAACAATTAGCAGGGTTCCTTGTGAAGTGGAAGACTGCAACGTATCAGGTAAGAGCTGTCTCTGAGGTAACCGGCTCAGAAGAAGCTCCTGGAACAACTTCCACACAGGGCGCACAGCTTCGCTTGAAAAACAGTGAACAAACACAAGGTCTGCGATTCTACTCTATGGTAAATAAAGAAATTGTGGACACTGTAGTGAGTAGTGGTGGTGAATTTGGTATGATTATTGCTCCGACAATAGGGTTAGATAAAGCAAAGGGGTACAATGAGAACTTTGAGTTTGCAATAAACGCAGAGGGAAAATATGAAATATCGGACGCTTCCAATGAGGATTTTTCTTATGTCCGTGTGCCTGCGAAACACTTGTATGAATACTTTAATGATGAAATGATTCCGTATCATACATATACTGCAGTTCTGGTTGGCTTAAAAAGCACTTATTATAATCGGGCGTTTACTGCCAGAACTTATTATATACCGCCGGAAGCTATGGATGAAAAGGGAAACATTACTGATTATAGTCAGATCGTATATGGTACTCCAATTGAACGCTCCATGAGGGAAATAGCACAAGCCTGCCTGGATCAGGAAGAGTACACTCTGAATGAATCAGATAAAAGCTATTATAGGATGATCCTGAACAATGGTGTAGCGTCTGCAGGAACAATTGATAAAACAGATGTGGAAGATACGGTAGATATATCTGCCGATAATTCATGGGGAATATTAGATATCTGGTAGACGGATAAAGCATAGGAGGGCGCTATGAAAAAGGTATATGAGACACCTGCTATGGAGTACAAAGAATTTTCAATAGAAGATGTTGTTACAGTATCAACTCTATTTCTTTTGGGTGATAACGACAATACAACGGAAGAAGAGACAGATACTTCTGAGTGGGATTACTTATTTGAATAACGAATCGGATATTAGAGAAGAAGTCTTGCTATCTCGTACATGAGATAACAAGACTTCTTTTGTTTACTCTACAATGTTTTGCTCCCAGTCAACCTTTTGACGCCATGCAGATGGGGAAGTGTTGTACTGGGTTTTGAAAGCTTTATTAAAGACCCGGATATCGTAATATCCCACACTTTGCGCGGCTTCACTAATGGAAACATCGGTATTTTTCAGATATTGAGCAGCAGTATTCATCTTCATCGACAAGATATACTGCTGTGGACTGGTATCTTTATATGTCCGAAAGAGGCGGGATAAGTGACTGCGATCGATTCCAACATAAGCGGCAACGTCAGATACTGTGATCCTCTTGTGTATGTTGATTTTGATATAGTTTTCTGCTTTGCTGATATACTCATGTGTGGTAGTTGGGGTATCTACATTTTTCTCTAAAGTTAATTCGGAGATGAATTCCCACAATCTTTGCATCATTCTTTCATAGGGCATATCTCCGGTTGCTACGATATCAGCCAGTACGTTTCCGACTGATTGATGTTCGTTGTCATCGCGAATATCGACATTTTCAGAGAAACCGGACGATTTTATAAACTGGGCCGCCATACTGCCATTGAATTCAATCCAACGATAGAGCCATGGATCATCTGCAGATGCTTTATAATAAGTGAGCTGATATGGCCGGATTAGAAACATCTGACCGGCATGCAGGTGATACGTTTTCTCTTGTGTCTTAAAAATTCCCTTTCCCTGATAGACATAGTGTATTAAATAATTTCGACGAACACGGGGACCAAAAGCATAATTACTGTCACATTGTTCTTCTCCATATTGAACGGGAAACAAATCCGTTGGCATAAGATGGGTATAGGCATAATAAGTATGCGCATATTTTGCCATAAGGGGACACCTCCTTCTCTTAATTTGATATCACATATTAACCCCTTATGTCAACAATAAATCATTTATTTTGGAAACAGAATGAACTAGTATTTAATAGAGATATACTATACCAATTATATAATGTAAAGGAGAGATAAGATGGTAAGAACAAAACTATGGAAACGACTTCTTGCAGCAGGCTTATGTTTGAGTATGGCATTGCCGTTTGCAGGATGTGGTTCGAAACAGGACGAAGCAGATGCGAACAGTATCAAGATCATGCTGATGGGTGACAAACCGAGTGGTTTTGATGAGGTACTTGCAGAATTCAGTGAGAGAAGTAAAGATGAGTTAGGCTTTGGTCTGGATATCACATGGGTTGCCCAGGGTGATTATAAGGATAAGCTAAGTGTTAAGATGATGGCCGGTGAGGATTATGATTTAGTATTTGATGCTCCGTGGTGTCATCTCCGAGACCTGGCAAAAGATGATGTCTATACCGATTTGAGTCCGTATCTTCATAATGACAAGTATCCTGCATTAAAGGAAACGTTCTCTGAGGAGTATATGGACAAGAATAAATATTTTGGTAAGAATATTTATCTTCCTATCGAACAGGGCTACGGCGCAGGTGTAAATGGTATCTTATACCGTAAGGATTTATCTGACAAATATGGTATTGGCAAGATTGATTCTATCGAAAAGCTGCAGAAGTTCTTTGATGCGATTCTGGAGAATGAGAAAAATATGACACCATTAGCGGTTACACAGTCCCGTGGCTTCTATCAGTTCCAGAGAATTGATGAGGCAGCATTGGAGAAGGCAAATATCCAACGGCTGGTTGTCAGCAATTCTCCTTATTATGTTCTTTTGAATGAAGAACGTACACAGGTGGTAGATATCGTACCGGAAGGTATCGGTGATGAGGCATTTGCTGATTTTCCAAAAGGTTTTGATTATGACTTTGCAATGGACCGTTACGAGCTCTTAGGAGAATGGAGTAAATATTTAAGTAAAGATTCGATGAGCTGTCTGGACGCTGACACACCATTCTTCGGTGGTAGTGCTGCAGCAATCTGTGGCGATATCGGTTCCTGGTATACGAATGAGCAGAAGATGAAACAATACATTCCGGAAGCAGAGATTGATCTGTTCCTGGATAATCCTGATCAGGAAGCAATGGAAGAAGGCTCTATTCCTACTACATACCTTGCTAATAACTGTATCTGTATCCCGGAAGTATCTCAGAAGAAGGATATGGCTGCGGAGTTCTTGAATTGGATTTTCTCTTCCCAAGAGAATAATGATTTGTTTACTTTGGGTATCGAAGGTCGCGATTGGAAAGCCGGTGAAGACGGAACATATGAAGTTCTGAATCTGGACTATGTATTCCCGGGATACACTCTGACATGGAATGCGAAATTTAAGAAATTCCAGTCCGGAATGTCGGATAAGATTCGTAAGTATGAAGAGTATACTTTGAAAGAGGAATCTTATGTTGGCACACCTCTTGCGGGTTTTGTATTTAATCAGGAACCTGTAAAAACAGAAATTGCGAAAGTCAGTGCCATCAACAGTCAGGTGTCTACAGCAATGGCTCATGGACGTACAGTAGAGAATTATTCTTCCATTAAAGAAATGAGAAAAGATAATATCGATCAGTGTATGAAGTCCGGTATGCAGACCATTATGGATGAACTGGAAAAACAGATTAATGAGTTTCTTCAGATGCAATAATTCTGATATCACATTTTAACTACCGGATACAACGAAAAAACACATAAAAAACAGGGAGGGAAATGACGATATCACACTTTGCTCCCTTGTTTCTACATTATGACATCTGCGGTTTGAACAGGCTGTGATATCATAATGGTACAAATGCAATTGGTTGTTGACAGATATGCAACGTAACTGGCTTGAGGAGACGACCGGCAAATATTATTTATTCGCAAGGAGGAAAAACGAATGAAAAGAAGAACATGTAAATCTATTCTGTCATTGGTAATGGCCACGGCATTAGCAGTGACGGGAATGCTTTCATCTCTGCCTGTTCGAGCAGCAGTAGAGGATGGAGAGACGGCTGTGGCTGAGTTTAACGGAGAACAGTATGCGTCGTTTGAAGAGGCATATGAAGCATTTAAGACAGCTGCAACATCAGGTACGATTACCTTGTTGACGGATGCTGAGATTGCTTATTCTCGGCATGATTTAGATAGTGGTTACCTTAAAATTACATCAACCGACCCGACAAACCCATGTACATTGTCTGTTGCAGAAAATGAAAATAGTGATAGTATTGATTGTTTGTTTTATACTAAATCTGGTAGTCAGATTGATTTAGATGATGTGATTGTCGACGGAACAAACTTGGATGTGACATTTAACAAAACTAATGGTTATAATGATCATCACTTGTATATTACCGATGAAGTAACAATGAAAAATTTCACGAAGCAAATCAAGGCTGGTAATGGTTTTCATGTAAAGAAGAAGAGTACAAGTAATGGTGGTACAAATTCGATTGGTGTACTTCATTTAGTTGATTGCAATACTACAGATGATTATTTGATCCAATTTGTTCAGTATGCTAAAGTTTGGGGTCAAATTGATATTGTTAATTCATCTGCTGCATTAGGTGTTATAGGTGTTACTTATGAGAAAGACAACTACTTGGGTAAGATCTCTACAGATGGTCAATCGCCGTGTGATATATACCAAGCTGTTTCGAAGAATTCGAATACCTTAGGTGTAGATGGTACGTTTGATGTAACAGGTAATGTAAAAGCTACTGTAAAAGAAGGTGCTGCATTCACAATGGGAAGTGGAAATACGCCTAATTTTGTTGACGGTGCCACTATGACTATTACATATGGTACGAATGGTACCATATATGCTGACGGTACAGTTGTAGTATATGGTAATAGTGTGCTTACAGAAGACAACATCGCCGGTTTTGTATGCGGTAACGATGGATACAATCTGGTATTAAATGAAGAAGGTAATTTGGTATTGGAGAAAATAGTATATCCGGCTTCTCTTGATGGTGTAGGATATGCTAGTTTTGAAGAAGCTTATAATGCTTTTGCTAATGCTGAAACACCAGCAGCCGGAACTATTACCCTAGGCACAGATGTTGAGATTGCTTATACAGAACATACATTGCCTGCAGCTCTTACGATTGTATCCGAAGATGCAGCTAATCCTTGTACTATGACAATTGCAGCTAAGGCTGATGGTGAGGAAAGTATAGGAAGATTATTTAATACAACAACCGCAGATTTAATTTTAGTAAATGGTAAATAGCGAGTACCGTGTCAAATGCTAGTTTTTATGAGATAATCC
>JBJELB010000100.1:0-27613 GCA_051878935.1 Lachnospiraceae bacterium | reverse complement strand
ATATATGCAATAGTAACGGTTTTCATATGGTCAACAATGGCAGCCATGGTTAAGAAGATGTTGTATGATATTCCAAATTTAGAGGCATTATCAATTAGTGGTATTTTTGCTTTTTTATTTCTTCTGATTGTCAATCTTAAAAATGGAGTCATTAAGGAAATGAAAAAATACTCTGTTAAAGATTATGGGATTATGAGCGGATTGGGATTTATCGGCTTATTTTTATATTCTGCGCTATATTATTATGGACTGGCAAAATTAACTTCTCAGGAAGCGTGTATATTGAATTATCTATGGCCCATTATGTTAGTTATTTTTTCATGTATAATATTAAAAGAGAAATTGACATTTACAAAAGGAATTGCAATGCTTTGCTCCTTCGTGGGAATTATCATTCTTTCTTTAGGAAACGGAAGTTCTTCAACGGGAAATACTGCATTCGGAATTATAAGTTGTATTACTGCGGCGGCTTGCTATGGATTATTTTCAGTATTGAATAAAAAAGCAGATTATAATCAAAATATCTCAATGATGCTTACATGGTTTGTTGTTGCGGTCTGTGCAATGGTATTAGGCTTAATGACAGAAACGTGGGTGCCAATAAAAGGGATTCAGTGGCTTGGAATATTGTGGCTAGGAATCGTTATTGATGCGGTGGCATATCTGCTTTGGGCTTTGGCGTTAAAAGGGGTAGAAAATACTGCAAAAATAGCAAATCTTGCATATTTAACACCGTTTTTATCATTGGTTGTATCCGCAATCTTTTTGAAAGAAACGATACAGTTACGGGCGTTTATTGCATTAGTCTTTATTATCGGTGGCATTTTATTACAAAATGTTTATGAATACATAAGTATGAAAAGTTGAACAACTTCCTGTTATTGAGTTGATTGGGTACAGAAATAATAAAGATGGTTCGTATATAATTTGTTCAGTGTAAAACAGGAAAAACACTGAAATTGTGTTTGTTGTACGACCTGCCAAAATTGGCACATCGTACAACCCACTACGGTTTTTGTTATTCGATATCAAATTCCGGGGGAATATCAAATTCATGTGGAACCTGAGCCCCGTTCTTTTTTCTCTGTTTTACACATTCTGTCAGCAAATATTCAATCTGTCCATTTACAGAACGGAAATCATCCTCTGCCCAGGCTGCAATGGCATTGTATAGTTTTACTGACAGGCGAAGTGGTATCTGCTTTTTACTGTTGTCTGCCATATTAATACAGGCTTCCTGAATTTACAACGGGCTGGGCATCCCGATTGCCACACAGTACAACCAGGAGATTAGACACCATGGCCGCCTTGCGTTCCTCATCCAGATTTACAACTTCATGTTCCGATAAACGGTCTAATGCCATCTCAACCATACCAACAGCACCATCCACGATCATTTTTCTGGCATCAATGATGGCAGATGCCTGCTGGCGCTGCAGCATAACCGCGGCGATTTCCGGTGCATAGGCAAGATACGTGATTCTGGCTTCAATAATCTCAAGGCCTGCTTCGGAGACTTTTTCCTGAATCTCGTTTCGAATACGCTCTGCCACTATTTCACTGGAACCGCGCAGACTGCCTTCGTCAGCAATGCCGTCACCTGTGGTATCGACATTTTCTGCTACATCATACGGATACATACGGACGATGTTGCGAAGGGCACTGTCACACTGTAAGGAAAGATATTCTTTATAATTATCTACGTGAAATACTGCCTTTGCCGTATCGGTTACCTTCCACATAACTGCAATACCGATTTCTACCGGATTTCCCAAACAATCATTGATTTTCTGTCGGCTGTTGTTGAGTGTCATAACCTTCAATGAGATTTTTCTGCTTCCGGCACTGCGGGCATCTGCAGCAGATGTCGTTGTCATTGAGAGCTTCATCATTTTATTTGTCCCTGCATCTACATCACCACTCTGGTTTAACTTCGTATTCGCAGCAGGATTAACAGCGGTGCAAAACGGATTTACATAATAGAATCCAGGTTCTTTCAGTGTTCCGACGTATTTTCCAAACAAGGTCAGTACCAACGCTTCCTGTGGACGTAACACTTTAAGTCCCAGAAAAGGAACCCATCCCAGCGAGACATAGACAATTCCTATAATAAATACGATAATTCCTGCTGTTGTTCCGGTCGGACTTTCCATTTTGATTCCACCGTATATACTTGCTACAATCGCAAGTGCATACATTATAATCAGCAGAATCATCCAAAACATACCATTTTTATTTTTCTGCAATACTTTTTCTTTCATAATCTCACTCCTCCTTTGAAAGATATTTTTATGATATCATTTTGATATCATGCTGTCAACATTTTTGTAACGATGACGTTGTTGCGCTTTTGTTGCGCTTGATACGCTATATTAGAATAAAATGATGAAACGTAAGGAGGAAAAACTATGTGGAAGAGAAAGGAACTAAAAGAAAACGGTAAGGCGGCTTTAAAACGTACTTACTGGAAGAGTGTGTTTGTATCTGCGATTTTTGCTTTTATTATTGCAGGAAACGGGGTATACGGTGCTACCGCAACAAACGATGCACAGGACAGTATAAATCTGGATTCGTACAGTATTGCTGCGATCATGATTGGAGTTGGCTGCTGTGTTATTGCTGTTGCCGGTTTTATGCTTTTGTGTGCGCTGCTGATCAATCCGTTTGAAGTTGGTGCCAGCAGATTTCGTCTGAATGCTCTACAGGATACAGGAAATGTATCTGATTTGGGGTACGGATTTGATGTAAGCTATAAAAGAAATGTGAAGACAATGTTTTGCCGCGATTTATACATAATCTTATGGTGCTTGCTGTTTATTGTCCCGGGAATTGTGAAAATATATGAATATCGTATGATACCATACCTTTTGGCAGATAATCCGGATATGGACAGGAAAGATGTATTTAAAATTAGTAAGCAAATGATGAAAGGTAATAAGTGGAAATCTTTTGTTCTTGATCTGAGTTTTATTCTCTGGGATATTCTCGGAATGATGACGTTTGGAATCGTAAGTGTCCTCTATGTTGATCCGTATAAGCAGCTTACGGAGGCAGCACTTTATGATACGCTCAAATCATAATGAAAACTTTCTTGTGAATGAAAAAAATTGTTATTCATCTTGAATTCGCAAATTGATAGTGTTACAATCTAGTGGCGATTTAGGACAATCTTTGCTTTATTGGAAAGGAGACACCCAATGGGAGGATTTTTTGGCGTAACCAGTCGAAGAGATGCGATTTCAGATGTATTTTTCGGAACGGATTATCATTCACATTTAGGTACACGTCGTGCCGGCATAGCTGCCTATGACAGTGAGATCGGCCTTCAGCGTGAGATTCATAATATTCAAAACTCACCTTTCAGAACAAAATTTGAAGATGTATTTGCAGAGATGAAAGGAACTTCAGCAATTGGATGTATCAGCGATTATGATCCGCAACCTTTGTTGATTCATTCAAATCTTGGCACGTATGCTATTTGTGTCATTGGTATCGTAAATAACGCAGATGTATTGATTAAACAATATTTGTCTTTCAGCGGCGGACATTTTGGTGCCATGACCGGTGGAAGAATTAATTCGACAGAATTAGTTGCTGCATTGATTAACCAGAAGAGTGATTTTGTTGATGGCATTCAGTTTGCCCAGAAATCCATAGACGGCAGTGCTTCGATCTTAATTCTCAAAGAAGATGGAGCATTGATTGCGGCACGTGATCGAGTAGGACGTCTTCCTATCCTGATAGGAAAGGATGAAGATGGTTACTGTGCATCTTTTGAATCGTTTGCTTATCAGAAGCTTGGTTATGAGGATGTAAAAGAACTGGGCCCGGGCGAGATTGTGGAATTGACTGCCCAGAAGATGATACAATTGGCAAAACCGGGTAAAAAAATGCGTATCTGCTCTTTCTTATGGAGCTATTACGGATACCCGACATCCACATACGAGGGTGTCAATGTTGAGATGATGCGTTATCGTAATGGTCAGATTATGGCCCAGAATGATAAAAAGGCCAATCTGGCAACAGATGTTGATTATGTTGGCGGAGTTCCGGATTCCGGTACACCTCATGCAATCGGTTATGCGAATGAAAGTGGAAAGCATTTTGCCCGTGCCTTTATTAAATATACACCAACCTGGTCCCGCAGCTTTACACCGACGAAACAGAGAGAACGTATGAAAATTGCGAAAATGAAACAGATTCCAATAAAAGATCTTATTGACGGTAAGAATCTGTTATTTGTTGATGATTCCATTGTTCGCGGAACACAGCTGAAAGAGACGGTAGATTTTTTATATGATAACGGAGCAAAATCGGTTCATATGCGTTCCGCCTGTCCACCGATTATGTATAGTTGTAAATATTTGAATTTCTCGAGAGCGACAGATGAGATGGAATTGATTGCCCGACGTGTCATTGTGGAGCTTGAGGGTGAACAGGGACTGGAATATATCGATGAATATATGGATTCCTCTACGGAAAGAGGACAAAACCTCAGAAAAGCGATCTGTGAAAAATTCAATTTTGCTTCCCTTGAATTTCAGTCGTTAGAGGGCGTTATTGAGGCAATCGGCTTAGATCCATGTAAGCTGTGTACGTATTGCTGGAACGGAAAAGAATAAACAGCGGATATTGACAATACTCTTCTTTTATGCTACAGTATCCTGAAAGCTTGAGACAAGTATGGAAGGAAAAAGGTTATGGGTAAAAGAATGAAAACGCATCATATCACTTGTTTGCCTGTTCCACATATCGTGGAAGCTTTTTCCTATTTCAAAAAATATTTTATTATTTCCCGGATGTTATAATTTGCTATTGCATTTTATCAGCCGGGTTTTTTTTTAGGAAAATTTAAGGAGGAAAGAGAGATGGCAAAGAGAAAAGATATTAAGAAGATTTTGATTATTGGTTCCGGTCCTATCGTTATCGGACAGGCTGCGGAATTTGATTATGCCGGTACACAGGCATGTTTGGCATTAAAGGAAGAAGGATATGAAGTTATACTTTGTAATTCCAATCCTGCAACCATCATGACGGATACAACGATTGCTGATAAAGTATATATGGAACCACTTACCCTGGAGTTTATTGCCAAGATTCTCCGTTATGAGAGACCGGATGCGATTGTTCCGGGTATCGGCGGACAGACCGGTTTAAATCTTGCAATGCAGTTGGAGAGAAAAGGTATCTTAAAAGAGTGCGGAGTAGAATTGTTAGGTACAAGCAGTGAGAGTATTGAGCGTGCCGAAGACCGTGAGTTGTTCAAAGAACTTTGTCAGTCAATCGGAGAGCCAACGATTCCTTCTGAAATCACATACAGTATTGAAGAAGCAAAAGCGGCAGCAGCCAGAATCGGATATCCGGTTGTATTGCGTCCTGCATTTACACTCGGTGGTACCGGCGGCGGTTTTGCATATAACGAAGAAGAATTGGTTGAAGTTGCTTTGAATGCTTTCAAGCTTTCACCGGTTCATCAGGTATTGATTGAAAAGAGTGTAAAAGGTTACAAGGAAATTGAGTTTGAAGTAATGCGTGACTCTAATGACCATGCCATTACAATTTGTGGTATGGAAAATATTGACCCGGTTGGTGTTCATACGGGAGACTCTATCGTAGTTGCACCGATTATGACCTTAAATGACCATGATTTAAAGATGCTTAACGACAGTGCCATTAAGATTATACGTGAATTAAAAATTGAGGGTGGATGTAATGTTCAGTTTGCATTGAACCCAAATTCCAGTGAGTATTTCTTAATCGAAGTTAATCCACGTGTTTCCCGTTCTTCTGCCCTGGCATCCAAAGCTTCCGGTTATCCTATCGCCAGAGTAACAGCGAAGATTGCCGTTGGTATGGCTCTGGAAGATATTGAGATTGCTAATACGAATGCAGCATTTGAACCAAGCCTCGATTATGTAGTAGCGAAGCTTCCACGTTTCCCATTTGATAAATTCAGTACGGTTCCAAACGCTTTAGGTACACAGATGAAGGCAACCGGTGAGGTAATGGGGATTGGTTCTAACTTAGAAGAATGTCTGTTAAAATCGGTTCGTTCATTGGAAATTGGTGCATGCCACTTCCATTTGCCGAAGTTTGATGATATGTCAAGTGAAGAATTACTGGAATATATCAAACTGTTTAAAGATGATAACATTTTTGCTATCACACAGTTGCTTCGTAACGGTGTAAGCATTGAAAAATTGTATGAAGTAACGCAGATTACACCATTCTTCTTAGAAGCAATCAAGAATATTGTTGATATGGAAACTAAGGTAGCCGAAAATAAGGGTAATCTGGAAGTTCTGCTTGCAGCGAAGAAGATGGGATTTGGAGATGAATTTATCGCAAAACTCTGGAATATGACAGAACTTGAGATTTATAACATCCGTAAAGAAAATAATATGTATCCGGTATATAAGATGGTTGATACCTGTCATACGAATGCATATATTCCGTATTTCTATTCCTCTTATTCCGATGAGAATGCTTCTATCCTCACGGATAAGAAAAAGATTATCGTATTGGGTGCAGGTCCTATTCGTATCGGTCAGGGTGTTGAGTTTGACTATTCAACCGTACACGCTGTAACAACGATTAAGAAGTCAGGATATGAGGCGATTATCATCAATAACAATCCTGAAACAGTTTCTACCGACTATACGACAGCAGACAAGCTGTATTTTGAGCCATTAACACCGGAAGATGTTATGAATATCATTGATTTTGAGAAACCGGAAGGTGTCATTGCTTCATTGGGCGGACAAACGGCCATCAATCTGGCTGAGCCATTGGTGGAGAGAGGGGTTAGAATCATTGGTACCGATTGTAGTGCCATTGAGCGTGCCGAAAACCGTGACAGCTTTGAGAAAATTCTGGAAGAATTGAACATTCCACAGCCACAGGGTAAAGCAGTTACCAGAATTGAAGATGGTGTTACAGCGGCAGCAGAAATCGGATATCCGGTACTGGTGCGTCCAAGCTTTGTTCTGGGTGGTAGAGCAATGCAAATCGTAGGTAATGAGGAGCAGCTTCGTCAATATTTAAAGACAGCAGTAGAAATTGATGAAGATAAGCCGGTATTGGTAGATAAATACATTCAGGGTAAGGAAGTTGAGATTGATGCTATTTGTGATGGCCATGATGTGTTTGTGCCGGGTATCATGGAATTAGTAGAGCGTACCGGTGTTCACAGTGGAGACTCCATCAGTGTATATCCAACCTTTAGTATTTCGGACAAGGTAAAAGGTATCATTCTTCAATATGCAAAGAAGCTGGGATTGGGAATCGGTATCGTTGGTCTGTTCAATATTCAGTTTATTGTAGATAAAAATGATGATGTCTATATCATTGAGGTGAATCCACGTTCTTCCAGAACGGTGCCGTTTTTGTCAAAGGCAACCGGCTACAGCCTGGCTGACATTGCAACCGAGGTAATCTTAGGAAAGAGCCTGAAAGAACAGGGCATCTTTGACATCTATCCAACAGAGAAAAAACGCTGGTATGTAAAAGTTCCTGTGTTCTCCTTCAATAAGATTCGTGGCTTAGATGCATATCTTTCACCTGAAATGAAATCAACAGGTGAGGCAATCGGTTATGATGACAAGTTAAACCGCGCCCTTTATAAAGCACTGGAGGCATCCGGTATGCAGCTGCAGAATTATGGAACGATCTTTGCAACGATTGCAGACCAGGATAAAAAAGAGGCATTGCCATTGATCCGTCGTTTCTATAACCTTGGTTTCAATATTGAAGCTACAGCGGGAACAGCGAAATATCTGAAAGAAAATGGAATCCGTACCCGTGTTCTGAAGAAAATAGGAGAAGGAAGTGAAGAGATTCCAAACTCTATCCGTCAGGGTCACATCGCGTATGTTATCAGCACGAAAGACATCAGTTCTCAGGGACAGATGAGTGACGGACAGAAGATTCGTCAATGTGCTACGGAAAACAATGTAACGATCTTTACGGCGCTTGATACCGTAAGAGTATTATTGGATGTTTTAGAAGAAACGACTCTCACGATATCAACGATTGATGCATAAAAGAGAAGGCATAAGTATGTATGATGCAGAGATTCGGGAAGTCTTATTTGATTATTTGGATGAATACTATGGTAAGAACCGGATACTGGAAGAGAAACGGATGGGACGTTCCAGAGCGGATTTGATTCTGTTAGTAGAGTATGAACTCATCGGGCTGGAGATTAAGAGTGATGCGGATACGTATACTCGTTTACAACGTCAGATGAAGGATTATAACCGGTATTGTGACCGAAATTATATTGTGGTGGGCCAGTCACATCGCCGATTTGTCGAGAAACACGTTGATGAAGAATGGGGAATTCTGTGTGTATCAGATACGGTAGAAATGCTGAGAGAAGCAAAAATGAATCCCCGTTGTAAGCTGGAGCATCAGATAGAGTGGATGTGGAGACCGGAGCTTCATCGGATTTTGATACGCAATCAATTGCCGGAATATAGGCAAAAGAGCAAGGAATTCGTACAGCAGAAGCTGTTGCAGAAGGTGGAACCGATGCTCTTGAAACAGCAGATGTGTGACGAACTGTTTGAAAGAGATTATCAGTTAATTGAAGAAGAAATCAATCAGTATAAATCGGCACAGAGACAGAAGAAACAAATGGCAAAGAAGAAGCAGGAAGTGACGATTGGCCATTTGGTATAAGAAGAAAGGCGTGACCTCAGTCATGCCTTTCTTCTTCGTTATCGTAGGTTTCACAAAACCGTGCAGCAAATGCAGGTGGTTCTCCGATGGCGTAAAGATGTGAAATGTCCCCGAAGGAGTTAACGCGAAAAGAAGCGATACCTTTTCGGCGTTCTTCGGTGGTCATGGTTGTGACAGAGGTTGGAGCCGCGCAGAATCCGTGCCACAGCGGCATAGGAGAGATACCAAGTAAGTGACTAAGCAGGACACATTCTACACCGAAGTGACAGAAGAATACGAGGGTGTCATTGTTTGGTTTTACGGCATCATAATACATGCCGTTGCGATGATATCCATGTTTTGCCAATAATTGATCCAGACCATCGCATACATACTGATAGCGTGTGGGAACATTGCCCGCCTTCATGATATCGGTTTGTGACCAGAGCCTGTAGTCATAATACTCAGGAACTACCGTCCAGTCCTGGGGAAGCCAGTCCCAGCAGATGGCTTTGTCACCGACATCGGGACGGATGATTTGTCCGGGGAATTCTCTCAGCCAGTCACATTCTGTTGCGGTGAGGTTCATTTTCTGTAAAGTCAGTGATGCAGTATCTTTGGCCCTTCCCAGCGGAGAAACGTAACATGCATGAATATCCAATTGGGAAATTCGCTCAGCCAGAGCTTCTGCTTCACGCCATCCCTTCTCTGTCAGTGAATCAATAGAATAATCCGGGTCTCCGTGACGGACGATAAGTAATTTCATAAATACCTCCTGCGATACGACATGATGATGCTTTTCTAACGTTCAATATAATATGAAATAGGGAGATTGTCAAAAAGTCATTTTAAAATCGGACAAAAAGTGGTATATATATAATGATTATGTGAATAGAAGAGGGAATCAGTTTTGAAAAAATTATTAGTCTATCTGAAAGATTATAAAAAAGAATGTATGTTAGCACCTTTGTTCAAGATGCTCGAGGCAATCTTTGAATTGTTTGTTCCGTTGGTTATGGCTTCCATCATTGATGTCGGAATCGGGCAGGGCAGATATTCTTATGTTGTTAAGATGTGTGGCGTGCTGGTTTTATTGGCAGTCATTGGATTGGTCTGTTCCATTACCGCCCAGTATTTTGCAGCGAAGGCAGCAGCATTTTTTGCGAAAAATGTGAAGCATGCCTTATTTGCACATATTCAGACATTATCTTATACGGAACTGGATCGATTGGGTACATCTACGATGATTACGCGGATGACGAGCGATATGAACCAGGCGCAAAACGGAGTCAATTTGACCTTGCGGTTGTTATTACGTTCTCCGTTTGTCGTCTTTGGTGCAATGATTATGGCATTTACGATTGATGTAAAAGCGGCATTGGTATTTGTTGTTGTGATTCCGCTGTTATCAATTGTTGTTTTCGGTATTATGCTGGGATGTATCCCGTTATATAAAAAGGTGCAGGCTGCACTTGACAGAGTAACAGGGATAACGAGAGAGAATTTATCCGGTGTTCGTGTCATCCGTGCTTTTTGCAAGGAAAAGGAAGAAATAGAAGATTTTCGGGAGAGAAACGAATCTTTGACGAAGCTTCAAAAGTTTGTCGGCCGTTTCTCTGCTCTGATGAATCCGGTAACCTATGTCATCGTTAACGGAGGAATTCTTGCATTGATATGGACGGGAGCCATACGGGTAGAAGCAGGTCTGCTGACTCAGGGAGCCGTTGTCGCATTGTATAATTACATGTCACAGATTCTCGTCGAGCTCGTAAAGCTCGCCAATCTGATTATCACGATAACCAAGGCGGTTGCATGTGGTAACCGTATCCAGGAAGTGTTTGAACTGGAATCCAGCCAGAGGGTACTTGCGGGAAGCGAAGCCGGTGATGGTAAAGACAGCAGAGGAACCGTTGTATTTTCGAATGTTCGTATGCGGTATGCAGATGCAGCAGAGGATGCATTGACAGGAATTAATTTTGTGGCAAACCAGGGGCAGACGATTGGTATTATTGGTGGAACCGGTTCCGGCAAGACAAGCCTTGTGAATCTCATACCACGTTTCTATGATGCAGCTTCGGGAGAGATTTTATTAAATGGAAGAAATGTACAATCCTATTCGAAAGAAGAATTGCGCAGTAAGGTTGGTGTGGTTCCGCAAAAAGCAGTGTTGTTTGCAGGAACGATACGGGATAATATCAAATGGGGAAAACAGGATGCAACCGATGAAGAAATATGGGAAGCATTAACCATCGCACAGGCAAAGGAAATTGTAGATGGTAAAGAAGAAGGCCTGGATTATATGGTGGAGCAGGGCGGAAGAAATCTTTCCGGTGGCCAGAGACAACGACTGACGATAGCAAGGGCTCTGGTGCGTAAGCCGGAGGTACTGATTCTGGATGACAGTGCATCAGCGTTGGATTTTGCTACAGATGCCGCATTACGGTCAGCAATCAGGAATTGGAAGGAAAACCCGACTGTTTTTCTGGTGTCACAAAGAGCTGCATCCATCCAATATGCGGATCTTATTCTTGTATTGGAGGATGGTGAAGTGGCAGGTATGGGTACACATGAAACTTTATTGAAAGAATGTGAAGTCTATCAGGAAATCTATTATTCACAATTCCGAAAGGAGGGTAAGTAGATGATACAGCAGAAAAAGCAGGGAACCTTAAAGAAAGTATTGCATTATATTTCCCGTTACCGTATGTATTTATTATTTTCTCTCTTCCTGGCGTTGGCAAGTGTTGCACTGACGTTGTATGTACCGATTGTGATTGGTCGTGCGATTGATTTGATTGTGGCTCCGGGACAGGTGGATTTTGCAGGGATTCTTACTTTGATCGTCCGGATAGGAAGTTGTGTGATGCTCACGGCTCTGTTTCAATGGCTTATGAATGCAATCAATAATAAAATTACGTATCAGGTCATTCGTGATGTGAGGGAAGAAGCATTTCGTAAAATAGAGATTTTGCCGTTGGCAGTGATTGATGCCCATTCCAATGGAGAATTTGTCAGTCGTGTCATTGCAGATGTGGACCAGTTTGCAGATGGATTGCTAATGGGTTTTACCCAGTTGTTTACCGGAGTTGTTACGATTATCGGTACACTGGCCTTCATGGTGTCTATTAACTGGAAAATCAGTATCGTTGTTGTGGTGCTGACACCATTATCCCTATTTGTTGCTCGTTTTATTGCAAGACAGACTTACAGTATGTTCCGGCTGCAATCGGAAACACGAGGGGAACAGACAGCGTTAATTGATGAAATGATTGGAAATCAAAAAGTAGTTCAGGCCTTTGGTCAGGAAACGGAAGTTTTGGAGCGCTTTGATGAGATTAATGACCGGTTAACGGATGCTTCTCTTCGGGCGACGTTTTATTCATCTATCACAAATCCAAGTACACGCTTTATCAATAGCATGGTGTATGCTGCTGTAGGATTGACAGGCGCATTTGCCGCAATCCGTGGTATTATGACGGTCGGAGGATTATCCTGTTTCTTGAGTTATGCCAATCAGTATACAAAACCGTTTAATGAGATATCCGGAGTCATAACAGAGCTTCAGAATGCGCTTGCCTGCGCGACACGTATTTTTGAATTAATTGAAGAGGAACCAGAGGTACCGGATGCAGAGAATGCGGTTCTTTTGGAACAGGCAACAGGTTCGATTGATTTAAATGAAGTGGCATTTTCCTATACACCGGAGCAGTCGTTGATTAAGGATCTAAATCTGTCAGTGAAACCGGGACAGCGGATAGCAATAGTAGGACCGACCGGATGTGGCAAGACAACTTTGATTAATCTGTTAATGCGATTTTATGATGTTAAAAGCGGCAGTATATGTGTAGATGGCGTGGATATCAGAAAGATAACGCGGCACAGCCTGCGGAGTAATTACGGTATGGTATTGCAGGATACCTGGTTGAAAGCCGGTACGATCCGGGAAAATATTCTGATGGGAAAACCGGACGCTACGGATGAGGAAATGCTTGCAGCAGCCAAGGCGGCGCATTCCCATAGCTTTATCAAGCGTTTACCGAACGGTTATGATACTGTCATCAAGGAAGATGGCGGTAGCCTTTCACAAGGGCAGAAACAGTTGCTGTGTATTACAAGAATCATGCTGGCACTGCCACCGATGCTGATTCTGGATGAGGCGACCTCGTCGATTGATACCCGTACGGAGATACGGATTCAAAGAGCGTTTGCAAAGCTGATGAATGGCAGAACGAGTTTCATTGTTGCCCATCGTTTATCAACGATTCAGGAAGCAGATGTCATACTGGTTATGAAGGATGGAGATATCATAGAGCAGGGAAATCATGAAGAATTACTGGAACAGAATGGATTCTATGCGAATCTCTATCGTAGTCAGTTTGCGGTATAGAAAGAGGAAGAGGGATGAGTGTAACGTGTCATACACAAGTCTATGTTATGGATGTACGACCGCTTGGTGATGAGGAGTTCTTTCATCAGGAAAGTGGGAAATTGTCAGAAGCCAGAAAAGAAAAACTGTTACGATTGAAACAGCCAAAGGACAGAATGCTATCACTTGGTGCAGGATTACTGCTTGATGCATTTCTTAAAAAGATAGGAAGCTGTGAAAAGGATATGGAATACGGATATGGGGAATATCAAAAACCTTACTGGATTGCATATCCTGAAGTCTCCTTTTCTCTGTCGCATTCGGGAGATTATGCGGTAGCGGCTTTTTCGAACCGGACAGTTGGGATTGATATTCAGAAAAAGAGTGAATATAATGAAGCTTTAGAGCGGATAGCCGGAAGATGTTTCAGCAAAGAAGAGTATCGCATGATAACAGCGTGCCCCGACAGGCAGGAACAAAGCAATCTGTTTTACCGTTATTGGACGTTTCGTGAAAGCTTTGGTAAGGCGCTGGGAACCGGTTTGCAGATACCGGTTGACATGATTTCTTTTGCCGGAAAAGAATGCAGCCCGGGATTTCTATCTGCAGATGGTGCACACTATCAGTTTGATGAATGGACGATGGATGATGGATATCAATTAGCCCTGTGCCAAAAATGTGAGACGTTGGGAGAGGAGGTGCCTGTGTGCCATGAATTATATATGTTTAGACCTGGAATGGAACCAGGCAGAGGATGTACCGACGAATGAGAGTGTTCCTTTTGAAATCATTGAAATTGGCGCAGTAAAGCTGGATGCTGATTTTCAAGTTGTGGATACGTATGAAGCGCTGGTAAAACCAAAGTTATATAAGAAACTTCATCACCATGTGAAAAAGATGGTGGGTTATACGGAGACTCACTTAAAACAGGGGGATAGTTTTGTGACTGCCTGCAAGAATTTTTTAGAATGGTGCGGCGATAATTATCGGTTTGTCACATGGGGTGATATGGATTTGCTCCAGCTTCAGAGAAATATGGCATATTATCATGTTCATAAATTACCGAAACCTCTGGTGTATTACAATCTCCAAAGAATTTATTCCATAGAGATAAAAGCTTATGAACGGGGACTGTCATTGGAAACGGCAGTAGAAGAGCTGCATTTGGAGAAGGACATGCCGTTTCACAGGGCAATTTCAGATGCTCATTATACAGCACGTATCTGGCAGCTTTTAGACCATTCTCTGTTGTTGCCGGAATATAGCTATGATTTCTATCAGAATCCACAGAACAAAGAAGAGGAGATTCGACATACATATCCGAACCGCTATGAGTTTATATCCCGCGAGTTTGCAGAGAAGAAATCCATTATGAAGCGAAACGAGATAACAAAAATCAACTGTTATCTTTGTGAGCAGATACAGGAAGAGGCAGGTTTATCAAAAGAAGGAAAAGTGAGTAAAAAACTTGCGTGGTTTTCTGGTGGAGGAAACAATTATTATGCGCTGGCCAAATGTAAAAAACATGGATATATTGCAGGAAAAATTAAGATTAAACAATCAGAAAACGGACATTATTTTGCACATAAGATATTGAAAAGAATCGATGAAGAACAGGCGAAACAGATCGTCCTGCGAAAAAAAGAAATTCAGATAAGGCGAAGAGAACGGGCAAAGAAAAAATAGGCATGTACCATCATGAAGTAGGAAAGCTTCTATGGTATATGCCTATTTAACTATTATTTAAACATTTTCAGACGTCTGCGTTCCCGTTCTACATAACGGAGATAACGTTTGAAAAGAGACATCACAACGACTGCTATCAGCAGGAATATCAGAAGGACGGTGAAAACAGTTTTTAAGGGGGAATGTTTCACCTCAGTTGCATTCACACCCACAACATCCATAGAAGCGGCTTCTTCTATATCGTCAGTAACGGCTTCTCCGGAGAGTGGTGGAATCTGGCTCCAGTCATATTCATTAAAACCATATTCAAACAAAGAGATCGTGTCGCTGTAATAAGTGCCTGCCGAGCCCTTCAGCGTAACACAGATTAACTGGTGACCGTCGCGTTCGGCAAAGGATACTAACGTGTTACCAGCCATGGAAGTATAGCCGGTCTTACCACCCTGGATACCTTCACAGCGATAGGTGTCGTGATCCGCGTATTTAATCAATTTGTTATGCTGCCAAAAGGTACGTTCGTGACCAAGATTGGTTGGTTCTGCTTCGTAGCTGCTGGCACCGCATATTTCAAGAAATACATCGGACTTGAGTGCTTCCCGGGTAATCAATGCCATGTCATGGGCGGTCGTATAATGGTTATCATCATGAAGACCATTTGGATTCATAAAGTTTGTATTTGTACAGCCAAGCTCCTCTGCCCGGTTGTTCATCAGTGCAATAAAGGTGTCGATATCACCGCTGACATGTTCGCCGAGTGCAACGGCCACTTCATTGGCTGATTCCAGCATCAGTGCATATAGGCAGTCGCGGACAGACATCTCTTCGTCCTCTTGCATACCGACATTTGAGCTGGCACGGTCAATGCTCCAGATAGCATTGTTGGAAAATGTGACCATCTCGTCCAAGGTGCAGTTTTCCAATACAAGCAATGTGGTCATAATCTTGGTGATACTGGCTGGATATTGTTTTTTCTCTCCCTGCTTCTCATACAGGATCGTGCCGGTTTCAGCGTCCATCAGAAGGACAGACTCAGAGCCGTAGTTATCCGATGCGGCAGGGGCTTCTGTTGTAGCTGCAGCAGTATCAGTTTCAGAGGTTGCCTGTACAGAAGGAATACTGACCAACAGGAATAATACTGCGTAAATGCATATCATGAATTTCTTCATAGGGAGTCTCCTCATTTTTTAAATAGTACGTAGCACTTAACTTAAGCAGTATACCGTAAAATGAGCTAATTTACAAGTTGCACTTTTTTTGATAAGCTAAGGCAAAAGAAAAAATATAGGAGAATGCTATGAGATTAAGAAGAATTAAAGGTGCGGATGAGGCAATTGCCACAAGCCGCTTTGTCATACAAAACCCAAAAGAAAAGAAGCAGCATTGGAATGAAACGGTATTTCATAATCAGAATCCTATCCGCATTGAAGTGGGGATGGGAAAGGGGCAGTTCATTATGGAACAGGCGCGTAGGAATCCGGATGTCAATTTTGTGGGAATTGAGAGATACTCCAGTGTACTCTTACGTGCGTTAGAGAAAATGAAAGAAGAACCATTAGAGAATCTGTTCTTTTTATGTTTTGATGCAGCCGAGTTAGAGGAAGTGTTTGCACAAGGAGAGGTGGAGCGCATCTATCTCAATTTCTCTGACCCGTGGCCGAAGGAACGGCATGCAAAGCGAAGACTGACATCTACCCGCTTTCTGGAACGCTATGATCATATATTGGCTTCTCAGGGAGTTGTGGAATTTAAAACAGATAATCGGGAATTGTTTGACTTTTCCTTAGAACAGTTGGAGGAAGCAGGCTGGCAGTGTCAGATGGTTACTTACGATTTGCATCACAGTGACTACCTGGATGGCAACATTATGACAGAATACGAGACAAAATTTGTGGAGCAGAAAAAGCCGATTGGTAAGCTGATTGCATATCGATAGAGGTATTGGATGAACGAAATCTCTGTATCCGTATATATATAATAGTAATAACGATGCATATAAGTTGGGATACTGTGAAAGAAGGAAAACTGACACGTAAGCTGAAAGCATATCAATATCATCACAGAAATATCGCAGAAACCATTACAAATCTGATATCGTCTGCTGATAGTGTAAAGAAGACATTGAATAATAAGAAAAAAGCCACAAACCCGCGATCTGACCGCTAAGCTTATGACCTTTGAAGTACGCCTTTGGGGGCTCGAACCCCAGACACCCTGATTAAGAGTCAGGTGCTCTACCAACTGAGCTAAAGGCGCATAAGAATTACGTGTTACCGTGACACAAAAGTGATTATATAACAACGAATTCTAAAAATCAAGTATTATTTTTAAAATCCCTTGTTTTATAATAAAATTATATCTATAATAATCACTAGCAGATTAGAATAAGGAGGCAACACCGCTTTGAAAAAGAGCAATAATAAGTTTGAGTCCAATAAAAAATATTTTACGATTTCAATTTACGCTATCATCGTTATTTTGATCAGTGTTGTGATGATTCGTCTGATTATGGGATGGGAAGACACGAAGGCGATGCTGGAACATTTGGTGGCGACATTGTCTCCTTTTATATGGGGATTTATTCTGGCATACATGATTGACCCGCTTAATAAGTGGTTCTATAACCGTGTACTTACCAGAATTTCAGTGTTAAAGAGCAATCCAAGGATAAGACAGATTCTGTCGATTATGATAGCGTATCTTATTGTATTTGGGATGATTATCTGGTGTCTGTTTTATGTAATCCCTCAAATTGTAGACAGCTTGTTGGATTTGTTAGATCAGATTGCTCCTTTTTATACATCTATTAATCGATGGGTCACTAATTTTGTAAATCATAATGAGTTTATTCAGGATAATACGGATTTGCGGAATTGGTTAAATACGAATCTGCCAAATGTATTTCAGGAAGTTACACAGATGATTGCCGATCTGGTTCCGAAGTTTTATGCTTTGTCCGTGTCTGTTGTCAAAGGTGCAATCAATTTCATCATCGCCGTGGTGATTTCTGTTTACCTGATCTGGGACAAGGGAATTATTATAGAATCTGTAAGAAGAGTGATTGATGCATTTTTTAGTGAGAGTCACGCAAAGGATATTAAATATGATATCCGTGCCTGTCATAGAATTTTGGGCAGTTATTTCATCGGAAAGGCAATTGACTCTCTTATTATCGGGATACTTTGTTTTATCTTTATGCTGATATTTAATATGCCATATGCGGTTCTGGTAAGTGTGATTGTTGGCATTACGAACATGATTCCTTATTTTGGACCATTCATCGGCGCTATCCCGAGTGCTGTGATTATCCTGATGGTCAGTCCGTATAAGATGATTGGTTTTGTTGTTCTGATTCTTGTGTTGCAGCAATTGGATGGCATCGTGATTGGCCCGAAAATATTGGGAGATTCCACAGGGGTTCGTCCGATCGGCATCCTGTTTGCCATTACGATTGGCGGAGCATTTGCGGGTGTGCTGGGTATGTTCCTTGGCGTGCCGATTCTTGCGATTATCCAGATGCTGTTTGAAAGGGTGGTCAACCGGAGACTGAAAAGTAAGCAGCAGGATGTATAATACTCTTATGCCAGAAAAATAGGAAGGAGAAAAGACAGATGCAGAATGAACGTTCAGAGGCAATCGGAGCATTGCTGGAAGGGAAACAATATCATCAGATTATGAACGTCATGGAAGATATGAATGTTGTAGACATTGCGGAAGTCTTGGAAGAACTTCCTTTTAACAGTGCGGTTGTTTTGTACCGTATGTTGAAAAAAGATATCTCAACCGATGTTTTTTCTGAGTTGTCTCCGGAAATGCAGGAGAGGATTATTTCTTCTGTTACGGACCAGGAATTATCTCTGCTTGTTGAGGATTTATATGTGGATGATGCGGTTGATATGCTCGAAGAGCTTCCGGCTCATGTTGTGAAACGTGTATTGAGAAATGCGAATCCGAATACACGACGCCTGATTAACCAGTTTTTAAACTATCCGGAGGATTCTGCAGGAAGTATCATGACGGCAGAGTTCGTTCATTTAAAGAAGGATATGACAGTTTCGCAGGCGATTGCTTATATCCGAAATACCAGTCTGGAAAAAGAAACGGTTTATATGTGCTATGTTACAGACTCGTGGAGGGTACTGGAAGGAGTCGTTTCCATTGAAGACCTGATGTTTGCAGAACTGGATACCAGGATTGGGGATCTGATGGATACGGATGTCATTTGTGGTGTTACAACAGATGATAAGGAAGAAATCGCTGCAAAGATCAGTAAATATGGTTTCCTGGCACTTCCGATTGTGGATCATGAGAACCGGCTGGTGGGTATCGTTACAGTAGATGATGCCGTGGACGTTATGGAAGAAGAAGCAACCGAGGACTTTGAGAGGATGGCAGCGATGCTTCCTTCAGAAAAACCCTATCTGAAGACAGGTGTGTTTGCACATGTGAAAAACCGGTTTGGATGGCTGCTGATTCTGATGCTTTCTTCTATGATTACCGGTTCTATTCTTACGAGATTTGAAGAAGCCTTTGCTCAGGTGCCGCTGCTTGTTTCTTTTATCACCATGATTACCGGAACAGGCGGTAATGCCGGTTCACAGACGTCGACAACGATTATACGTGGTATGACGGTAGGAGAACTGATGCCTAAGGACTGGCTTCGTATTTTGTGGAAGGAATTTCGTGTAAGTATACTTGTGGGTGGAACACTGGCGGTTGTGAATTTTCTCCGTCTCAGCATTTCTTATCATGGTCAGCTTACGATATGTCTGGCTGTAGCACTGGGCGTATGGGCGAGCGTGTTTATTGCACAGGTCATCGGATGTATTCTTCCGGTGCTTGCCAAAGCGTTAAAACAGGATCCGGCCGTTATGGCGGCACCGATTATTACGACACTGGTAGATGCAGGAGCATTGATTATCTACTTTTCCATTGCCTCTGCTTTGTTTGGAATTACATTGTAAAGGAGGTTCGTCATGAATGAGGAAAAGAAAGAATATCTTTTGCAATTAGTGGAAGAACGCAGATATCAGCAGCTGATGCGTGAGCTTGATAATATGAATGAGGTCGATATCGCGGATTTCCTGGAAGAAATCTCGCTGGATAAAGCAATCGTCATTTTCCGCATGCTAAAAAAGGATGTTTCAACGGACATCTTCTCTGAACTGCCATCTGAGATTCAGGAACAGATTATTGCAGGTATCACAGATATGGAATTATCTGTGCTGATAGAAGAATTAGCAGCAGATGATGCTGTAGATATGTTAGAAGAGCTGCCGGACAAGGTGGTGAAACGTGTCTTGCGTAATGCAAAACCGGGCACCAGAAAAATTATTAATCAGATTCTGAACTATCCTGAAGATTCTGCCGGCAGCATTATGACGGCAGAGTATCTGTCGATTCGAAGGAACTACACGGTGGCAAAGGCGATGGAGTATATCCGTAACCATGGTATGGGAAAAGAAACGGTGTATACCTGTTATGTAACCGATGCTTCCGGCGTTCTTGACGGTGTTGTGTCTTTTCGTGATTTGTTGTTTGCGGAAGACGAAGACATCATCGAAAACATTATGGAAGAAGATGTTATTTTTGCATATACCACAGATGATAAAGAAGAGGTGGTAAATCAGATCTCAAAATATGGTTTTCTGGCAATGCCGATTGTGGACAAGGCACAGCGTCTGGTTGGTATGGTAACCTATGACGATGCGGTGGATGTTCTGGAGGAAGAGACGACAGAGGACTTTGAAAAAATGGCAGCGATTCAGCCGAGTGAGAGACCATATCTGAAAAGCAGTGTGTTTACACTCGCCAGACAGCGTATTGTTTGGTTGTTAGTATTGATGATTTCTGCCATGCTTTCAGGAAAAATCCTGAATCACTATGAGGCAGTATTTGCAAGTATTCCCCTGCTGGTTACGTTCATACCGATGTTGACGGGAACAGGGGGAAATGCCGGTTCACAGACGTCCACGATGATTATCCGTGGTATGGCAGTTCAGGAAATAGATCCAAAGAAAGACTGGCTTCAGGTGCTTTGGAAAGAATTACGCATTTCTCTTTTGATTGGAGGAGGACTTGCACTGATTAATTATGTCCGTCTGGTAATCAGCTATCCGGGCAAAGAAATGATATGCCTGACCGTTGTTGCCAGTCTTCTGATTACGGTAGTTGTTGCGAAGACAATAGGATGCCTGCTGCCGATGATTGCGAAACAGTGTAATGCAGATCCGGCGCTTATGGCGTCTCCGTTGATCACGACGATTGTGGATTGTTGTTCGTTGTTCATTTATTTTTCCATTGCTCAACGGCTGATGGATTCATTTTGATAAGATAAAAGGATGGTGATACTATGCATGGATTGGATTTTATGAAGCAGATGAAGCTTGCCTATGCAGATTATACTGTAAAAAGTAAAGAATTGGAAAAACTTGATGCAACGTGTAAACAGCAAAAGAAAAAGATTGCGGCAGAAGAGAAAAATCTGGAAAAGGATATAAGTGCAGCGATACAAAAAGAACAGGCAATAATAGAAAATTCATTCCAGCAGCAGCTGGCAAATCAGGATGAAAAGCTCCGTCAGGTGCGTGATGAGCGCAATCAGAAGAAAAATCGAAAAATCAATGAACGTGTTGAGATTGAAACGGCAGGCATCAAGGAACAAAATCAGTCGTTGCATGCAGAGTTTTGTGCATTGCTGAAACAGAATCATGTTCCGAATATCTGTCGAAGTGACTGGTATTATATTCTGTTCATGACGAAGGGCATACGGGAAATCTGTTTGCTTTTCCTGCTGATTCTTGCGGGAATGGTAGGATTACCGGCTTTGATCTGCCTTGCGGGATATGTTTCTTTTTTGATGGATGCCACGAATCCTGCATTTGATTATGCAGTTATTTTTGGTGTTGTGGATGTGCTCATCCTGCTTGTTTATATTGTCGTTTTAAATCTGACGAAAGCAGAATACAAAAATGTTTTAAAAGAAGGTCGCATATATAAAGACAAAATCTATGCAAACCGTCGTCATATGGCAACGACAAAGGATGTCATTATGAAGGATAAAAACACCATTGATCCGGAATTAGCGGAGTATGACGACAGAAGAAAGCAGCTCCTGAAGGAACGTAAAGGAATAGAGCAGGAAAAGGAAGCGGCATTGGATTATTTTCAGAAGGAAACAAAAATCAGAATTGAAGAAGAGGTGCGTCGTCAGAGAGAAGAAGGATTGAACCGACTGCGTGTGGAGCAGCAGAGTCTGGAGGATGCATATAAAAGAAAAGCGGCTGAAGCAGCCGCCTTGTCGGAACAAATCAGGACAGAATATGAACCCGTACTCGGAAAAGAATTTGCAAAGCCATCAAAGATAGACCTGTTAATCCAGATTATGGAAGAAGGCGATGCTGCAACATTGGAGGAAGCTATCGAGGTATATCGGGGTTGATGGACTAATGGAATACTTGTGAGATTCCATCAGTAATATAATCTGCAAGCTGCATGACGACGGATAAGCGGGTGTTTTGGATGGTCTGCATGGACGAATGCGGCGTACTGCCGGCAGAAGGAGAACGGTTTACGATACCGGTAATGGATAGATGGCCTATGGCAGGAAGTGATTTCCTCACACCCTGTCCGGGATAAATCCCATGTTCTGAGAGCGTTACCATGCCGACATGGTCTTGTGTGCCCAGGCAGGCATCAATGGCAATAATAAAAGGGTCAAGATGACTGTTTTGTATAGAGGAGATATACTGTCTGAGATTTCCTGCATGTACCGGGTTGGAGAGAGAACCGGCTACGACGTAATTACTGGGATGATATTGCTCTAGCTTATAACCGATGAGAGGACCGAGACAGTCTCCGGTCGCCCGGTCGGTTCCGATGCATAAAAAGAGAAGAAGCTGATGAGGCTTCTTTTTTTTTCGGGTAAGCCAGAATAACTGATCGGCAAATGTGGCGGGTGTTTCTTCCATCGTAAAGTAATAGTCTTTCATAGTTCACCTCTGCAAACGGTATTTTTGAATTACTATTGTATGTACTTTCTGATTTTTCTATTGATAAAATAAATTGTTTTAGCAAACGTTTTTCGCTAAATAATGCCCTGTGAGCATGATATGATTTTTTAAAACAGGCATAGGGAGGCGCGTAGCGATGATAGAGATTAAGTACAATAGAAGCGAAAATGACAGACCGGGTAAGCTTATTCCGCTGGGGCTGCCAAAAAATATCAGACAAATCGGACAGCCCGGACAATACAAAAAAATATATCTGGAAGATTATGTTTATACATATTTGTGTAAGCTGGCAAAGCCTACAGCTTTAAGAGAAGGTATGGAGATGGGGAAGGGGACGAAACCATCTGCCATATTGTTTGGTGAGTATCAGCAGGTAGGAGAAACGACGATTGTATACATAAGTGGGGCAATCGCTATTGATGATTTTGCAGAGTGTCAAAGTGATTCATTTATGCAGGATGTAAAGCAGTATTTCCCGCATCTGGAGATGGTGGGCTGGTTTCTGAGCAGAACGGGATATTCTACGGAATTGGGAAGAGACATGATTGAAGAGCATCTGACATATTTTCCGGATAATAACCGTATGCTGTTTGTCATGGATGCGCTTGAGGAAGAAGATGTCTTCTATTTATATGAAAACGGTTCTTTAAACAGACAGAGGGGATACTATATCTATTTTGCGAAGAATACAGCCATGCAGTCTTTTATGATTGAGCATCCGGTATGGGGAATCAAGGAAGAAGAGAGAGAACAGCCGGTTGTGAAAAAGGACCTTTCTATTGTGGAAAACTACCGATCTAAAATACAAAATAAGAAGGAAGCTGTGGAAAATCAGAAGAACCGTATGTTTTATCTCGCCAGTACATTATGTACAGCTGTGATTGTTATGTTTGGTCTGACGATCTTTAACAATTATACAAAAATGAAACAATTGGAGGAATCCATTTCCAGGGTAAGCGTGAGTCTGGAGAATCAAATGATAGAGAATAAATTGCAGAAGGAGAAAACAACGACAGAGGAGACGACAGAGGAAACGGTTGAAACGATGGGAGAACTGCCGGAAACATATATTGTAGAAGAAGGTGATACATTGATTGCCATTAGTAAGAAACTATACCATTCTACAAAGTATGTGTCAAAACTGATTGAGGCAAATCATATCAGCGATGTTAAGATGCTGCAGCCCGGAATGAAGCTAATTGTACCAAAAAAATAAAATACAGTAGAATCGGGAAAGAAAATGGAGTATAATCAAAACACGTATAGGAGAAAAACAGAGGGGAAGATGCGGTGTATGGATATCAAAGATATATTTAATCCGGAAGATATACGTAAGATGAAGATACCGGTTCTTATATTAGCAGTAATCGTGTTGCTGTTGGGAATACAGGTTTCGGGAATAGGAATAAAAAAATATGATAAATATGAAGTGTTGTCTACGGAAAAGTCGTCAGACCTGGGGGATGCAGAATATTTGTCTGATGAGGAACATATTATAAAATACAGTAAGGACGGTATCAGCTATTCGAATCGCAAGGGGGATGTCCTCTGGGCGAATGTATATGATATGAAAAATCCTGAGGTTGCATTGCAGGGGCAATACATTGTCGTAGCGGATAAAGAGGGTAATGATGTTGCCCTTTATAATGAAGACGGTCTGGTGCAATCGTATGCGATTCGTTATCCGATTGTGGAAGTACAGGTTGCGAAACAGGGAGTCGTGGCAGTGTTGTCGTCAAACGATGCAGATAATTATATTCAGATGTACGACAGAGAAGGGGAACTGCTGGTAGAGATCAAGAGCAGTATCACAGATTATGGCTATCCGATGAGCATGGCATTATCGGAGGATGCCAGACGATTGATTATCAGTTATTTTGGCATGAATGGGATTACAACAAAGTCGAGAGTTTCTATCTATGATTTTGACTCCAAGAAGGGGCAGGATAATCATGTGATAAAAACATATCAATTCGATCATATGCTGGTACCAAAGGTCTCGTTTCTGGATAAAAAGACATTTGTTATCTTTGGTGACGACCGGGTTCTGTTATATAAAATGAAAAAGATTCCGGGCGACCGTGCAGAGACGGAGATTTTATTTGATACAGAAATAAACAGCCTGTTTTATAATCAGAAGTTTCTTGGATTTGTCTGCAAAAATCCGAATACAGACGGAAAAGGCGATTATCTGTTGCAGATATACAATACAGAAGGAACCCGTTTGATTTCTATGCCGACGGCTGCGAACTATCATAAGATAAAGTTTGATGGGAAACGCATTTTATTTATTGGGGATTACGATTTTACCATATATACCCTTACAGGAAAACAGATTTTTCATACATCCTTTGAAGGAGGTATCCGCGATGTTGTACCAGCGGCAAAGAAGAATCAGTATTATGTAATGGGAGAGAGCGAGACGAATCTTATCAAACTAAAATAGGGGGGATAAAATGACGAATGTACATATATTTGAAGGAGTCATGGCAGTTATTGTACTTTTCTTTCTTATCAATGGATTGAGGAAAGGCCTTCTGCGTATGGTGTTATCTTTTGGTACAGCAGCGATAGCCCTGATCATTGCCATGATGTGTTATCATTATGTAGGAAAAACGTTGAATCAATATACCAGCCTGAATCAGGCAGTGGAAAAACAGATTGCCTCTGCGCTAAAGATTGATACGGAGAAAAATGTGAAGAAACGTAACAGGCAGATGGAACAGATTAATGAACTGAAGCTGCCGGATACGCTGGTAAAGGGGCTGCTGGATAATAACAATGAGGAAATGTATGAAGCATTGAATGTTAAGACATTCAACGGTTATATTGCCAAATATCTTGCTGTCATTGCCTGCAACAGTGCAGCATTTCTCTTAACTTATATCATCGCATTTGTTCTGTTGAAACTATTGATGTGCTTTGTAGATATGATTGCGGAACTCCCGATTATACATGGTATGAACAAACTAGGCGGCTTATTGTTAGGGGGCCTGGAGGCTGTGGTTGTAGTATGGCTGCTGTTTCTGGTCATCAATATTATGGGAAGTACGTCCTGGGGACAGACCTTGCTGGGTTACATCGAACAAAGCAAGTATTTGAGTTGGGCATATAATACAAACCTGATTATGGACGGAATCACAAACTTATCAAATATTCTATTTTAAAAATTTCCCGCCGTAGCTTGGGCTTTGCAAGTGCCCCTGCGGTGGGATTTGTTTTTCTTGCACTGTTTTCAGATTTAAGAAAGACAAGGCACTTCGCTTCTATCACGTTTGATTGACGCGCCTCTCAACAAACTCGTCAAGCCGCTGTATTTCATATATCTTTTTCAGGACGCTCTCGCTACGGCTTTCAACCGGAGCGAGAGCGTCCTGAAAAAGATATTGAAATCACAAGCGGTTGACTCAAGCAGTGTTTCCGGCGCGTCTGTGTGCTCTCAGCGAAGTGCGTGTCTTTCTAAAAATCTGCGTGTCTGCGAAAAGACAAATCTCACCGCAGGGGTGCCTGCAAAGCCCGAGCCCACGGTGTGGAATTTTCAAAATATTTCTTGACAAAACGCATGCCGGGTATTATGATAATTCAGCATGCGTTGTTTTATGCACTTTTTTGTGTGCATGAATATAGATTTACGCAGCCAGAATAAATTGCAGGAGGTGAAAATAATGCCAACATTTAACCAGTTAGTAAGAAAAGGAAGACAGAGCGTACAGAAAAAATCTACAGCACCAGCTCTTCAGAAGGGATTCAACTCTCTTAAGAAGAAAACAACTGATGCAAGTGCTCCTCAGAAAAGAGGTGTTTGTACAGCAGTTAAAACAGCAACTCCTAAGAAGCCTAACTCAGCGCTTCGTAAGATTGCCAGAGTTCGTCTTTCTAACGGTATTGAGGTAACAAGCTATATTCCGGGTGAAGGTCACAACCTTCAGGAGCATAGTGTAGTATTGATCCGTGGTGGTCGTGTTAAGGACCTTCCAGGTACCCGTTACCACATCGTTCGTGGAACACTTGATACAGCAGGTGTTGCAAACAGACGTCAGGCCCGTTCTAAATACGGCGCTAAGAGACCTAAGAAATAAGGTCATTATTGATTCACAGTTATAGTAAATGTTGGAACTGCATTTTTTCTGGTTGAGAAGAAATAGATCAAGTCCTGACAATGACGCTATACACAGTGTTAATTAACTTGTGAGTACCTATGAATTAAATCATTTTAAGGAGGGAAGTAACGTGCCACGTAAAGGACATATTACAAAAAGAGATGTATTGGCAGATCCTATGTACAACAGCAAGGTTGTTACAAAATTAATTAACAACATTATGTTGGACGGTAAAAAAGGAATTGCTCAGAAAATTGTATACGGCGCATTCGAACGCGTTGCTGCTGAGACAGGCAAAGACGCATTAGAAGTATTTGATGAAGCCATGAACAATATCATGCCTGTACTGGAAGTAAAGGCTAGAAGAATTGGTGGAGCAACTTATCAGGTACCTATCGATGTTCGTCCGGACAGAAGACAGGCGTTAGCGCTTCGTTGGATTACATTGTATTCTCGTAAAAGAGGAGAGAAGACAATGGAAGAAAGATTAGCAAAAGAAATCATGGATGCAGCAAATAATACGGGTGCATCTGTTAAGAAAAAAGAAGACATGCATAAGATGGCAGAGGCTAATAAAGCATTTGCACATTACAGATTTTAGTAGGAGGAAAAAACCTTGGCAGGAAGAGAATATCCATTGGAAAGAACCAGAAATATTGGTATCATGGCTCATATCGATGCAGGTAAAACTACATTAACAGAGCGTATCCTTTATTATACTGGTGTAAACTATAAAATTGGTGATACTCATGAAGGTACTGCTACTATGGACTGGATGGAGCAGGAACAGG
>JBJELB010000099.1:0-5489 GCA_051878935.1 Lachnospiraceae bacterium | reverse complement strand
GAAGCTTTCAAAATCTTATCGGTATAGACCGGCTCACCATCTACCATGGTATAAGTATCCCCTTCTACACCAAAATTCCAAAACAAATGACCTTCTTCTCCATATGCCCAATCCAGAATTTTAAGTGCTCCTTCAACATCATGACAGGCAGTTGTAACCATCGCACCATTTCCGGTAATCAACGGGTCCATCTGTGAATACTCCACAACAGCGTCTTTTTCCTTTCTAGGATAAGAAGTGCCAACCCATTTTGCAGGAGAACCAAGCTTGTTCAGCTCTTCTTCCCATGTCTTTATCGTATTACCGCTTGTGAATGTAACACCTACTTCATTATTTAGAACCTTTTTCTGCAATGTTGCAGAATCAATAGAAGGGAGGTCTTTATCTAAAATACCATCTTCATACCATTGATTCATAAACTCCAAATACTTACGGTAATTCTCTTCAACAGGTCCATATTGTACTTTTCCACTATCATCCAGATAGTATCCACGGATAGCATCAAATCCTGTTGCAAAGCCTTCATTTATCCAGTCATCTACCGTAGAGAATACAGTACCATATTTCTCTTTGAAAGCACGGGCAACTTTATCATAATCTTCGATTGTAACAGGTACATCTAATCCACACTCATCTAACCAGTCCTGACGGACAGCCGGTCCGCGGAATACCGTTAAGGACTCATCTCCACGAACCCATGGAAACATATAATAGTTACCTTCATCTGTCTTAATCGCTTTATCCACATCCGGATGTTCCTCTAAAAATTTTTTAAGATTTGGCATAGAACCGTTTTCAAGATACTCATTCAAAGGAAGAATAATTCCCTGGTCAATATAAGACTGTGGATCACTGATACTATGAATAATGATATCCGGCAATTCACCACCGGCAATCATCAAATTAAACGCCTGATTTCCATCTGTTCCTGAAACCGGAAATTCCCATACTAAATTCTTTCCGACTTTCTCAGCCAGATTCTGATGAAACGGAGATACCGTATAATCAGTCAATGACGACTCCGGTGCCAGACAATTTGACCAGATAGTAAATGTATTCTCATCCTTTACAACTTCTTTGGAACCCAGACATCCTGTCATCATCGTTGCAAGCATTGCACTTGCCACCGATAATGATATTATTTTCTTCATCATTTTTTTCTTTCTCATAACAAATACTCTCCTTAACCTTTTACGGCACCAATCATAACACCCTTGGTAAAATGTTTCTGAACCAATGGATAGATTATCAAAATTGGAACTGTAGAAATAATGATAGCTGCATATTTAATCGTTTCTGCAAAGGAATCCACCTGAACATCTCCTGCTGCTGCAGAAGTTGCATTTAAGATATCTGAATTCTCAACCAGAATACTTCGTAATACGGACTGTAATGGCAACAACGAATTATCTTTAATATAAATCGATGCCGGGAACCAACTGTTCCAATGACCCACACCATAATACAATACCAGTACAGCCAGTGTCGGCTTAATCAACGGCAGAATAATTCGGAACAAAATGGTTAAATCATTCGCTCCATCTATGTACGCAGATTCTACCAGACTGTCCGGTATCGTTTCGATGGCTGTTTTACAAATAATTGCATTATATAAGGACAAGCATCCCGGAATAATTAATGCCCAGAGATTGTTATATAGTCCCAAATCTCTCTGATTCAAATAACTCGGAATCAAGCCTCCACCAAAGAACATCGTAAACATGAATAGTGGAATCAATACCTTCTTCCACATCATATCCTTGGATGCCATAAAATAAGCACAAAACACCGTCATAATGATGTTCAATGGCAATGCAATCGCAAGAATAATCAAAATGTTCTTATAACCGGATAATAACAACGGATGCGAAAATGCTAATTTAAACGCTCCCACATCAAATCCCTGCGGCAATAACAAAATCCCTTTAAACGCCTGCATTCTGGAGTTATCACTGAATGCAGCGCATAGAATATACCAAAACGGATAGAAGCACACAATCGCCAATGCAATCAACAGGATATAATTAACGCTGTCTATCACCACGTCTTCTCTTGTTCGTTTCTTCTTTTTCGGTTTGAGAACTGCCGTCTGTTCTTTCTCTTTTAACCTCATTACCAGCCCTCCCTTCTAAAACAATCCGCTTCCGCTGAATTTCTTGCTCAGCTTGTTCGCTGCTACTAATACAATAACATTAACAACGGAATTGAAGAGACCCACTGCTGTGGAGTAACTCCATTGAGCTCCTACCAAACCGGTTCGATATACATAGGTTGAAATGACGTCGGCTGTACTATATGTTGTTGGATTGTACAACAATAATATCTTTTCGTATCCAACCCCTAAGATACTTCCCATTCTTAATATCAACAGCGTCACAACCGTCGGCATAATGCCCGGTAAGGTAATATGGATGATCTGCTGAAGCCTTCCTGCACCATCAACCCTTGCTGCTTCATATTGTTCCTGATCAATGCCGGAGATAGCCGCCAGATAAATAATCGAATTCCATCCTATTCCCTGCCAGATATCAGACAGAACATATATTGGCACAAACAGTTCCGGTTTTTGCAGCAGAGAACTCGGAGTGCCCCCGAAAAATTCAATAATGACATTGAACAATCCATCCGATAAACAAAATTCACGAATCATACCGCAGATGATTACAATTGCCACAAAATGCGGCAGATAGGTTACTGTCTGTATCACCTTTTTGAATTTTGTATTTTTCACTTCATTAATCATCAACGCCAGCAAAATCGGTGCCGGAAATCCGAAAACAATGGTAGAGATGCTAATACGCAATGTATTTTTTAATACTCTCCAAAAGTTCACATCTGAAAAAAAAGCCTTAAAATGCTTCAACCCCACCCAGGGGCTTGCTGAAATTCCCATAGCGGGCCGATAGTCTTTAAACGCAATGATAATTCCGTACATGGGCTTATAACAAAAAATCAATATGTAGATAAGTACCGGCAATACAATGAAATATTTCCACTTATTGCGTTTAAAATCAATTGCCACTCTTTTGGCAAAACTCTGTTGTGATACGTTCACGCAACACCACACCTCCCATTAGATAATATGTACTATAAAACCCCTTCTCTCCTGACACTTATTATACCTTTTCAGCGCTGATAACGCAAGGAATATTCAGCACATATTGACATAAAAAAAGACCCTTTTGAGAGAATGTTCCTCCCAAAGGATCTTCTACATAATAAACTTTAACAATTAATGATAACACGTGCACTCTCCGGCAAGTTCAAAGCCTTTCTTGGCAGCAAGGACTGCGATAACCTCATTGATTACTGCCGCAGCGGCAATCGTACCTTGTACAATAGCCGCTAATGCCGGCTGGGATGCCGATAGCGCGGAACAAATAATTCCTGTAAATACAAGCGATACGCCTGAATGCGGAAGCAATGTCAGCCCAAGATATTTCCTGACAGTATCCGGCATTTTCATGGCATTCGCACCGATTCTTGCTCCAAAGTATTTCCCGGCAGCCCTCGATGCAATATAAAGAAAGGTATAGAAACCAGCTCCCAGAATCAAATGATAATCAAGCGGTGCTCCCAGGTCAACAATGGCTGCCAGCAGACTGATACCCAGAATAGGATGGAACCAATCTGTTATTTCCTTCAGTCTTTCCTCCTCTACCATATTTGCAAAAACAGCGGAAAACGATACTCCCATCAGCATATAGTTCAGTGTAATACCCGAAAAAACGAAAGTATTCAACACCCAGCCGATCAATGCCGTTAGCGTGATTCCTACAACGAGATAACATAACGTCCGTGCCTTGCCATTCGCCCGTTTCAAAAACAATCCGACAGGGAATCCCACAATTCCGCCAATGATTACCGGCAGAACAATCATCACGGGAATCATATACAAGGGAACGGAACCTTCAGAAGCACTTCGTGTTACGAAGGAATTCACCGTAAAGAAAACAACAATTCCTACAACATCATCCAATACAGCCATAGGCAAAAGTGTATCCGTCACCGGACCCTTTGTATGAAACTCATTCACAATCGACAGAGCCGGTGCAGGAGCCGTTGCCAGAGCGATCCCTCCAAACACAAAAGCAAGGTAAACAGGCACATCTGTCAACAAAAATACCACTCCAAACACAATACTGACAAGAAAAAAAGTACCAAGCGACTGAGATAGTGTAGTAACAATCAACGCTTTTCCATAGTTTTTAAGTTTTTTCAATATCAATTCCGTACCAAGCATCAATCCAAAGGCACATTGCATCCACATAATAATAATTTTGTACCACTCTTCTTCCAGAACACTCTGTGGTAATATGGCAACAGCATGTGGACCAAATATCATTCCCACAATCAGCCATCCCAGTATGGCCGGCATCTTAATTCTATTCATCAGCTTACCTGCAAAATAAGCAATGATCAGTACCACTATCCAACGGATTATATTTAACATAGTGCAATCTCCCTTCACAATCCCACAAACTTATCATCTACATATGTAAGAATATCATTCCCGCTCTCTGGAACAGATAACCATCTGTCCATTCACTGTAAGGACTCCAAGTATTTTCTTCACAGCAGGAGATGCCGGAGGAATAAACATGGCCTTTTGTGCATTACACATAGCCCTTAAGACAACTTTATGGATCTTTTTCGCTTCCAGAAAAACATCATTACTTTTTACTTTGTGAACGACACTGAATGCTGTGGAATAATTTCCCAAAGCGCCATCTCGGTAACAAGCTAATCTATCCCGAAGATCCTGAGCAATGATTATCTTTTTCGTATGTTCCTCAATAAACATTTTTGCCAAAAGATAATCATTCACGGAAACACCGTTCTCTTTGCAATCCGAAACAAGCTTCTTCATTGCATCTTTCTCATATCGGTAGACAGCGTGTGATGTATGGTCGTTTTTCAAAAAGCTATGATATTCATCATAAGTAACAGTATGATTTTCCTTTACCCAATCCTTATTGCATTGATTGATAAGCATTCTGCTGATAAACGGAAGTTTACATCCTGATGGAAGGTCACTACTCGAAGAGATAAGCTGTTCCGGGACCGGCTCACGCCACTTTCCGTCAACATACAGTTGTGCAAATTCCGATGCCAGACCAAGCGCTGCCCTTCCGTCAGAGAGCAGGTGATGAAACACAAAAAGAATGCATGTCCTGTCATGCATTTTCCAGCATACAGCTTTTAACATGCCCTCCTGAAACAGATTCCAGTCCTTCGTGGTGAGTCTTTCATATTCATCAAAAATATCCTGATCATCCACAGAAGCTATTTCAACATCTTTCAACAGAATTTCGACTTTTGAACTGCCCTTACTCTCAAACTTTGATGCCTTTATACCACTTGCCAGGCTCTTTTCTTCTTTGACTACAAAATAATGATACCGCCATAGCAATTTGCAAATAAAGAATAAGTATGAATAATCCGGCGTTCGTGTCCTTGCTGTCCGGGGGTAGGAAACCGCAAATCCG